>CAZQKI010000086.1:0-18527 GCA_964592855.1 uncultured Lentisphaerales bacterium
GGGAGTCGACGGGGTGCGGGGATCGGGCGGCCTGATGGCCGAGGCTCTGGTGCGGCATAGGAGAGCAGGAGAGCGGAGAGTTTGTCATGCAGGGGTGCCGGGATGTCGTCGCCGATCTTGAAGCCTCTGATAAAGGCGCTTCAGACATTCGCGGGGGATTTTGCATTGAAGGGATAGAGGTCGAGCCCGCCGAGGTGATTGATAAGAAATCGCTTTTCGGCAGTCCCTGGCCGGCCTCGACCCGAACGGGCCGAAATAATGCCAGACCATATCTAGAATAGTGAATGATGGTGAAGATTGACAGAAACGGACAAAAGCGTCAAGGCCAAAGAAACCAGCGGGAATGTAAAAAGGGCGAGATGATTTGCTTTATCTCGGAACGGAACCCGAGTAGTATTCTCAGACATCGACAAAAAAGTCGTGGCGACAGGCGGAGCGGGCCTGGCGGTCGTCATCATCGACGTCGCCTGAGCGAAAGGAACAATGACACGATGAACAAGCTACAACCGATCAAGGCCGACCAATTGCTGGTTCGTGCTCACCACCTCTGGTCGTCGCAGTGGATGCTGCTGACGGCCGGGGATTTTGCGGCCGGGACGTTCAACACCATGGCCGTCGGCTGGGGCAGCTTTGGCACGATGTGGGCAAAGCCTTTTGCCCAGGTCGTCGTGCGACCGGGCCGCCATACCCGCGTCTTCATGGACAAGCATGACACCTTTACGCTCTGCGCCTTCCCTGAGCGCTACCGGCCAGCCGTCCAGTTGCTGGGCACGAAGTCGGGGCGGGACGGGGACAAAATCGCGGAGTCGGGACTGACCCCCGTGGCCGCGTCGCGGGTTGCCGCCCCCGGTTTTGCCGAGGCGGAACTGGTCATCGAGTGCCGCAAGATCTACTGGCAGGACATGCAACCGTCCAACTTCCTCGACCCCGCCATCGCCAAAAGCTACCCCAAGATGGACTATCACCGAATCTACTTCGGCGAGATCGTGGCGGTTGCCGGGACTGAAGCTTTCGGAAGCTGAAAACAAACGCAATGCGCATGATTCCTGTCTCTCTAATAGCCCCTTGGCGGCGGTTTGAAGCTGTGCTCGGTCAAGCCAGAGAGTTGCTCGATCCTCCGGTTGACCATGTCCTGCATGCAGTGTGGCAAATGGTCTCCGTGTCCCCGATGGAGGGCCACGCACTCCATGCATTTTCCGTGTAATTTGCAGGCGGCCGGGCAGGTGCAATGATCGACGCCAGACCGCTTGATCTCGGCAAGGAATTCATCCTGGAGCTGGCTCGCCTGCTGTGACTTGCCTTGCTTGAACAACTCCATGGCCTCGATTTCCATCGGATGGTCATCAATGTTCATAACGTGTCAGGAGCTTCCATCTTTCCTTGCCCGCCAGATCATCGCTTCTGGTGCGCGGGCCAGGCGAGCGCCGCCAGGGCGCCGAGTCCGTTGAACACGTTGTCCAGCGCGTTGTTCATGTAGTCGCCGACGCCAGAGGAAGCAAAGAAGGCCACCGCCGCGAACTCGATGATCTCGTTCAGCGCGCCGACGCCGAGCGCGGCCAGGAGCGTGATCAGGACGATCCCCGTCCGCGAGGCGCCGGGGGCTGCCAGGGAGGTGATGATTGTCCGCAGGAAGCCGCCGATCGTGAAGTAGCAGAAGGCGTGGACAAACTGATCGTAGCGCAGAATGTGATAGGGCGCGTCGACGCACGCAAGCAGCATGACGTCGTAGAGGCGCACGCCTCGCAGGTGCACGAAGCCGCCGCACATGTGCATGACCAGCCAGGCCCAGAAGCACCATTTGACCCCGGCGGGATAGTGCAGTTTCCGGTCGCTCCACTGCACCAGGGCGATCAGAATGGAGAGCGTCACCGCATAGAGGATGAACTCCCGGTTGCCCATCAACACGAAGGCCGCCGTGAATCCGATCAGGGTCGCCCAGGAGAACCAGAGGCTGAGCTGTTTATTCATTTTCTACCTGCCTCATAGCAGAGCAGCCGGCAATCGAGCGCCCCGTTGAAAAAGGGGATCTGCTTCGTCGGCTGCAGTCCGATCTCCCGCGCCAGACGGGAACTGGCCGTCAGGACGCACCCCCGGTAGTTCGGCACGTCCTTCAGCAGCGCGCCCATGCGCTGATAGGTCGGGACGAGGGACTCCGCATCGCCGAGTCGTTCGCCGTACTCGGGGTTCATGAAGATCACCCCGCGTCCGGGGGGAATCACGGTGTCTTCGAAATCACAGCATTCGAACTGTATGAACGGTTCCACGTCGGCCTGAGTCGCGTTTTCACAGGCATTGCGGATCGCCTCGGGCGAATGGTCCGTGGCAATGATCGGCGGCAGGCTGGCGGCCGGACGCTCCCCGGCGATTGCCTCGTCGCGCGCGGCGGCCCAGCCGGCAGCCGGCGTATCGGCCGTCCCCGCTTCGCCATAGCCGTTGAGCGACATGAAGGCGAAGTGTGTGCGCAGGAGTCCGGGAGCCCGCTTCCGGGCGATCATCGCCGCCTCGATGGCCGGCGTCCCGCTGCCGCACATGGGGGCGACAAACGGCGCGTTCCAGTCCCACCCCGAGGCCATGACGCACGCGGCGGCGAGGGTCTCCTGCATCGGCGCCTGGCCGGGCAGGAGCCGGTAGCCGCGGCGCGAGAGCGAATCGCCCGTGGTGTCGATGAAGATCCGGAGATCGCGCTCGCGCCAGAGCACGAAAACGGCAGCGCCGGCAAACCCGGCCCCGGAGTCGGGGCGCCGCCCGTGCACCTCCCGCAGACGGTCGGCGATGGCGTCCTTCACCCGCAGCATCGGCAGGCGCGTGTCGCGGATGGTGTCGTTGCGGACCGTGCCATGCACCGTGAAGAAGCCGTCGGGCGTCAGCCAATCCTCCCAGGGGACGGCGGAGGCGTGCGCAAAGAGGTGGTCGATCGTCTTGGCCTGCGTCTGGACCACGGGGAAGAGGACCCGGTGCGCTGTCCGCAACCAGAGGTTGAGGCGCAGGGCATCGCGCATCGTTCCTTTGACGCCCACCGAACTCTCGTCCGCCGAGAGGATTTCATAGCCCAGCGCCTCGACTTCACGGCGCGTATAGGGGGCGAGCCCCCGCGCGCAGGCCAAGGCTATCTCCGCGGTTATCGTCCAGACGTCCAGCATGGTTCATTTCCTGAAATAGTCGGCCAGGGCCGTGGCGATGTCCCGCCCCAGCCGACGCGCACGGTCGGCCGTGACCGCGACGCCGCCGGCGGAGGCATAAGGGATTTCAAAGGAGGTCGGCAACTTCATCCCGTCAAGCCCCTCGGCCCAGCGCGAAAAGCTCATGCCGCTGTTGTAGTTTCCCGCCGTGTTCCAACCCTGGCCGAAGGCGAGGTTGTCGGCGACGCGGTAGGGCAGGCCGTCGGGCGAAACAACCGTCTCGAGCATCCGGCCGAAGCGATTCTGTTCGGCCCAGACCTTGGGTGCCTCGCGCCCGACCTGGAAGACGATGTCGTTACCAGCGCCGCGGATCCAGGGGCAGTGCAGATCGATGGCGGCATCGACGCCCGAACGCTGCGCCCATCGGGTCAGCAGCGCGCGGATGGCCGCCGTCTCGACGTGGACGCTTTCGCCGACATAGTCGCGGTTGTGGTCGCGCGGCTTGCGGTTCTTTCCCTGATCGCCCGCTTCGACGCCGTCCTTGTCGGCGAAGGGGATGAAGAGGAAGCGGACATGCCGTCGCAGCCAGGCGCCCGCTTCGCCGTCGCCGAGGATCGCGGCGATGAGGCCCTCCATCGTGTAGTTGGCGATCATCTCGCAGCAGTGGTGGCGTGCGGTGATGACCACGCGCTTCTCCGCCGCCGCCTCCGGCGCGCCGAGGTGCAGCAGTTCGACGTCGCGCCCCTGGCGGGTCTTGCACAGGACGTCCGCCTTCCAGTCGGCCGCGGGCGGCAGCGTGGCGATGAAGCGGTCCCAGTCGGCCTGCGTGTAGACGAGGCTGAAGGCGAGGCGCAGGTCGTCGCAGCCGGCGGGGACGCGGAGCGTGAAGCTGTCGGTTGTGAACGCCTCCGACTGCCACAGCCAGCTCCGGCCCTGATCCAGCGAAACAGCCGGGCCCGTCATGCCCACCGGGGTGTGGGCGGTGAAATGAACGTTCAGACGGCGCCCCGCACCGCCCCGGAGGCGAAAGGCCCAGTAGAACCAGCTTCCCTCCGTATCGCGCATGTCGGGACGCAGCAGGATGTCATCGCCTTCGATCCGTTCAAGGATGATGTTGCCGCCGGGAAAATCACCGTCGATTTGAATCATCGCCAATCTCCCAGATCACGCCGAAACAGCATGCATTATTAAATTATCTCAGTTAAACCCGCATGCCGGCGTCAGGGTTCGACGGGAAACACGCGACCGCGGGGCTTCGGTTTGACCGGGTAGATGATAGGGGTGTCCGGTGTCGCCGACGACCGGCCGTCGCCATCCGGCGAGTTGGTGGTCAGCGAGGTGTGATCGTTCAGAATGGCCTGAGGCTGCATGAGGATGACGACCGGTGCCGGCTTGTTCGTCGCGGTCAGGTTGACCCCCGCATCGGCCAGACGCCGTGCCGTTTTCCGGTCCGGGGGATCGGCCAAATCGCTGTTCGAGAAGCCCTGGGTCCACATGTCGTCCGCATCGCTGGCGGCTTTTCGTTTACGGGCATAGCGGTCAAGCTCAAGCGGCGAATTCATCACATAAGGCGTCAGGAAGACCATGACCTCGCTCCGGGTGTCATCATCGCTGTCGTAGCGGAACAGGCGTCCGACGAAGGGAATATCGCCCAGCAGCGGGATCTTCGACCGGATCTTGATCGTGGAATTCTGCACCAGCCCGCCCAGCACGATCGTCTGGCCACTTTGGACAGCGACCTCGGCGGAGAGATTGCGGCTGGCCACGATGGGCCAGTCCCCTTCGTTCACGCGCTGCGTCCCGGCGAGGGCCTGGATTTTTTCGTCGATCTTCATCACGACGAAGCCCTTTTCGTTGATCCGCGGCGTCACCTTGACGGTGATGCCGACGCTCTTGATTTCGACATCATCTTCATAGGCGGTTTGTCCATCGGCCTGGGTTCCGGCATAGCGTTTCCCTTTGAAGAAGTACTGGTCCTTGGTCGCCTCGATCACCGCCTCCTTGTTGTCGAGCGTCAGAATCACCGGTGAAGCGAGCGTCCGCGTACGGTTGTCGTTCGCGGCCGCCTGGATCACGGCATCCACGTTAAGGCCGAAGAAGGTCGCGTAGTAGGAGATGCCGCCGGCGGCCTTGCCGAAGCTCGATGCGGCGGTGTAGTTCATGGCGTCGGTGGGCGCCATGGAGCCTCCCCCGCCCCGGCCGGCAAAGGCCGTCAGGCTGTCGCCCTCGCCGGCAATGAGCGTCTTCTGCACCCAGTCGATGCCCGTCGTGAGCTTGTCGGAAAGCCCGATTTCCAGGACAACCGTCTCGATCAGCACTTGCGAGAGCATGATGTCCATGTCCTTGATGATCTTGCGCAGGGTCTCGAAATCGGACTTGCGCGCCTGGATGACGAGCCCGTTGATCCGCTCGTCGGGGAGAATCTTGATGTTGTCCTTGTTCAACTCGCCCACCTTGCTCATGCGAGCCTCGGCCGTTGTTGTCGGGGCCGGGGTGATCTTGGCTTGCTCCGTTCGAGCGGCGGCCTCAATGAGCGTCTCGCTCTTGGCTGGCACGCTCTTGTCCGCAGCGGACGCGGGTGCGTCCTTCGCGGCTTCGTCCTTCTTCACATTGCCGATGAGGTCGTTGATCATCGCGGCGACATCCTTGGCGAGCGCGTACTCGAGACGGATAATCGCCACTTCGATTTCGGGGTCGACTTTCACATCCACATCCAGCACATCGATGATCATGTCGAAGACCTGCTGGTTCTCGGGAGGCGTGATGATGATCAGCTTGTTCGTCCGTTTGTCGGCGATAATCTGCACATCGCCGCGAATCATGCCGCGATCAGCGTCGGTGCCGCCGCCCGGGGTCTCGCTCACCTCCGGTTCCGCGGCGCTCGCCGGACGCTCGACGGGACGGATCACGCCGGGAATCACCGGCACGGGAGCCGGCAGCGTCCGGCGCAAAATTCCCGGGGCTCCCGAGGTCTTCGACTCGGAAACGGTCTTGCCCTGCTGCTGGTTCTTCTTGGATTCATCGATGATTGCGATCAGCTTGGCCTTGATGTCCTCCGCCTCGGCGAAGCGGATCTCGCGGAAGATGGTGATCTCGCGGTTGATGAAAGGCTGGTCGATGAACGTCAGGATCTCCAGCATGCGGTTGACGTTGTCGACCGTGTCGGTAAGCAAGATGCTTCCCGTTTGGACGAATTCCTGGATCTGCCCGTCGCGCCCCTTGAAGTTGGCCTCGATGGCCTTGCGCGCATCCTCGGGGGTGATGTGTTTCAGGCTCACCATCTGGCTGACCATCTTGCCGTCTTCGACATGCTTCCCTCCGGCCGGCAGTTCAAACTCCGTCTTCACGCCCAGCTTGCGCATTTCCTTGGCCGGCAGCACCTTCATGAACTTCTCGCCCACCGGCTCGAGGGCGATGCCATTCATGACCAGCACGGTTTCGATGGCCTGCAGGTATTCCTCGCGGGTTAATTCCGACTGGCTCAGGAGGGTGATGGTCGCCTTGGACAAGCTGGCAACACCCGGGTCCATCAAGAGCGTGCGGCCGGTGGCCTCGGCATAGGTCTTCAGGACGATTTCAATCGTCGAACCGTCGAATTTCAACGCCGAATCCTCCGCCGGGTCGGTCGACGTCATCTCGGCTCCAGCCGTCGTTGCCGGATAGGCGACGCCAGGATCGCCGATGACCGGCCGACCGGACGTACGCTGCATGGTGCCGGGAGGGAGAATCTGCGGACGCCGCAAACCCGGGGGCGGTCCGGGAACAGTTGCCGGCAGGTTCTGCGCCGGTGACGGCAGGTTGATGCCTGCGATCAGTGCAGCCAGGCACGGCAGGACGATCAGGCGAAAAGGCTTCATGGTTTATTTTCTCCGGTGGCGGTCGTGGCGGACGCATGCCGCAGATAGGCGCAGTAAAGGGTGAAGCTGCCGCGGAGCAGGGCGGGCTTGTTCGGCGTCGGACGGATGAACATGCTGCGGACATCCAGCATGGCGCCTTCCGCGTGAAGATCGTAGAGGAAGCCGACCAGGCCTTCCAGCGAGCCTTCCCAGTCCTTGCAGTCGATGGGCAGTTCATAGACGTCGCCCACCTGTTTCTCCTCGCCGGCCTGCGGCTTGATGATCGTAATGTTGTTCTTGGCCGCAAGACGATCCATAGTCGCCAGCCAGTGGGTGTCGATCCGCCGTTCTGGATCGAAGACGTCCATCAGATTCTGCAGCTTGGCGTATTGACCCTCCCACTCCGCCCGCTGCGCAATGAGGGTGTCCCGGTCGTCCAGCAGGGCCTGCTGTTCGTGCTGCGTGTCGCGCAGCAGCTGGATCTGCGCCAGCCGGCTGCGGAGCGTCAGCCCCAGCACGCCGTAAAGGACCGCCAGGAGGACCAGGGCGAGCATCGCCTTCTCGCGGGGGGAGATGATCATTTCGCACCTCCTGGGAAGCGGGCGTCGATTTCAAACCGGTAGCGCCGCCGCGCGTCGAGCGAGGGGCCGTTCAAGCGCGTGGTCTCGAAGCGGCGCGAGGCATCCAGCGCCTCCTTCAGCGCGTAGACCCGCACCTGCTGGTCGGCATCGCCCACCAGCTTGACCACATCGTCACGCCGATAGGTCACCGAGCCGAACTCCAGTCCCTCGGGCTTGACCGTGCAAACCGCGCGGAGGATCTCCAGCAACGACTGGGAACGATCCATGTAGGAGCGGATGAGGCGCACGCGCTGGCGGACCTCGGAGACGGAGCGGTACTCCGCCTCACCGTCGGCGATGCGGGTGGCGATGGCCGCCGTGCGGTGCCGGATGGCGATCGGGGCGCCGAAGAGGACAACCGCCAGCAGCACCCAGAGGCCCAGTCCGGCGGCGATGCCAGCCAGGAAGCGGCGGCGCTTCTGCTGATGATGCTCGTACTGGCGCCACGCGGGGGGAATCAGATCCAGGCGCCCCGCCTCGCCTTCGCGCTGCGCGCTACCCAGCCCCGGCTGGCCCAGTTGCTCGCGGGCCATCCACCGCGGCGCCAGGTCGCGGCCTGCGGCGCCGGCGATCGCCTCCATCCACGGTGCTTCGGGCGACGCCGCCGAGACCACCAGAACGGCATTGAGATGAACCGGCCCCGACTCCATCTCGAAATTCAGCAGCGACAGGGTCAGTTCGCGTCCAAGGTCACCCGCTTCCGGGAGGACACCGAACCCGCGCGCCAGGAGGATCTCGCCTCGTTGCGCCAGGACAAAATCCCAGGTTCCACCCTGTTCAAACAGCACGGCCGCCATGCCTTCGGCCAGGGCAGGCAGCTTGAGATCGACCAGTTGGCGCCACCACCCGAGCAACGCCGCATCCAACCGCGTGAGCCTTACCGCCGACGCCGCGAGTTGCTGCGCCAAGCTGTCCAGCCTCGTCTTCGGGAGCGCGGCGGCAAAGAGGCGGACCCCGGACTCCTCCTGGGCAATCACCTCGTACCCCACGCTCAGATCATCGCCCGAGCAGGGGGCGATCTTCTCCATCTGCAGACGAACGATCGCGCCCAGGCTCTCCTCGTCAGCCGGAGGGAGGGAGAGCACTTTGATGATCAGATCGGAGGTGGGGAGGGCCAACGCACAGCCGCCGTCGATCTTCAGCACGTTTTTCGCCAGCCGTAGGGTTTCCGTGAACGGAGCCGCCGGTGCGCCGCCAGTGTCGTCCGCGACCGCCGCGGCGTCACCGCCGGCAACGGGAGATGCACCTTCGGCAACCGGCCATGACCAGGCCGTTGCGACGGTCGTTCCATCCCGTCCGCCAGCGAGCTTCACGCCATGCATCAGGCCTTGCTCGATCAGCAGTGCTGTCCGTTCCGTTTCTGCCATTCCACTCCGTCTTGTCTCCGCAAAGCAAAGGCGCATCCCCGCTTTACGGCTCTTCACGCCAGCGCAAAACGCGCCAGACCGTGCCGTTAGAATAAACGACCGCCCAGATGCGGCGCGTCACGCGCCCGATCTGCCCCACCGAAGTGACCCGGAAGTACTCCGATTTCGTCGTCACATAGTTCCGCACCGCCGGATCATCGAGAAGGTTTCCCACGCGCGCCATGAAGTCGTCGACGCTGCGGAACGAACCATCGTCTTCGTAGCCGCCCGCCCCGCCGTAGGTGCTGCGCAGTCGCTCTTCGAGAATCGCGTTGGCGCCCAGCTCGGTCACCCCGGGCAGCGACAGGAGAACACCGATGTTTCCATATCCCACCGCATTGACATTGACCTTGCCGTCGCCAAACGTTGTCAGCAAGTTCTGTACCCCGTTGGTGATGACGATCTGCCGTTCCTTCGGTTCTTCTGAATTCAAGATTCCGCCCGATAATACCGCTTCTTTGAACCCTTTTACAAGCAGAAGCTCCCGCACCGTGTCGAAAGGGGCATTGCGGGCTTGATAGGGAGGGTCCAGCGACTCGTAGTAATCGGCCGATTCCGCGCCGTCCTGCCGCGGGAGGCTGTCCGGATCGATCCAATCGAAATAGGAGTCGATCAGCTCGGGCCAGTAATCCTCGGGGAGACCGATGGCCTGGAACATCCGTTCCCAGTCCTCGGCGGCCAGCTTGTTGATGTTGCGCCAGACCTGTTCAGGCTCGATGTCCAGACGGATGGTTCCCTCGCCCAGGGGCTCTTCAAGGGTGATCGAGCCCCCCCGCTTGATCGTCAGCGCCGGCACATGCCAACGGTCCTCCGCCGCGGCGGATTCGGACTCGTTCCCGGAGACGGAGAGCTGCTTGTTCAGGAGCATCCGCGCCAGTTGCATCCCGGACATCGCCAGGGATTCCGCCTTGCGCCGCTTACGCGCGAAGGAGACCACCTTGCCCTCCAGATGGGCCTCGAAGGCAAAGGAGACTACCAGCAGCGACAGCATGCCGATAACCCAGAGAACCAGGATCAACGCCGATCCCCTCCTGGCCGTAGACGCGATGGCGGCTTTGGACATCATAGCTACCGGCAAACCCGGGCTGGCTTGCGCCCAGCCGCCGTCGCCGCCTTCCGCCGACGCGTGGCCTTCGAATAAAGGGTCGACTTCACGGCCAGCCGCCAGGCGGCCTGTTTCGGGAAGTCGGCAAAAGAGCTGATCGGCGCCAGCAGCGGGTCGCCGGGTTCCAGCGCCGCCGCCTGCAACAGTGCATAGTCCTGAAGGCTCTCGCCGATGATTTCCCAGCGCACCGAATCGACAGGTCCCTCCGCGCCGGGATAGATCAGGAAGGGATCGCCGTACGGCCAGCCCGGCCAGCGCCTGGCGTCGGACGTGACATAGGGATCGATCTGATTGCGCCGCTGTGATTCGCACCAGTAGTTCAGCCCCCAGTGCAGGAATCCCTTGAAGGGCCAGCGGTAGAAGAGCATCCCGTGCATCGCGATCTTCGCCAGGGGGGTGTCCATCAGGTGATTCAGATAGCGATCACGGGGGCCGCAGCAGTAGTAGCACCAGCAGGGAATCTGCTCCTCGACGAACTTGAGCGCAACCGAGATGCTGGGCACCGGCATGTCGATCAGGCCGGGCTCGCGGGCGAACTCGATCTGCGAGATGGCATCCATGCAGGCCATCCACGGCGCCAACTCCTTCAGCAGGGCGCGGGCGGCCTTGTAGTTGGCCAGCATCTCCTCGCCATGAGGCTCGTCGGAGACATGGAAGAAGGAGACCTCGCGGATCCCTTCGGCATCGAGAAAGCGCTTGAGAGCCGGGAGATACTGCTCCAGGAAGCGCCGGTAGGTGGGCGAGGTCGCCCCGGTCTCGGGAGGCCACAGCAGCTTTTCGCCGGCCCCTTGCCCCTCGTAGATGCGGATGGCGTGGCGGACCCCCCACTGCGTGAAGGGATGGCACCACTCGAAGTGGGTGATGCCCTGTTCGCGCGCGGTGCGGACGTAGCGGCGGACGTCCTTCCAGTCGAAACGGTAGCGGTCCTTCGCGACGGGCGTCACGCGCAGCAGCTGACTCGGGCGCTTGACGCCGTCGAGCGGCGGCGTGAAGACCGGCACATAGAGCACGTTCTGCCCATGCTCGGCGATGTTGCGCATGTACCTGGGAATGATCTCCCAGTAGCGCTTGTCAAAACCGTCGGTCTTGTACCAGTCGATGATCTGGTCGTTGTAGAACCAGTGGGTGACGCTGAAATCCCGGCGTGGCTCCAGAACCACGTCGTGCAGCTTGACGCCGAGCTTCAAAACCACGGCCTTCCCCTGCCCCTCGCCCGGCGTGACCGTCACGGACAGCGGGTGCTTCCCGGGCCGGGCCCCGGCGCCCGGCACGACACTGATCCAGAAGGCATGCAGTTCATCCTGGGGCAGCAGGAGCGTCTGCTCCTCCAGCAGCGGATCGGGGGCGAATCCGGGAATCTCCCCCAGTCCCTCCATGTCCAGCGGATCGCTCTTGACCGGCGTGTTGTGGTGCGCCATCGGCACGTAGCCGACGCGGCGCACACGCACCGACCAGCCCGCCGGACCCGTCGCCGCGACCGCGACGTTCATGGACACCGCCGAGCGCATCGCGACCTGGAAGCTGAAGCGTTCATTCAACGCGGCTTCGATCATCCGGAGCGGAACCGCCGGCAGGGACTGATTCGGATAGTGGCGGACCGTCGAGGCCGTCAAGACGCATTTACAGGACATTGATCGCTCCAATCGCTTGCAACCCAACCGCCGAAGCCACGGGAGCCGGGACCCGCTCCCAGACCGATGGCAACCAGCGGTTCAACCACCCCATCCGCCAGTATACGAAGAGCACGAGGGCCACAACCAGCAGCACCCAGGCCCAGTTTCGTCCGCGATGACTCTCGGCATAGGCATCGCCCAGCTCGAGATCCGAGCCGGGAGGGATGCAGGCCTCCCTGGTAAAGGCGCGGCCCAGCCGCATCGTCATGCGGATGCGGCTGTTGACCGCCCAGCCGGAGGCGTTGAGCACGGGCGCCAGATCGCGGGCGCGCAGCTTGAAGTAGGCCAGCACCACGGAGGGACCCGACACCGCCAGGAAGATGGCCAGCACGCCGGCCAGCGACTTCCACAACGGCAGCCCGCTGGCCACGCTGATCAGTCCGCCGACGGCCGATCCCAGCAAGCCGACGGCGATGCCGATCGCCGCGACGGAGGAGGCCAGCGCCGCACCTTCCAGTTTCGGCGGCGCGGCGGGTTTGGCGCCGACGGCCACCGTCGTCGCGGTCGCATCGATCTGCCTGGCCGCGGCGCTCAGCATCGCTTCCTGCTTCGACGTGAGCAGCTTGCGGAACTGATCGCCGATCATGGTTGAAATCTTGATCCAAGGCGACCAGAAGGCCTCCTTCAAGCAGATGGGGCTATCGACGACCTTGATGATCACGGCCTCCCAGTCATTGCCGTCCCGGTCGTAGAAGATGCCGTTGCGTCCCACCCACAGCGAGGCGGCGAAGCCCGAGGTTACCGCGACGCAGACGAAGCGCTTCTCCTGGGTGATCAGGCGTGTGAGTTCGCAGTACGCCAGGAAGATCTTGCCGGCCGTCGCCAGCGTGGCGTGGCTGTTGACGTCCCGGACATCGACGCAGAGATCGCACAGACGCCCATCCATGTAAAGCCGTCCAACCCGAAAGATCGCCTTGAACCTGACATCGTGGAAGTCGGAGAAGTTGACGTAGTTGTTCAGCAGGCGGTTCAGATGCTCGTGGTAGACGATCATTTTTTCAAGATCGACGAGTTGTCCGACCTCGGTGGCGAAGGATCGATCCTGCTGGAGCAGCGCGCCGATCTGCGCATACCCCTCGCCCGCGAGGATCTCGCGCAGCCGCGGCACGCCCAGCGCCGCTACCGCCGCCCCCGCCTTTGCCGCCATCCAGGCCTCGTAAGGGGCGATTTTGGCCGACACCTGTTCCCAGGCCGCTTCGGTCAATTCGGTGAAGGTACCGCCCAGCAAAGGGACCAGCGCGTGATCGACCAGGCGCGCCATGGCCTTGGCCCAGTGGGGGTTCAGGGCGGGGCCCAGGGGAAGCGGACGACCGGCCCCCGCCTGCGCCAGGGGCAAGGCGGCGATTTCGCCGCGGCCGGAGTCGAGATCGAGCCTGGCCAAGGCGGCGTAGTCGGCTTCGCGACCGTTCAGCGGATCGGTCGCGCCCGGATCGAAAGCGACGAGGTGGCACCGCGTGAAATAGTCGGCAACCTTCAACCGGACGGCGCTGATCGCGGCACTGGCCGTCGCCGTACCGTCGCCGAGCGGGAGAATCGCCGCATCCTGATCGCTCAATGCCATCCAGGCGACATGGGCGCGGGCCTCCGCGAAGAACCGGTCCAGATGCGCTTGATCGAGGCCCGTCGCGCCGTTCCGGTCCCGTTCACCGCCGCAGCACGCGATCGCCTCGGCGATCAACTGCTGCTGCGCGGGCGTCGCACCGGCATCGGGCGTGATGATGCCGTCGCCGTTGAAAGGTGTCCGGGCCAGCAACTGGTCGCGACTGGCCACGTCTTCCAATGTGATCGCATCGCCCGTCGGATTCCCGATGTCCGCCAGCACCCGGCGCGCGATCGCGTGCAGCGCCCGGCCTTCCGGCGCATCCGCGAGCGATTCCAGCTTCAGCACCGGCGAATCCGCCAGCAGCACGGCGGGATCTTTGAGCCGCCGGCACACCCACTGCACGCCCGCCAGCAACTCCGGGACGCGGATGCGCCCGTCCTGGTCGGAGTCAAGCAGGGCAAGGGCGCGGGCATTGAAGCGCACCCCCTTCGTCGGACAGCTCAGAATCGTCCACAGTTCCTGGGGCAGTTGATCGAGATGCGCGAAATCCGCGCCTCGATGCAGCCGCACTTGGCGCAGGCCGGCCGCCTGGAAGAAACGCCAACGGTGCTTGTCCTTGTGAGATTCCGGAACGGGGAAGCCGACTCTGACCGTATGCATGGCCGCACGCTCTCCTGGGTTAATCAAGCCTGCGCAGCCGGTTGGCCAGCGCCTGCATTTCCGCCGGCGAGTCGTAGGCGCCCGGCGTCCAGGCCATCGCCCGGCCTTCCCAGCGGGGGATGACATGAAAATGGACATGCGGCACCACTTGCGTGGCGCAGCGCCCGTTGGATTGCAGCAGGTTGAATCCATCGCACGGCAGCCCGCGGACGAGGCGCCGCGCGGTATCCTGGACGAGCGGCATGATGCGCTGCAGCCACTCCGGCGGAAGATCGGTCAAGCGTTCCGCGTGGTACTTGGGAACGACCAGCGCATGCCCCTTCTCGAAGGGGGCGATGTCCAGAAAGGCGAGTCCGAAGTCATCCTCCTGGAGGATTGAACTCGGAATCGTCCGGGCGATGATCTTGCAGAAAACACACGTCGGGTCGGTCATGGTCAACTCCCGTTCAGCTGCGGTAATTCGGTGCTTCCTTGATGATCTTCACATCGTGCGGGTGGGCCTCGCGCACCCCCGCCCCGGTCACGCGGAAGAAGCGGCCGCGGCTTTGCAGCTCGGCGATCGTCCGGCAGCCGCAATAGCCCAGCGCGGAGCGGAGGCCGCCCACGAACTGGGTCATCAGCTTGCGGACCGTTCCGGCCAGCGGCACGATCCCCTCGATCCCCTGAGGCACCAGGTCGTCGATCTGCGTCGACCCCTGTGAATAGCGTTCGCGACTGCCGACCCCCTGCTGCATGGCCGCCAGGCTGCCCATGCCGCGGTAGACGACATAGTGGCGGCCTTCGTGGATGATCTTCTCGCCCGGGCTTTCCTCCGTTCCAGCCAGCAACGAACCCAGCATCACCGTATCGGCGCCGGCAACGATGGCCTTCGGCACATCGCCGGAGTGACGCACGCCGCCGTCGGCCACGATGGGCACCGAGCCCTGGAGGGCCTTGACGGCTTCGTAGATCGCCGTGATCTGCGGAATGCCGACCCCGCAGACGACGCGCGTCGTGCAAATCGATCCCGGCCCGATGCCGATCTTGACCGCATGCGCACCCGCATCGCGCAGCGCGACCGCGCCTTCGGCCATGGCGACATTGCCGGCGATCACGTCGATATCGGGATAGTGGGACACCAGCCAGCGGACCATCTCGATGATGCCGCGGGAATGCCCGTGCGCGCTGTCGACGACCAGCACGTCGACATCCTGCTCGGCCAGCATCTCCACGCGTTCGTAGTCGCCGCCGCCGCAGGCTGCCGCGACACGCAGGCGATGCTGGGCATCGCGGCTGTAGAGGGGCTGTTTGTCTTCGCAGAGGTTCTTGACGTCCGTGAAGCTGTAGAGACCCACCAGCTTGCCTTGCGCGTCGATGAGCGGCAGCTTGCCGATCTTGTGCCGCATCATGAGACGATAGGCGGCCTCCAGTGAGGTTCCAGGCGCCGCCGTCACGGCGGCGGTCGTCATCACTTCGCTCGCCCGCGACTGGGGCCCGCTCGAATAGCGGACGTCCGAAGTGGTGAGGATTCCCACGAGATGATCGTGGTCATCCAGGATCGGAAAGCCGCCGAAGCGGAGCCCCTGCTCGCGGCGCACCTCCTGAATGTGCGCGATCGTGTCGCTGGCGCGGAAGCAGACGGGGTTCTGGATGAGGCCGTTCAGGTGGTTCTTGACCTGGTGGACCTGACGGGCCTGATCGGCGGGGAGGAGATTCTTGTGGATCACGCCGATGCCGCCCAGCAGAGCCATGGAGATGGCCATGTTCGACTCGGTCACGGTATCCATCGCCGCGCTGACAAAGGGGGTGTTGAGGGTGATGCGCGAGGTCAGGCGCGTGCTGATCGAGGTTTCGGCGGGGAGGAAATCGGCATACTGCGTGGCCAGTGTCACGTCGTCGAACGTGAGCCCTTCGAAGGGGAAATGGTCCATAAAAGCGGATACGTGGGGATTCAGGTTCATGGCATAACTCCATTCCGGTTCAGACAAGGCGCCTTTCCCGTAATCTTATACCGGAATTCGCCGGTTTTAGACAAGCCTGATTTTTGCTTTCAGACCCCTGCGTGCTGCGCAACCCACGCGCGCAGACCGGCCAGACAGAGGCTCCACTCCGCCGGATCGCGGCGCAGGGCGAGAAAGCGGTCATAGAGCTCGAAGTAAGCCTCCGTGAAGGCTTCGATGGCCAGCATCCGCTCCTGGAACCGGCCGACCGGATCGGTTTGCTCTCCGGGCGGCAGTTTGAGCCCGCGGATGCTGAAATCGGCATCGATGGTCGCGGACCAGACCTGATCGCCCTTGGCCAGGGTGAACTTCGCCCGTTTGAGCTTCTTGCCGCAGAAGAGGGCGATCCCCGCTTCTCGGCTCAACAGGGGCGACCCCTTTCGCAGAACCGCCTCGTGGGCCCCTTTCCCTTCGCGGAAGAAGACCAGCGGCCCCTCCAGCATGTAGCCGCATTCATCGCGGTTCTTGAGGTGAAACACGCCGCCATCCTTTTCCCAGGCGTACCAGAGCCAGGTCAGGAATTCGAGCCCCAGGTTCGTGGCAATCTCGCTCTCGACATCGGCATCGGAGGTGAAGGTGGAGGGGATCAGATCCGTAGCATTGACGCGGCACCGCATCAACGCGGTGGTCTCGGCCGTCATCAGCAGGGGCATCTGCCCCGTCGTTTCGCGAAAAAAGGGACAGAACCGGTCGATCTGCGCATCGGACAGGGCTTCGGCCAGCACCCGGTCGTTGCGGAAATCCACGACCATCGCCAGACCGGAGAGCGTCGGCGGCATGGTTGGCAGCAGTTGCGCAACCACCCGCTCCTTCACCTCGGCCCGCGCCTTGCGGTTCAGGAACTCCACCTGACTGGCCTTGCGCTCGATATCCTCCTCGATACGGCAGTAGGCGCGCAGCAGTGCCCCGGGAATCTTCCGCTCCGCCCGCATCAGCGCCAGGTGAATCCAGGAGGCGAAGACGCAGTTCTCCTCCGTGATCTCGCGGTCCAGGAGATGTCTCCAGGAGACCCAACCCTGGATCGGATCGCGACTCAGCGTCTCGATCGGAGGCGCAACCATCGCGGCAAACTGCGCAATGCTGTCGCGCGTCAGCCCCTGCCGCAGATGAAAAATGCGAAACGATACATTGCCACTGTCAAAACCCATGAAAAATCACCCTTAGTGTCTTACGGCTTTGCAACATCGAAAATTACATGTTGTTCAGAACTGAAACCGGTACGAACCGCAGATTTACGAATCATGAGGTCCGAATCATGAAGGAAAGAGCCTTGAAGACACGGGATTGACTTCGACATTCTGCGGTTCAGTATTCGTCAATCTGCGGTTCGATTAGGTTGCGGGCTACGCCCGCATTAGTCATATGAACCGCAAAAGAAGTGCATAGCTTACTTTGCTTCCCGGGTTTTGGAAAGCAGGAAAGGCGGGAGCAGGAAAGGCGGGAGTAATCGGTTAGTGACAGGGGGTGTGCGAAAGAAGTGCATGCGGCGAGGGCAAATCGAGATAGGCGGACCTGATGTTGAAGCCTGGGCTGAAGCCCCTGACTCGCTTCCGCCTGAAGGCGGAACTCCGGCAGAGGGATTGGGTGCGCGAGTGTTTTTTCCAGGCAGCCGCCAAGGTCGGAGTCCCGGCTTCAGCCGGAAGCAAGCTACGGCCTTCAGGCCGGGGTCGGGTTCAAGAACCGGTATTCCTTGCACACCGGTATCGTAGCGCCATATTTCTTTTGACCGCTCATCCATGCGCTTTCTTCGCCCCCCCTGTCACTAACCGATTACAAGGCGGGAATGCCGAATTAACCGTTGTGGCAGCGCAAAATGGATCACGCCGAATGCGGTGCCTCAGTGGCAGTCGTAGACATGCCATAAGGCCGTGCTGACCAGTAACGTCGCCATTTGACCGCCCAGCAGCACAAGGCCGAGAAGCCGTTTGGTTCGCATGGCCGAGGTCAGCAGGGAATGCAGGGAATGCGTGACACCGGCATTGAACAGGCACGCCAAAGTCATGACGACGGGAATTTGAAAGTAGCGGGCCTCCCAGTTGTTCTCACCGACAGCTGCCTCATACAGCCAGAACCATATCCAGAATTGGAGCCCATTGAAAAAAGTGAGAATGCCTGCAAAAGCTGTGGCGACGGCACCTGCAAAGGCAAAAACAACCCGGCTTGGCCGCTGGCCGACTACGGTTCTGGCTGACGGGGCGCAATCGCGATTCATCCTTACAAGTCGCCAGACCATGCATACGGGGACATGAAGAAACCACCCGATAAGCGCTGCCGCAAAGAAAAAGGCGGCTACAAGTAGCACCATGAATGTCAGCGAATCGATATCCAGTCCCAGATACCACGGGGTTCTCCAGACAGCGACAACGACCCGCGCAAAACCGCCAAACAGCGATGGCCAATTCGACTTTCCGTCACCATAGCCGTCCGGGTCGATCAGCCCCAGCACGATGAACGCCCCCGTCGATGCCCAGAACCAGATCCGGCGTTCGGTCACAATCCGCCTGTTGAGGATGGCCCACATTCTCTTGCGCCTCAGAACCACGCTTTGCGCTTGAAGAAGAAGTACATCAACACGGCGATGACCAG
>CAZQKI010000087.1:0-18491 GCA_964592855.1 uncultured Lentisphaerales bacterium
AGTAAAGATGCCGACACTTTATTCGCCACCGCCGGGGACGGCAGGTTCCAGTTCTTCCCTTGCCGCGCAACAGGAAGCTGTGGACCCGGCGGTCCTCCGCCGTTGTGAACCACATATTGCCGATTGAAGAGGAGCGAATCCGGAAGGAACTTCGATATTCTGCGATTCATTATTCGTAAATCTGTGGTTTTAGTCTTCAATTAAGCGGCGTTTACCCCCCGCAAGGAACGCAACAGGCGATGCCTTCAGGCTTGCGGTCCCGCCCCCGCTCTGGCATCCTTCTGCCATGGCCGACCGTACAGAACCGATCCGAAAAACACCCGCCGAAATCGTCTCCGACCTGCTGAACGGACACGGGGAGGCCCTGGGGTTCGGCGGGCCGGAGAAGGGCAAGAAGTACCTGCTGAGCTTCATCGAGCGGGCCAACTCCGTCCCCAACGCGGTGAAGTTCTTCCTCTTCGACCTGCTTGCCGAGGATGCCTACCGGGCCGGTGACCTCGCAGCCTGCCGCTCCGCCGTGGGCAGGGCGGCGGACTACCTGCCCATGGCGCAGGAGGAAACGGCCCAGAGATTCCGGGAGTATGCCCCGTCGGTCCGCTTCATCGAGCGGGGTATCGGACTGGCCATTGACGACGGGGAGTTCGAGAAGGCGCTGTCCCTGTGCGACCAGGCAATCGCGCTCGGCATCGGCAAGGCCTACGCCGCCAAGAAGGCGTCGATCGAGCGGATGCGGTAGCTTTGTCGGCGGAACCGGCAGGCTATTTCTTCCCTGTCCAGCGCCAGTTGGGCGTGTCTGGCGGTTTGGGATGCCACATGGGCTCGGGCGGCTTCGGCGGGTTGATCCTCGACTGCCTCATCGGCGTCGGGCGGAGCGGGCGTACAGTCTTCGGTACTTGGATGTAGGTCATGGCGGAATCCTTGGTTACCCGATGCGCCTCCTTGAACACCCGACAAAGCTTAAGACAAAGCTTGCGACAAAGCTCTGGGACAAGCCTGGCGGTAAGGGCGCGGCTGCTCAGCAGTCTCTCACTCGATCCAACTGGCGGCCTCCGGCCGCCAGAGGCTTCCCTGAACCCTGAACCCTGTCTCCCGAACCCTCGTTGCGCGGCAACGAAGTTGACGCGCACCCACGCGCAACTGCGGAATTTTCCGTGGGTGGACTTTTCGCGGCACGTGGGCTATAATGCGCCCACATGTGCGGTTTGCTGCTTGAAACTGGCCGCGGCACGCATCTGCATCCGTTTTTGGGAGTGAATGATGGGACGGAACCTAGTCGAGAAGATTTTGACGGCGCATTGGGTCTCGGGGAAGCGCAAGCCGGGCGAGGAAGTCGCGATCCGCATTGACCAGTGTCTGACGCAGGATGCCACGGGGACGATGGCCTATCTGCAGTTTGAAAGCATGGGGCTGGACCGCATCAAGGCGGAACTGGCGGTCAGCTATGTGGACCACAACACGATTCAGATCGGCTTTGAAAACGCCGACGACCACACTTATCTCCGCACCGCCGCCAAGCGCTATGGCGCGATTTTCTCCAAACCGGGCAATGGCATCTGCCATCAGTTGCATCTGGAGCGGTTCGGCCTGCCGGGCAAGACGCTGCTGGGGAGTGATTCGCACACCCCGACCGGTGGCGGCATCGGGATGCTGGCGATGGGGGCGGGCGGCATCGATGTCGCGGTCGCCATGGGCGGCGGACCCTTCTTCCTGAACTGGCCGAAGGTGCGTCTCGTACGGCTGTCGGGAGCGCTGGGCGCGGGGGTTTCGGCAAAAGATGTGATCCTCAAGGTGCTGGAGCGGTTTGGCACCAAGGGCAATGTGGGCTGGGTGCTGGAATACGGCGGACCGGGCGTCGAGAGCCTGGACGTGCCCTCCCGCGCCACCATCACCAACATGGGGACCGAACTGGGTGTGACGACTTCGGTTTTTCCGAGCGACCGCGTCACCCGCGGCTTTCTCAAGGCGCAGGGGCGTGAGGCGGGTTGGGTGGCGCTGAAGGCCGATCCCAGCGCGACCTATGCGGATGTCTTCGAACTGGATCTTTCGACGGTCGAGCCGATGGCGGCCTGTCCCCATTCGCCCGGCAATGTCGTGACGATCGCCTCTCTGGCGGGCAAGACGGTCAATCAGGTGATGATCGGTTCCTGCACGAACGCGTCGTACCGTGACCTCAAGACGGTCGCCTTGCTGCTGCGGGGCCGGAAGGTGCATCCCGAAGTCTCGGCCGGTGTGGCGCCCGGGTCGCGCCAGGTCGTCCAGATGCTGGCGCGGGAAGGGCTTCTGGAGCCCTACATCAGCGCGGGCTTCCGCCTGCTGGAGAATGCCTGCGGCTTCTGCATCGGCAACAGCGCTTCGCCGGAGAGCGGCGGGGTGAGTCTCCGGACGAGCAACCGCAATTTCGAGGGACGCAGCGGCACGGCGGACGCGGGGGTCTATCTGGTGAGTCCCGAGACGGCGGTGGCGGCGGCGCTGACCGGCGTGATTGCCGATCCGCGCGCCTTGGACAACCTGGAAGACGTCAAGCGGCCGAAGCAGTTCCTGGTCGACGACAGCCTTTTCCTGTACCGCGACACCGCGGGCGTGGGGGTGAAGGATGCGGAGATTCAGCGGGGCCCGAACATCGGTCAGCCGCCCGTGGGCCTGCCCTTTCCAAAAGTCCTGAACGGCGTCGTGACGATCAAGGTCGGGGACAAGATCACGACCGACCATATCATGCCGGCGGGGGCGCGGTTGAAATACCGCTCGAATGTGCCGCAGTATTCCCGGTATGTCTTTGAGCCGCTCGATCCCAAGTTCTACGAGCGGGCCTCCGCGCAACGCGATGCCGGACGCCAGAACATCATCGTCGCCGGCGAAAGCTACGGGCAGGGGTCGAGCCGCGAGCATGCGGCGATGTGTCCGATGTATCTGGGCGTGCGGATGGTTATCGCCAAGGGCTTCGAGCGGATCCATCAGGCGAATCTGATCAACTTCGGCATTCTCCCCTGCTGTTTCGAGCAGGCGGACGACTACGACCGGCTGCAGCCGGATGACCGGATTGCCTGCAGCAATCTGCATGCGGGGCTGCTGGGCCGGGTCGCGTTGCGCAACGTGACGCAAGGCTACGATTTCACCGTGACTTCCGAGCTGACCGAGCGGCAGCGCAACATCATTCTGGCCGGCGGCCTGCTGCGGTCGGTGGCGCTGAGCGCGGCCGCGCGGGAGGGTGCCTAGCCCATGCGCGTGATCGGCGTCATACCTGCGCGCTGGGGCTCGACCCGCTTCCCCGGCAAGAGTCTCCATCCCATTTTCGGCAAGCCGCTGGTTTGCTGGGTGGTCGAGGCGGTGCAGCGCGCCCGGCGGCTCGACGACGTTCTGGTGGCGACCGACGACGAACGAATTGCCGAACCCGTGCGTGCGATGGGCGTTCGCGTCGCGATGACCGATCCCGGTCATCCTTCGGGAACTGACCGCGTCGCAGAAGCCGCGAAGGCCGGGGATGACGATGTGGTCATCAACATCCAGGGGGACGAGCCGCTCATCGATCCCGCCTTGATCGATGCGCTGGCCGCGAAGATGACGGAGGGGCGGCGGTGGGAAATGGCGACGGCGGCCTGTCCGATCAGCGAGGCGCGGGAGCTGGCTTCGACCAGCGTGGTCAAAGTGGTTCTCGATCACGACGATGCGGCGCTCTACTTCTCGCGCTTGCCGATTCCGTGCCGGCGCGACGGGCCGGCCGACCTGGGTTCGGGGCTCTACTTCCGACATCTGGGCATCTACGCCTACCGCGGGGCTTTTCTGAACCGCCTGGTCCAGGAGCCGCCGTGTGCGCTGGAGCGGACGGAGATGCTCGAACAGCTGCGCGCGCTCTATCTTGGCGCGCGGATTGCTGTTATTCGAACCGGCCCTATGGGGGTTGGAGTGGACACGCCTGAGGATGTCGGGTATCTTGAAACTGAACTGCGGCGGCGTGGTTTGGCAAAATGAGTTTGAGGCGCGCGGATACTGGGCAGAAATGATGGCAGCGAATGCAAAATGCGTGACAGTCGGCCAATGCACCTTCGGGTTGAATAGCCCGTTGGTCTTCATTGCCGGTCCGTGCGTCATCGAGTCGCGCAAGGGATGTGTTGAACTGGCACGTCGCCTGGTCAAGCTGGCGCAAAAGCTGGCCGTCCCCTATGTTTTCAAGGCTTCATTCGACAAGGCCAACCGGACGTCGGTGGATGCCTATCGGGGGCCCGGGCTGCAGGCGGGTCTGGAGATCTTGCGCGAGGTCCGCGAGCGGTTCGGCGTGCCGGTGCTGACTGACATTCACGAGAGCGGGCAGGCGGAAGCTGTCGCGGAGTGGGTGGATGTGCTGCAGATTCCCGCCTTTCTGTGTCGCCAGACCGATCTGCTGATTGCCGCGGCGAGGACGGGGAAGGTCATCAACGTCAAGAAGGCGCAATTCCTGGCCCCCGAAGACATGCGCCAGGTGATCCGGAAGATCGAATCGACCGGCAATCGCCAGATTCTGCTGACCGAGCGGGGAACCACCTTCGGGTATCACAATCTCGTGGCGGACATGCGCAGCCTGCTGGTGATGCGCGAGTTCGGGTATCCCGTGATCTTCGATGCGACCCACAGCGTGCAGCGTCCCGGCGGGGCGGGGGAGCACAGCGGGGGCGATGGCTGCTGGGCGCCGGCGCTGGCCCGTGCGGCGGTCGCCACGGGGTGTGACGGTGTGTTCATCGAGACGCACCTGCACCCCGAGGAGGCGTTGTCGGACAAAGAGAATGTGATCGCCTTCAAGGATCTTGAAAGGCTCTGGCGAACCCTGATGGAGATTCATGCACTCGTTAAGTAGGACGGTTTGCAGATCCCTGCGGGGCTGGGTGGCACTGCTCGTCCTGAGCGGCGCGGCCTCGGGCAGTCGTGCCGCGCCTTCCGCCCCGGCCACCCCAGCCGCTCCGGCCGTTCGGAAAGCCCCGGTCGCTCCGGCCGCGCCTGGCGCCCGGATCGCGACGAACGTGCCGAAAGCTGCCATCTCATCGGAGCGTGCGTTGATGGATGCCTGGCGTCGGGGGGCCGATCCCAAGGCCTTGCCGGTGGAGAATATGACCTTGCCGATCGCGCACCATCCCGATGGGCAGGTGCAGGCCCTGTTGAAGGCCGGGCGTGCGTTGATTCCGGCTGTGGATTCGGGGTCGATCCGCGCCCAGGATGTCGTGATCGAGCTTTTCGACACGGAAGGGCGCCTGGATGGAATCTTCATTGCCGAGAATTGCCTCTATGACCGGGAGACCTCATCCGGCTATTGCGAGGGAAAGGTCCGCATCGAACAGCGCGGGGCACGGATCAACGGCGTCAACATGGTTTGGAACCTAAACACCCACGGCGCCAAGATCCTGTCGCAGGCGGAGGTTCGTTTCGATCGCTTCATGGATGGAATTGGAGATTTGTTCAAATGAAACACTATTTACTGGCGCTGCTTCCGCTGGTCCTGGCCGCTTCGGCCTTTGGCGCCTCCCCGTTGAAGTCGAAGGGGCCTCGCAAGACGGGCGAAACGGTGATCACGGCCAACCGGCTGGAGTACGACTACGCGGAATCGGCCATTCTGTTCGAGGAGAATGTCAAGGTGGTGGACCCCGAATTCACGATGACGGCGGATCGCGTCATCGTGCTGATGGAGGGTACGAACACCTTGAAGCAGGTCCGCTGTCTGGGCAACGTCGTGCTGGTGAGCGGCGACCGCAGCGCGCGTTGTGCCGAGGCGATTTTCACGAAGGCGACCGGGCAAATCGTGTTGACGGGCGAAGCGGTGCTGCAACGCGCCAAGGATCAGATCTGGGGGCGCAAGATCACAATCTGGGTCGATGACGAGCGGATGGAATGCGTCCCCGCCCGCATGGTGCTTCAGCCGACATCCGTTGCAGGCGACGGGAAACGGATGTTACCGTGACCGCGGTTGTTCAAGCCAACACGCCGGCTGCGGTGGCTGGAAGCGGAGGCAAACCGGATCTGCAGGCGATTGATCTGGTCAAGCACTACCGCGGCCGCACGGTCGTGAAAGGGATCAGCATTCATGTGCGCTGCGGCGAGATCGTCGGCATTCTGGGTCCCAACGGCGCGGGCAAGACGACGACCTTCTACATGATCGTCGGGCTGGTCAAGCCGAATGGCGGAAACGTCATCTTCCGCGACCGGAAGGTGACGCGCCTGCCGGTGTTCCGGCGCGCGCGGATGGGGCTGGGCTACCTGGCGCAGGAGGCCTCCGTTTTCCGCAAGCTTTCGGTGGAGGACAACATCCTGGCCATTCTGGAGACGTTGGACATGACCGCGTCCGCGCGACGGGCGCGGCTGGAGGAGTTGCTCGGCGATCTGCATCTGACGAAGGTCGCCAAGCAGCGCGCCTACACGTTGAGCGGCGGGGAGCGCCGCAAGCTCGAGATTGCCCGTTCGCTGGTCCGGCGGCCGACGATTCTGATGCTGGACGAGCCGTTCAGCGGCGTCGACCCGCTGGCGGTGAACGACATCCAGCAAATTATTCGCGGGCTACGGGACCGCGGACTTGGTATAGTGATAACGGATCACAACGTACGGGAGACGCTGGCCGTGGTTGATCGCGCCTATCTGATCTGCGACGGACAGGTTTTGCGCGAAGGAACGAGCGAATTTCTGATCAACGACCCTACGGCGCGCGAGATGTATCTCGGGCGCAGCTTTAAAATGTGACGAGCTTGTTTGTTCCCCATGGGGGGACAGGAAAGAAAGGAACGATCATGAGTATCGAGATTACCGCCAGGCATGCGCAGATCCATGAACGCTTGCAGCAGTACGCCCATGAAAAGGCCGATGGGATTTGTTTGGACTTTCCGAAGGTCGAGAACGTCCATGTGATCTTGGATTTCGAGCGGCATGTCTACCGGGCCCAATTCGTGGTTCAAGTCAAGGGGGCGCAGGTCGTCGGTGCCGGCGAGCATGTGGAAAATGTCATCACGGCGATCGACGAGGCGGTGGACAAGGTCAACCGCCAGTTGCGCAAGCAGCGCGAGAAGCTGGTCGATGCGCGTCACGTGGGTTGAAAACCCCTCTTGGCGACCGGCGGGTGCCCCCGCCGGTCGATTGAAACATGACTGATAAACTGCCCTTGACGAAGGTCACGGTACAGAGCTTTCTGGAACGCGGCGCCGAGCGTCTGGCCCTCGAACTGGTCGCCGGCGGGCGCGGCTTGCACCGGACCATTGGCGAGCCGGCCATCAATCGTCCCGGTCTCGCCCTGGCCGGTTTCTACCGCTATTTTCCCAACAAGCGGATTCAGTTGGTCGGTTATGCCGAATTCGCCTACTTGATGTCGCTTTCCGCGGATGTCCGCGCCAAGCGGTTGGCCGATTTCTTCGGAGCGCACGTGCCGTGCGTTGTGTTTGCGCGCAACAAGCGCCCCTATGCCGACGTGGCGGAGCTGGCCGAGAAGTTCTCGATACCCGTGCTGCGCACGCAGATGGTGACGGGGCTTTTCATGAATGCCGCCACGATCATCATGGAGGATCTCTGCGCGCCGCGCATCAAGGTGCATGGCACCATGCTGGAAGTTGCCGGGATCGGGCTCCTCATCGAAGGACAGCCCGGCATCGGCAAAAGCGAGACGGCGCTGGGTCTGATCCGGCGCGGGCATGCGCTGGTGGCGGACGATTGCACGCAGCTGCGGCCCGACAGCAACGGTCGTCTGATCGGCGCGGCCATGGAAGTCACGCGCTATTACATGGAGATCCGTGGTCTGGGAATCATCTATGTGCCGTCTATTTTCGGTGCCTCCGCCGTGCGCGGGGCCAAGCATGTCGATCTGGTGGTCACGCTGATGCGGCAGGCGGATGTCGATGCCGACCTTGACCGGACGGGCGAAACGCAGCTGACACGGGATTTTCTCGGCATCAAAGTTCCGCAGGTCATCATCCCCGTCGCCCCGGGACGTGACCTGGTCAATATCGTCGAAACCGTCGCGCAGGAGTATAAACTGCGACTGTCGGGACAAGTGGCCTATCGGGATCTCGATGAACGCATCAAACGACACAACACAAGCGGGATGGAGAATCAAGCGTGAGTGGTTTGGAAACTGATAAAGTGACGCGTGAAGTGGTGCTGTTGAACAAGTACGGCATGCATGTACGTCCTGCGGGTCTATTTGCCAAGGTGGCTTCGCGCTACCGTGCCGATGTCATGGTGATCAAGGACAACAATGCGGTGTCCGGGAAGAGCATCATGGCGCTGATGACGCTCGAGGCGGTTTGCGGCTCGAAGCTGAAAGTGACGGCTGCGGGTCCGGATGCCGAACTCGTCCTGGACGAATTGCAGGCGCTCGTGGCACGTAAATTCGACATACCCGATGAGCAATAGCCCGGATACGCTCCACGCGTCATCCAGCCCGGGACACGCACAGATCCTGCAGGGGATCGGGGGGTCGCCGGGCGTGGCTGTCGCGCCGGCCATGCTCATCCGTTCGCGCGTTCTGGATGTTCCAGAGCGGAAGATTTCACCGGACGAGGGCGAGTCCGAATGGCATCGATTCGAGGCTGCCCGCGATCAGACGCGCCAGCAGTTGACGCATTTGCGCACGCGTCTCGACGCCCGGACGAAAAACGGGGAGGCTGGCATTCTGGACGCCCATCTCATGGTGCTCGACGATGAGGTCATGGCCGCCAGCGTTCACCGCGAGATCCACGAGAATCGCCACAATGCCGAGTGGGCGGTCCGGGATGTCGCCAACACCTTCATCAAGCAGTTCCTGCAGCTTGACGATCCCTATCTCCGGGAGCGGGCCGACGACATTTCGGATGTGTGCCGCCGTTTTGTCCGCAATCTGCTGGGCATCACCGAGGAATTGCCGGAGCGCTGGATGGGCCCCTGCATCATCGTTGCCGAGAACCTGACCCCCTCCGAGACCATCGCCCTGCCGCGCGACAGCGTCCTGGGATTTGTCCTCGACCGCGGCAGCACGACCTCGCATGCCGCCCTGATTGCGCGCGCGCTGGAGATCCCCGCCGTGTTCGGGCTCGGGAACGTGGCGTCGCTTGTCAAGAAGGGCGATACCCTGGGCATCGATGGACACCGCGGCGTGGTCATCATCAATCCGGCACCGGAGGATTTGAAGCAGCTGAACGGCGTGGCGGCTGCACGGGCCGACGTCCGGCGCGAATTGGCTTCCCTCAGGGACCTGCCGGCCGTCACCTGCGATGGCAAGCGGATCCCCCTCTACGCGAACATCGAAAACGTGAACGAGATGGGGTCGCTGGATGCCAATGGCGCCGAGGGTGTTGGGCTCTTCCGAACCGAGTACCTCTGGCTCGAATCGGGGCACCCGGTGGGCGAGGAGCAGCAGACCGTCATCTTCGCAACGGCGGTGCGGGCGCTGCATGGACGTCCCCTGATCATTCGCGCCTTCGACCTCGGGGGCGACAAGTTCCTGGGCAACGTCGGGTTGCCGCAGCAGGAGAGCAATCCCTTCCTGGGCATGCGCTCGATTCGCTATCTGCTGCGCCATCCCGACGTCTACAAGGCGCAATTGCGGGCCATCCTGCGCGCCCATGCGGCCGGGGATGTCCGCCTGCTGATTCCCATGGTCAGCGATGTCTCGGAACTGCGCCGGACGCGGGAGATCCTCGACGAATGCATGCATGACGTTTGCGGCGAGGGGATCGTGTGCCCGCCCGTGCAGGTCGGCGCGATGATTGAAATACCCTCGGCCGCGCTCGCCGCGGATATTCTGGCCGAGCAGGTCGACTTCTTCTCCATCGGCACGAATGACCTGACGCAGTACACCCTGGCGGCGGACCGCATCAACGAACATGTGGTGCATCTCTACCAACCGACGCACCCCTCCGTGCTGCGGCTGATCGCCATGACGGTGGAGGCCGGCCGGCGCCACGGGATTTCCGTCAGCGTCTGCGGCGAGATGGCCTCCGATCCCCTGACGGCGCTGCTGCTGGTGGGCATGGGGATCGACGCCTTGAGTATGGCGCCTTCCTCCATCCCGGGTGTCAAGGATGCCATCCGGAAGACCACGCTGGTTCAGGCGACAACCCTGGCGGAACGGGCGTTGGCCGCCGGTTCCTCCGCCGAAATCCTGTTGCTGTGCCGCGAACTGCTCGTCCAAGTGGCGCCGGAACTGATTCCGCTGGTTTAATGCGGGCTTCGCCCGCAACCCTCGCCCCGACCCTCTCCCAGCGGGAGAGGGTGAAAACGACCCCTATGCACTAACGCGCGTACTTCTTGCGCATATGGTAGTGCGTATGGAGCAGCTTGTGCGACTTCTTGCTGAGTGGATGGTCGAGGAAGTCGGCGTAGAGCTTCTGGACGTCGGGGTTGTGGTGCGAACAGCGGAGGACGGAGCGCTCGTCGTCGGTATAGATGCCCGCCGTGCGCTTCGCCCGGATCTCGTCCGTCGCCCCCAGCGGCTGGCCGCCGCCGCCGATGCAGCCGCCGCGACAGGCCATGACCTCGATGAAGTCGAAACTCAGCTTGCGCCCGGCCTTGCGGTCGGCCCGGATGACGTTCAGCATCTGCTCGATGTTGCCCATCTGGTGCGCCACGGCGATCTTGACCTTGGTCCCCTTGATGTCGATCTCGGCGGCCTTGACCCCCTCCATGCCGCGGACGGCCTCGAACTTGACGTCCTTGAGGTCCTCCTTGGTGATCAGGTTGTAGGCCGTGCGGAGCGCCGCCTCCATGACGCCGCCGGTGACGCCGAAGATCGTTCCGGCGCCCGTGTAGGTGCCGAGGATCGAATCGCAGGCCTCGTCGGGCAGGTTCAGGAAGTCGATGCCGGCGCTCTTGATCATGCGGGCCAGTTCGCGCGTCGTCAGGACGACGTCGTTGTCCTGATAGCCGCTGGCGGTCATGTCCTTGTTCCGGGCGATCTCGAACTTCTTGGCGGTGCAGGGCATGACCGAGACCATGAAGATGTTCTTGGGATCGATGCCCATCTTTTCGGCGTAATAGGTTTTGGCCAGCACGCCGAGCATCTGGTGCGGCGACTTGGCGGTCGAGAAGTTGTCCGTGAAGTCGGGGGCGAACTTTTCCATCCAGTCCGTCCACGAAGGGCAGCAGGAGGTGATCAGCGGCAGCGGCGCCGTCTGCTTGGTGAAGCGCTCCACGAATTCCGACCCCTCCTCGAGAATGGTCAGGTCGGCGGCGAAGTTGGTGTCGAAGACGGCCTTGAACTTGAGGCGTCGCAGCGCGGCGTAGATCTTGCCGGTCAGCAGCGCGCCCGGCTCCAGGCCGAAGGCCTCGCCGATCGCGACGCGGACGGCCGGCGCGATCTGGACGACGCAGTACTTCTCGGGGTCCTTGATGGCCGCCCAGACCTTGTCGGTCTCGTCCTTCTCGTAGATCGCGCCGACCGGGCAGTGCGCCGAGCACTGGCCGCACTTGATGCAGGGCGACTCGTTCAGCGTGACGTCGGCGGCCGGCGCAATGCGGGTCTTCTCGCCGCGTCCGATGAATTCGAGCGCCCAGACGTTCTGCATCTGCTGGCAGACGAGAACGCAGCGGCCGCACTTGATGCACTTTTCCGGATTGAGCACGATCGACGTGGTCGTCTCGTCGCGGGGAATCGGTTCGAAGCGGTTGACGTAGGGGTTGTCGCGGATGCCGAAGTCGGCGGCGATCTTCTGCAGTTCGCAATTCCCGTTGCGGGGGCACTGCAGGCAGTCGTTCGGGTGGGTGCTGAGGATGAGTTCGAGAACGCTGCGGCGGATCTTCACGATCTCGGGATCGTGCGTGACGATCTTCATCCCCGGGGCGACCTCGGTGCAGCAGGCGCGCAGCAGCTTGGGCGAGCCGATGACGCGGACGATGCAGATGCCGCAGGCGGCCCAGGGGGTGAGATCCGGGTGGTAGCAGAGGGTCGGGATCTTGACCTGCACCTGCTTGGCCGCATTCAGGATCGAGGTGCCGGCCGGAACTTGAACCTCGATGCCGTTGATTTCCAGACTGATTAGATTATCCATGTTCTTCTCCAGAAGTGATGTTGCCGTGAATCAGGCGCGCAGGACGGCACCGAACTTGCAGACGTCGAAGCACTGGCCGCACTTGATGCACTTCGTGGCGTCAATGGTGTGCTTCTGCTTCCGCTCGCCGCTGATGCAGGCGACCGGGCAGACGCGGGCGCAGGCGGTGCACCCCACGCACTTCGCGGGGTTGATCGTATAGCGGAGCAGGCTCTTGCACTTGCCGGCACGGCACTTCTTGTCGTTGATGTGCTCGACATATTCCTCGCGGAAGTAGCGGAGGGTCGAGACGACCGGGTTCGGCGCCGTCTGCCCGAGGCCGCAAAGCGAGGCGCGCTGCATGGCTTCGGCGGTTTCGAGCATGGCGTCGATGTCGGACAGTTCCCCGTTGCCCTTCGTGATCTTGTCCAGGTAGTTGTAGAGCGTCCGTCCGCCGATCCGGCAGGGGGCGCACTTGCCGCAGGACTCGTCGACGGTGAAATCGAGGTAGAACTTCGCGACGTCGACGATGCAATCCGTCTCGTCCATCACGATCAAGCCGCCGGAGCCCATGATCGATCCGATCTTGGCGAGGTTCTCGTAGTCGATCGGCGTGTCGAGGAACTGCGGCGGAATGACGCCGCCCGAGGGGCCGCCGGTCTGCGCGGATTTGAACTTCCGGCCGTTGCGGATGCCGCCGCCGATGTCGAAGATGATTTCACGCAGGGTGGTGCCCATCGGCACCTCGATCAGCCCCGAATGCTTGACCTTGCCGGTCAGGGCGAAGACCTTGGTTCCCTTGGAGGTGGCCGTGCCGATCTTGCCGAACCAGTCGCCGCCCTTGTTGATGATGACGGGAATGTTCGCGAGCGTCTCGACGTTGTTGATGACGGTCGGCTTGCCCCAGAGGCCCTTGACGGCGGGGAAGGGGGGCCGAGGCCGCGGCGTGCCGCGCTTGCCCTCGATCGAGGCGAGCAGGGCCGTCTCCTCGCCGCAGACGAAGGCGCCGGCGCCGAAGCGCATCTCGATGTCGAAGCTGAAGTCGCTCCCGAGGATCTTCTTGCCGAGCAGACCGTAGTCGCGGGCTTGCGCGATCGCGGTTTCGAGGCGCGTGATCGCGAGCGGATACTCCGCGCGGATGTAGATGTAGCCTTGCGAAGCGCCGGTGGTGTGGCCGGCAATGATCATCGCCTCCAGGATGGAGTGCGGGTCGCCCTCCAGCGTGGAGCGGTCCATGTAGGCGCCGGGGTCGCCTTCGTCGGCGTTGCAGACGATGTACTTCTGGTCGGCCGACACATTCTTCGAGAACATCCACTTCTTGCCCGTCGGGAAGCCCGCGCCACCGCGGCCGCGAAGCCCCGACTTGTTCAGCTCGTCGATGACCTGGTCGGGGGTCATTTCAAACAGCACCTTCTCCAGCGCCTTGTAGCCGTCCCGCGCGATGTACTCGTCGATCTTGTCGGGGTCGATGACACCGCAGTTGCGCAGCACGATGCGGAACTGCTTCTGATAGAAGTCGATCCCCTCGATCGCGACGCGCGACTGGCTCTGAGCGCGGTCGTAGAGGAGGCGGGTGACTGCGCGGCCCTTGACCAGGTGCTCCTGGACAAGTTCCCTGGCGTCGGACGGCTTGACGCAGACGTAGAACGTCCCCTCGGGGAGGATCTTGACGATCGGGCCCTTTTCGCAGAAGCCCAGACAGCCCGTCCGGACGATCTGCACGTCGCTCGCCAGGCCCGCCAGTTCGATTTCGCTCTTGAGGGCCTCGGTCAGCTGGAGTCCGCCCCCCGAATCGCAGGCGGTGCCGCCGCAAATGAGAATGTAGTTCTTGAAGGCCATGGTTCTTTTCCTTACGCTTTGCCGATGATGTCGACCGCGGGGCGGTCGCAGATGTGTCCGTCCAGAAGCTGATGCGCAACCACATGCTTCTCGACGATCTGGCGGCCGACGTCTGCGTCGACGTTGCCGTAGATGATGGCGGGCATGCCGGGAACCAGCACCTCGACCGTCGGTTCGGAGTGGCACAGCCCCATGCAGCCCGTCTGGCGGACCATGACGTTGGTCAGCCCCCGGGCCGCGATGGCGTCGACGACGGCGCCGAACGTATCCTTGGCGCCGGCGGCAATGCCGCACGTGCCCATGCCGACGATGATCTGGGTGTCTTTGCCTTCGGTTTCACGGAGGGCCAGGGTCTGCTGCTTCGACTCGCGCAATTTGCGGAGATCGGCTAGTGTCAATTTGCTCATAGTTGTTCCTCGCGACGTCCGGCGCGACCATCGTCCGCCGGATCGTCATTGCTTGTGTTCGCCAAATCCAATTCCTGCCCGCGCAGGTAGTCGCGCGCCAGCACCAGGTTGCCTGCCGCGTGCAGGTCGCCGAGCGCGTCGGCCAGTTCGGCGCGGCTGATGGCGTAGCCCTTGCCGAAACGTCTGCGCGTCAGCTGCAAATCGTAGGTACCTTCGAACGCCAGGAGCCCCAGCAGCGTGTCGGGCAGATCCCCGAGCGGCGGCGCGTCGAGATGACGCGTGTCGAAGGCAAATCGCAGGGTCGTCCCCTGGCCGGCGGCCGATTCCAGCGACAGTTCGCCTGCGGTGGCTTCGACCGCCTGGCGTAGCAGCGGCAGGCCCAGCCCCACGCGCCGGTGCGCATGCTTGCCGGGCTCGCTGTAGAAGGGATCCCAGATGTGCGCCTGCGTGGCGGCATCCATCCCCTTGCCATTGTCTGTAACGGTGACTCTCACGTGGTTTTCATCTTCGGTCAGGCCGACCGCGATCCGCGATGCGCCGGCCTCGATGGCGTTCTGCACGATGTCCGCGAGATAGTCGCAGATCGTAGCATGCATGACGCCGGCCCCCTAGGCCGTGGCCTTGCGGTACTTGGCGAGGATGCCGGGCAGGGCGGGCAGTTCCACCTTGCCGTAGATCTCCCCGTTGATCACCATCACCGGAGCCAGGCCGCAGCAGCCCAGGCAACGGACCGCCTCCAGCGAGAATTCCCCGTCGGGCGTGGTCGCATTCACGCCGATGCCGATCGAGCCCTCCAGCTCGTGCAGCAGATCGTCGCCGCCGCGGAGGTAGCAGGCCGTCCCCAGACAAACCTGGATGATGTTGCGGCCGGGCTTCTTCAGCTTGAAAAAGTTGTAGAAGGTCACCACGCCGTAGATTTTGGCGAGCGGGATCTCCAGAAGATCGGCGATCTCGAAGGCGATCTGGCGGGGAATGAACCCGTAGGTCTGCTGGATGCGGTGAAGGACCATGACCAGGTTGCCGGGCTTGGACTTCCATTGGGCGATGAAGGCCTTCAGCTCGGGCGTCAGCTTCTCTTTGCCGTCGACGGGCTTGTCTTTGACTTCGGTACTCACGATGTTCTCCCACGAATGGGCCCCTCGCGCAAAGGCGAAAGGGCCTTAAAAAAAGCAATTTGGTAAGTTTACCAATTTTGGTGTTATGGAACAAGGATATAGTCATGCTATTTTATGCTCTAAAGATTATAGTTTACGATGATAAAATCTAAAAATAACAAAACCAAATATCATGTTTTCTGAAATTGCGTGACAATATGCCCGCGAATACGCTATAATGCGAGCCATGCATCCAATCATGTCAAAAGATGTCATAGAGCGATTGTCCCGGTACCGCTCGGTCCTCATGCGACTCAAATCGCTAGGTTTTGTCAGGGTCTTCTCGGACAATCTGGCCGATGCGCTGGGTGTATCGGCCTCATTGGTGCGCAAAGACCTCGGTTTGCATGGCATTCGTGGTGTCAAGCGTGGCGGCTACAACATCGAGACTCTGGTCGAGCGTCTCACCGAGGTGCTCGGCGTCAGCGGCGTCCTGAAGATCGTTGTCGTCGGCTGCGGTCATATCGGTTCGGCGCTGTTGCGGACCTACGGCGGCAAGCGCCATGGCATCACGGCGGCGGCCGGATTTGACATTAATCCGCAAATCCTCAATCCTAACGCCCCTGTTCCGGTTATGGATGTGCACGATTTGATTGATTTCGTCGCGGCCAATACGATTGACGTGGCGGTTCTGTGCGTGCCGGAAGAGGCGGCCGCAACGGTGATGGAGCAGGTCCGCAGCTCGCGGATCCGCGGCGTCCTGAATTTCACCGCGGCCCACTTGCGGAGTGATGCGCATTGCCTGGTGCAGACACTCGACATCCGCATGGAGATTGAAAAACTATTCTGTCTGGTTGAGATGGCGTCCCGCAAGGACGCCCACGCGGTCGATGATGACCGCAAGGAGAGCGAAGGATGATTGTTGAAGATGTTGCCGGCGTTCTGGGCGGCGCGGTTCTGTACAAGGGCGAAGGCCCGGGGCGTCCCGTCCATCATGTCGTGGCGTCGGATCTGATGAGCGATGTCTTGCTCGTCGATTCGGACGACATGCTCCTGATCACCTCCCTCGCGAGCGATCAGGTTCTTCGCACGGCGCACATCGTCGGCGCGATGGCCGTCGTCGTCACCAACGGCAAGCCGCTCCCCTCCACGATGGTCGGCGTGGCCCGCACGCTGGGCATTCCGCTGGTCACCTCGCCCTTGCCGAAATACGAGAGCTGCGTGCGGATCCATGCGGCGCGCGAATCGGAGAACAGCCGGGGTGCCGATGGACGTTGAAGGTCCTCAGGGGAAAAACCGCCATGGCCACTGATGCGCCGCCAGTCGATACCGGGATTGCCGCCGCCGACATTTCGCCGGACCCCGTTCCGGGCGCCGAGGCGTCGCCGCTCGTCCTGCTGGAGATGATTCACCGCCTCAAGGTGCGCGATGTCATGTGCACCGACATCTTCACCCTGGACCGCCAGGCGCCGTTGAAGCAGGCGCAGGAACTCATGCGCGCCAACAACATCAGCGGCATCCCGATCCGCGAATCGGGACGCCTCTACGGTCTCGTCAGCATCGACGACATCATCCGCGCGCTGGAGGGCGGCTACATCCAAGAGACCTGCGGCAGGCACATGACCACCCGCCTGATCGTCCTCGAGGACGACATGCCCGTCTCCTTCGCCCTGCGCTACTTCGGACGCTACAAGTATGGCCGGTTCCCCGTCCTCAACCGCGGACGCACCCTTGTCGGCATCGTCAGCCAGCGCGATATCAACCGGGTCCTGCTGCGCGAACTGACCCTGGAGGTCGAACGGCTCGAGAGCGCCCACAAGGGGCTCAACGTCGACACGGGCGAAGGCGAGCATCTCTACCTGCTGTGCGAATACCCGGTCATGAAGCTCAACTTCGAGAACGCCGGCAAGGCCGCCAATGAAATCAAGCTGCTCCTGCGCGACCGGCACGTCGACCGGCGCATCGCGCGCCGCATCGCCGTCGCCGCCTACGAACTGGAAATCAACATCTGCGTCCATTCCGAGGGAGGAACACTGACCTTCCTGGTCTCCAACGGGCGCGCCGAAATCATCGCCAAGGACACCGGCCCCGGGATGGATGACGTCGAATGGGCCTGTCGCGACGGCACGTCGACCGCCAATGACTGGATACGCTCGCTCGGCTTCGGCGCCGGCATGGGGCTTCCCAACGCGAAGCGCGTCTCGGACACGTTTGAAATCAGCTCGACCCCCGGCAAGGGGACGACCGTCCGCGTCAGCGTCGACCTGCATCTCGGACAAGCCGCGGAGGTGCCCGCATGACCTTGAAGGAAGTGGCCGCCGCCTGCGACGGCGAGATCGTCGTGGCCGTTGACGAAACAATTTCGATCACGGCGGCCTACGCCTCGGATCTGCTGAGCGATGTCATGGGACACGCCCCCGAAGACTCGGTGCTGATCACGGTGCAGAACCACGTCAATACCATCGCCGTCTGCACCCTCGCCGAAATCCGCGCCATCCTCATCTGCCACGGACGGGACATTCCCGACGCAATGCTCGCCGTGGCGCGCCGCGAGGGCGTGGCCCTGCTCCGAACGCCGCTGGACCAGTTCCACGCCTCCTGCCGCCTGGTCGGATTGGGCTAAGGTTCGGCCTTACGACAGGCATGCCGCCATGTCGGCCACAAACACGTGTCGAGATCCGTTGACGAATGCATTGAACGTGACATACCGCCACGTACGATCCCAGGCCGGATGTGGATCGACGCGCAGGACTCCATCCGCGCATGGCTGCTGCGTGTTGATGCGAACGAGAACCTCCTCCGTTCCGCTGGCGAGATCGATCCACCGGAGGGGTATCGTCCCATCCCCGTAGGATGTCTTCTCACGCGTGTAGGTGTCTGTGAGCAGATGCCGGCCGTCGCGGTGAACCGTGGGGTGACCCGATCCGGGGATGTTGTCCAGCATCTTCCGCAGGTCGCTTCCATCGGCGTTGACCTGCACGAAGCGCAGGATGTCGCGGTCGATGGCAAGGTTCATGGATATCCGTCGTCCGTCGGGAAACCACGTGCCGTGATGGCCGCCCTTCTCCCACTGTTCAGGTCCGACGGCGCAATGCAACTCGCCACCGTCCAGCGTGCAGGTCACCCAGGCAAACTTGACGGCTATTTCCCGTCGACCGAAAGCGTTGAAGACCGGATCGCCCTTGGGTTCGTACCAGCGCACGCTTAAC
>CAZQKI010000088.1:0-18370 GCA_964592855.1 uncultured Lentisphaerales bacterium
GAAGATCGTCGCTACAAGCCGTTCTCATTGCCTGCTGACCAAGCCTGTGTCTGGCCATGTTCTGGTGCAAGCGCTGAAAAGTCATCTTCCCGAATCCTCCGCCAACACCGCCTCGAGCGAGGCGTAGACCGAACTTCACACTCGCCTTTTCACGGGGAGTATGGCAAACTAACTTCGTTTTTTCGGGCGGTGAAATTCCTTTTTCCGCTGCATCGCAGGAGAAGATCCATGACCTATGAAATGACCGGCACGGTCAAACTCGTCAAAGAAACGCAGACCTTCAACAGCGGCTTCACTAAACGCGAATTCGTCATCACAACCGAAGATGACCGCTATCCGCAGGAAGTCGCCATGGCGTGCATCAAGGACGGCTGCGCCCTGCTGGAAGGCGTCCAGGCCGGCGAACGGCTCCGCGTCCTGTTCAACATCCGCGGCCGCGAATACCAGGGGCGTCATTTCGTGAACCTCGAGGTCTTCAAGTTCGAACGGCTGGATGCCAGCGCCGCCGCGGGCGAAGCGCCGCAGGCCGCCGCCGACGAACCGCCGCTCGACGACAGCATGCCCTTCTGACGGGGCCTCCATGCCCGCTGCTTCACCGTTGACGGAAGACCGTCCGCTGGGCGACCTGATCGCGGCCGGAACGGCTTGGCTCGCAGTCCGGGAGATCGGGGAGCCGAGAATCAAATGCGAGCTGCTGGCCGCGCGCCTTCTCGGAGTGCCGCGTCTGCAACTCCCGCTCGAACGATCCCGCATACTCCCCGCGCCCCTGGTCGATGCCCTTCGGCGCGGCGTCGTGCGCCTGGGCAACCATGAGCCGATCCAGTACGTCCTCGGTGAATGGGACTTCCGGGGGCTCACGCTCCGGGTCGACCGCCGGGCGCTCATTCCCCGCCCCGAAACCGAACAATTGGTCCAGTTGGTTCTCGACGAGCCAGATCTCCGGCTGATCCCCTCCCCCCTCATCTGCGACATCGGCACAGGGTGCGGCTGCATCGCGATCAGCCTGGCCGTCGAGGCCCCCGGCGGCATCTACACCGCCGTCGACCGCGAGGCGGAGGCCCTCGCCCTCGCCCGAGAGAACGCCGCCCGGCATGCCGTGGCGCAACGAATCACCTTCCTCCAGGGCGAGAGCTGCGCCCACGCCGCGCCCGGCTCACTCGATGTCGTGGTCTCCAACCCGCCCTACATCGCCACGGCCGTCTGCGCCGCGCTTCCCAGACAGATTCGCGAATACGAACCCAACGCGGCGCTGGATGGCGGCGCCGATGGCCTGGACATCCTCCGCGACATCGTCCACGACACCGCCCTGCGACTGAAACCCCGGGGCTGGTGCTTTCTGGAAATCGGCGACGACCAAGGCCCCGCCGTCCGCGACCTGCTCACACAAGTCGGTTTCGAAACGGTCGAAATCCTCCGCGACCTCGCGGGAAAGATCCGCTTCGCACGCGCCCGCATGGGCTGAAGCCGCCGGTCAATCCCGTATACGTCACCCCAGGGCATTCGCTTGCCGGCATCGCGCAATGACCCTCAAAATATTTTTAAAAAAATTCCTGTTGACGACTTCGGCTCATTGTGAGATAGTCTACCGCATTCCTAGACATACTAGGGTATTCGGCTGGCAGCATGAGAATGGAAGCAACAGTGAACGAAGCAGGCAGATGGACAACTCGGGAAGCGATACGCAGAACAGACATGCGCATGTGTTGTTGCGTGTGTGCTTGCCCGGAAGGAGGCGCTATGCGGTACTGTTGAGCGAGACATTAGGACAGTAGGCATCACCCACCACCGGAAGACGGATGGTGGGTTTTATTTTTTTGACGCGAATTGAATCAGCAACGAAGCATCAACGAAGCAAAGAAGGAACATTTACCATGAACAAACGCAGAAAATCGATTGAACGAAGCGCAGCCATCGCGACGCTTGGCGCGCTTCTGGTGACGCAGGCAGGGGCACAGGAGTCGGGGTCGGGCAGCGTGTCCGACCTGGAACGGCAGATAGGCGTGGTGAAAAGAAGGCTGGAGTTGATCCAGGAAGAGGCGGTAGCCAAGGCGAAGGCTGCCGCCAACCGGTTTGACGTGACCGTTTACGGCCGTGTCAAGTTCGACGCGGCCTACGATACGGCCCGCACATCGCCAGGCGACTGGGCCACCTATGCCCTGCCGCAGCCGCTGGGCAAGGATGATGAACTGAACGCTACGGCGCGGGACAGCCGGCTCGGCGTGCGGCTTCGCGCGCCGGACTACAAGGGGCTCGCCACCACGGGATTGGTCGAGATGGACTTCCTCAGCACCGGGCCGGCGAATTCGCCGAACCCGCGCCTGCGGTTGGCCTACTTCGACGTGGCCACCCCGTCTGGATGGGCCGTGCGACTCGGCCAGGACTGGGATCTGTTCGGGACCTACCACCCGAATTCGATCGACGCGGGCCTGCTGGGCAACACCGGCAATCCGCGCGGATTCCGCCCGCAAGCCCGCGTCAGCAAAACCATCCAGGCCTCGGAAGACACCAAGTGGGTGGTTGCGGCGGCGCTGACCCGCAACATCGGGGAGGACTTGGACGGCGCAGGCCAGGACGATGGTGCCGACACGGGCGCGCCAGCCGGACAGGCGGGACTGGCGCTGCACACCAAAGGCGCGGCGGGGCGCCCGCTGACGGTGGCGGTGGCTGGTCTGTACGGCCCGGAGACGGTGGATGCTGTCTCCAAGAGTTCGACCACGGGCGCGGACGGCGTGGTCTCGCAGAAGACCAGCGTCACGGCAACGGACGCGACGGACTACGACTCCTGGTTGGCCCACTTGGCGGTGGTTGTGCCGCTATCGGCCAAACTGGCACTCCAAGGTGTCGTGTGGACGGGCGCCAATCTCGACGCCTATCAGGCGGGCAACGGGCAGGGCGTCAACGCCGCAGTTGGGCGGGAGATTGACGCCAGGGGCGGCTACGTACAGTTGACCGCCAACGCGACGGAGAAGCTGACGCTCGGGGCCGGCTACGGGTTGGACGACCCAGACGACGGCGATCTGGCCAAGGGCGCGCGGGCGCTCAACAGTCGGCTTTACGGGAACGCGATCTATGCGCTGACCCCGGCGGCCTCGGTGGGCGTAGAAGTGTCGCAGATCGAGACGAAGTACAAGGAGCAGGACAGCGCGGATGCGCTGCGCGTGGCGTTCTCGGGAACGCTGCGGTTCTAGGCGGATGCAACAAACAGGCAAGCAACAAAAGGAAACACACATGAAGAAGAAGAACACAACAGCCATCGTCATGGCGGCGGCCGCGTTGACGGCGCTGACCCCGGCAATGAACGTCTGCGCGCAAACGGCGGCGCCGACGAAAATCATCGTCGCCGACGCAAAGACGACCCACCACCTCAATCTCTACGTGGCCAAGGAGAAGGGCTTCCTGGCCAAGCGCGGGCTCGCGGTCGAGATCGTGGAAGTGAAGGATCTGGCCGCCGCGCGGGACCTGGTGGTCTCCGGCAAGGCGGATGTCTACTGGGCCTGCCCGACGGCCGTGATCGCAGCGATCGCCAACGGTGCGCCGATCCGGATCATCTCGCAGGTCAAGGCGCCCTGTACCTCGGTGCTGGTGGTGGCTGCGGACTCGCCGATCAAGGATATCACGGATTTGAAGGGCAAGCGGGTCGGCGGCATCTCGCCGACGTGCGAGGCGGTCATCACCTACACCCAGGCGGCCCAGGCGGCAAAAAGTCCCTTCTTGCTGGAGAAACTGGCGGGGGGGGCGGCCATAGCCGCCTTGGAAGCTCGGGCGGTGGACGCCGCCATCCTGGAGGAACCGCAGGCCAGCATCGCGGAACTGAAGGGGTATCGCTTCGTCAGGGACGACTTGGCGGCGGGCATCCCCTGCCGGACGATCAACGCCAGAACGGCGTTCCTCCGGAGCAACGCGCCAGCGCTCAAGGCGCTGATCGAGGCGGTGGAAGAGGCCAATGCACTGATCCTGAAAGATCCGGTGGCCGACGAGATCGTCGAGATTGCGCACACCTACACCGGCGCTCCCAAAGCGGCCATCAAGCAGGGGAATCACCGGTTGCTCTTCCAGACCACCATCAAGGAGGAAGGGCTTTCCCTTCTCGCCGAGGCGCTGGTGGCCCAGGGCGACATCAAGGAGAACCCGGGAACGAAGCTCTACGCAGCGGAGTTCAAGGGCATCACGTGGGGTAAGTGACGGATGAAGGCGTGCCCCGCCGCTCCGGCGGCGGGGACACACCCTTCCTCCTGTCTGGGAGGACAAGAAATGAAAAGCCGAACCGTAACCATCAATTGTGAGCACGGACTGCATGTCCGGGTTGCCGCACAGGTGGCAAAAGCGGCCAAGAATTTAGACGCCAGTGTCACAATCCGGTGCCGGGACTGCCCAAGAGCCAACGCTTGCTCGATCATCGAACTCCTGACGCTGGGGGCGGTACAAGGCGTTGCGGTGGAGATCGAGGCCGACGGTGCGGATGAGGATTCAGCCCTTCATGCGGTCGCGGCGATTTTCGAGCAGGGAGAAGGCATATGAATACGGACCCGAATAGCAGGACGTGCTGGAGGATGGCGCCCGCTGTTGCAATGATCTTGTTGGCCGCCGGTTGCGGGCGCAGCGATTATGATCCTGGACCGCCGAAATCCGGCCCGTTGCGGTTGGGATACACGGTCGGACCGCACGCAGCAGTAGTCTACGTGGCGGAGGCGCAGGCGGCCAAGGACGGGCGCGCGCCGGTCTTCACCGGCGTGCCGTTCAACACCTCGGGCGACATCGGCTACGCATTGATCGCGGGCGAGATCGACGCCGGATTCATCGAGACGGCGAAGGCCACCGCGCTGCTCCGCTCGGTCAATGGATTGCGGGCGGTTGGCGCGGTCACCTTCCCCTATGGGGCGACGCTGGTGGTGCGCAAGGATCTGGACATCCGGCTCGACGCCCTGGCGGGACGCAGCGTGGCGGTGGCCGGCCAGCGCTGCCGGCTGCTGCACCAGTTCACGGCGGACGCCAAGCGACTTGACGTGAACAGCGAAAGCATCACGTTCGTGCCCATGGCCTTCGACCTGATGATCCCGTCGCTGGAGGCGGGCCAGGTGGACGCGATCCTGACCCGCGGCGGTCATGCGCTGCTGGCCGTGGCGCAGCATCACAAGGTTCTCTATCAGAACTGGGAGGTGACGGGCGACGATGCGTGCTGCCCGAAGACGCTCGCGCAGGTCGAACTCGTGCTGGTGACGCGGGCGAAGGGCGTGGGCGCGCGGCGTATCCAGACGCTGCTGTCGGCGCTGGAGACCGGCAGCGCCGTTCCGTCGGATGTCACGCGTGCGGCTATGGCGGATCGCACGCGCATTCCGCTTGCCGCTCTCGATCCCTTTCCGGTAAGCTCGTTTGCCGCGCTGACTTCCGAACAGCGGGCGGAACTCGGGAGCAGCCCGGCAGCGGAAGAAGACGAGGCGCACGATCACGACTGCGAGCAGCACGGTTGCCGTCGCTGAAGACTGGAAAGGAGAGTTTGATGCCATACGCTTCACGAAATAGGATGGGGGCGGGGTTGTTCTCTACGCTCCGCGAGGTCGGCCGCTTCCTGAAGACGGCGTTCGGGAGCTTGGTCTCGATCGAGTTCGCGACGGTGCTTCTGCCGTTGCTCGCACTGTGGGAGGCGGCGCCGCGGCTGGGCTGGGTGCCGCGAACGCTGGTCCCGCCCATGTCACAGGTGGCGGTGACGCTGTGGGATCTGTTCGCCAACCAGGGTTTTCTCGGGCACATCGGCATCAGCCTGGGGCGCTTCGCCCTTGGCTTGGCCATCGCGATTGTCACAGCACTTCCCATCGGCGTGCTCATGGGCTGGAATGTCTTCTTCCGCAAGCACTCGCTGCCGCTCTTCCAGTTGCTCGCGCCCGTCCCCCCGCCCGCGTGGGTGCCGATCACCATCGTCGTGCTGGGCGTCGGGCTGCCGATGCAGACGTATCTGATTTTTCTGGGCGCGTTCTACCCCATCCTCTTCAACACCTACCAGGGGGTGAAGGACACCGACCCGCGCTACCTCGCCTCCGCGCGCGTGTTCGGCGCCAGCGAGTGGACACTGGTCCGCCACGTCTACATCCCGCACGCGCTGGGTTCGGTCGTCATGGGGATCAAGATCGGCATCGCGATGGGACTCGTGATGCTGATCATCGCCGAAATGCACGGCGGACGGGCGGGTCTGGGCTATCTGCTGCTGGAGTCGAAAGAATACTTCCAGATCGACCGCATGGTCGCCTGCATGGTCGCGCTCGGGGCCATCGGCTGGTTCCTGATCGAGGTCATGAAGTACATCGAGGCCAAGCTGGCGCTGTGGCGGGTGGGGAGATAAGCCATGATCGAAGCCCGCAACATCACCAAGTTCTTTTCCGTCGTGAATGACGACCGTACCGCCGACGGCGTCACGGCGGTACTGTCGGTTTCGCTGGATATTCCCGACGGAAAGTTCGTCTCGCTGGTGGGCCCCACGGGTTGCGGCAAGTCCTCCTTTCTGGAAATCCTCGCGGGGTTGCAAGCCCCGACGGAGGGGGAGGTCTGGATCGACGGACGCCGTGTGCTGGAGCCATTGCCGGCCTCGCGCAAGGAGATGGAAACCTATCGGCGCAAGTACCGATTTCTTTCGCCGATCGCCAACAGCCTGTTCCGTGACCAGCCCAAGCACGACATCGCCATGATCTTCCAGGATTACGCGGTTTTCCCGTGGATGACCGCGTGGCAGAACGTGGTGTTCACGCTCAAGCTGCGGGGCGTCCCCCGCCGCGAGCGCGACGGGCTGGCGAGGTGCTATCTGGCACGCGTCGGCCTGGCGGGGAGCGAGACGAAGTATCCCGCGCAACTCTCCGGCGGGATGCGTCAGCGGCTGGCCATTGCCCGGGCGCTCTCGGTCGAACCGAAGATCATCCTCATGGACGAGCCCTTTGCTGCGGTCGACGCACAGACCCGCGAGAAGCTGCAGGAAGAATTGATGGACCTGTGGAACGGAACGGGACGCACGGTCGTCCTGGTCACCCACGACATTGACGAGGCGGTCTATCTGTCCGACGAAGTTGTGATCTTTTCCCCGCAGCCCGGGACCCTGCGCAACCACATTCCCGTGGATGTGCCGCGACCGCGCCGTCGGGGCGATCCGGCGCTGTCGGCCCTGCGCGAACGGATACTGGCCATTTACAGACACGATGCGGAACATCGTTCCGACTGGAGCATCTGAGGAGAAACGCCATGCAAACGACCCATGACAGCACGCCATCCGACCGGAACCCATTCCGGGGCCGGATCCATGACGACATCACCCAGGCGATCGGACACACGCCGCTCGTGCGCCTGCGCGGCGTGACGGACAACGGCGCCGTCGTGGCCGCGAAGATCGAGTCGTTCAACCCGATGGCCAGCGTCAAGTGCCGGATCGGCGCGGCCATGATTGCCGCGGCCGAGCGCGATGGGCGCCTGAAGCCCGGCATGACCGTGATCGAGCCCACCTCGGGCAACACCGGCATCGGACTGGCCTTTGCCTGTGCCGCGAAAGGTTACCGGCTGATCCTCACCATGCCGGAAACGATGACCATCGAGCGACGGAAGCTCGTGCGGATGCTCGGGGCGGAGCTCGTCCTGACGCCGGGACCGCTGGGCATGCGCGGTGCGGTGGACAAGGCCAAGGAGCTGCTGCGGACGGTGCAGGGCGGTTTCATGCCTCTTCAATTTGAAAACCCGGCCAACCCGCAGGTGCATCGCGAGACGACGGCGGAGGAGATCTGGGCCGACACACGGGGAGAGGTCGACGTCTTGGTGGCCGGCATCGGCACCGGTGGCACCATCACCGGGGTGGGCGAGGTGCTCAAGGCGCGCAAGCCATCGGTCAAGGTAATCGGTGTGGAACCCGACGCTTCGCCGGTCCTCTCCGGCGGCCGGCCCGGTCCTCACCGCATCCAGGGCATCGGCGCCGGATTCGTTCCAGGCGTGCTGAACCGGAAGATCGTGGATGAGATTGTGCGTGTAACGGATCGGGATGCGTTCGAAACGGCGCAACAGGTGGCGCGCCAGCAGGGAATCCTATGCGGCATCTCCTGCGGCGCAGCGGCGTGGGCCGCGCTGTCGGTCGCACACCGGCCAGAATACAGCGGCAAACTGGTCGTGGTCATATTTCCCGATTCCGGGGAACGGTACCTGACCACGCCGCTGTCCAATACCCCGGAAAAGACGGAGAACACATGACCACACCGCTCGCCATCGAGACGCAACTGGCGCAGGCCGGCTGCCGCCGCGATCTGCACACCGGGGCCTTGTCCACGCCCATTTACCAAACGGCCTCGTTCGCCCATTCGGCGCTCGGTCAATCCACGGGGTTCGACTACTCGCGCACATCGAACCCCACGCGCCTGGCCCTGGAAGAAACGCTCGCCGCCGCGGAAGGCGGGCATCGTGGTTTTGCCTTTGCCTCCGGCCTGGCAGCCATCGATACCGTGCTCCGGCTCCTGGAGGCCGGCAGCCGTGTCGTCGTTACCGAAGACCTGTACGGGGGAACCTTCCGGCTGTTCGAAAAGGCGGCCCGTGCGTTCGGCATTGAGGCCCTGTACGTCGATACATCCGATACGGATGCCGTTCGGCGCGCGTTGAAGGAGCCGGCCGTACGGGCGCTTTTCGTCGAAAGTCCCACCAACCCGCTCCTCAAGATCGCCGACCTTCCCGCGCTGATCGCATTGACCCGCGGCGCGGGCGCCGTGACGATCATCGACAACACGTTCCTGACGCCGTGTCTGCAACGGCCGCTCGACCTGGGCGCCGATCTGGTCGTGTACAGCGCAACCAAATACCTGGCCGGCCACAACGACGTCGTGGCCGGCGCCGTCGTCGCGCGCACACCCGAGTGGAGCGAACGCATCGCCTTCCTGCAGAACGCCGTCGGCGCCGTGCTGGGGCCGCAGGATTCGTGGCTGGTCTTGCGCGGGCTCAAAACGCTTCCGCTGCGGCTCAAGCGGCAGGAGGAAAACGCCGGGCGCATCGCGGAGTGGCTGAGCCGGCACCCGCGCGTGAAGCAGGTGTACTATCCCGGACTGCCCAGACATCCGGGGCACGACACCCTCAAGCGCCAGGCTTCGGGGTTCGGCGCCATGATCGCCTTCGATGTGGAAAATGCCGCGCGGGTACCGGCCATTCTGGAGGGGGTCCGGGTGTTTCTGTTCGCTGAAAGCCTTGGCGGCGTGGAATCGTTGATCACCTATCCGCGTGTGCAAACCCATGCGGACCTGTCGCCGGACGTGCTCGACCGCCTGGGAATCGGACACAGTCTGTTGCGCCTTTCGGTCGGCATCGAGGACGCGGATGATCTGATCCGGGACTTGGAGAACGTGCTATGAACTACCGAACGCGGCTGATCCATGCGGGACGAGACCGCGATCCCCACACGGGTGCGTCGAGCATTCCCATCTACCAGACCTCCACGTTCGCGCAGGCGGATCCGGAACACCTCGGGCGCTATGACTACTCCCGCAGCGACAACCCCACGCGCGAGGCGCTGGAAGAAACGATCGCGGCACTTGAAGGCGGCGCGCGGGGACTGGCCTTCGCCTCCGGCATGGCAGCCACATCGTCGGTCCTGCTCCTGTTCCGCCCCGGCGATCACCTGGTGGTCGGCGAAGCCGTCTATGGCGGCACCTACCGCGTGCTCCAGGGGCTGTTCCACCAATGGCAACTGGACGTGTCGTTTGTCGACACCCAGAACCCCGATGCGGTGCGGCTCGCAATCCGCCCCTCCACCCGCGCGCTCTTCGTGGAGACGCCGGCCAATCCGCTGCTGCAGATCACCGACTTGCGCGCCATGGCGGCCCTCGCCACCGAACACGGGTTGCTTTCGATCGTGGACAATACCTTCATGTCGCCCTATCTGCAGCGGCCGATCGAGTGCGGCTTCGACATTGTCGTGCATAGCGCCACCAAGTTCCTCGGCGGGCACAGCGACCTCATTGCCGGCCTGGTCGTGGCCCGGACCGAGGAGGTGGGGCGCAGGCTGAAGGCCATCCAGAACGCCTTCGGCGGCATTCTGGGCCCGATGGATTCCTGGCTGACGCTTCGAGGGATCAAGACGCTGGGCGTCCGCATGGACGCGCAGCAGGAGGCGGCAAATGTGATTGCCCGATGGCTGCGGGAGCAGCCCGAAGTGCGCCGGGTTTACTACCCCGGCCTGCCCGACCACCCCGACCGCGAGGTCCATTGCGGCCAGGCATCCGGGGCCGGCGCCGTCATTTCCTTCGAGCTGTCGGACGGCCCCACCGCGGTGGCGTTTCTCAAGCGCGTCCAATTGCCGCTGGTGGCGGTGAGTCTCGGCGGGGTGGAAAGCATTCTCTCCTATCCCGCCACCATGTCGCATGCCGCTCTGCCACCGGCCGAGCGCCACGCCCGGGGAATCTCGGACGGACTCGTGCGGCTATCCGTCGGACTGGAAGACGCCGGGGATCTGATAGCCGACCTGCGAGACGCACTCGCAAGATCTGAAACAGGAAAGGAACGATGCCACGAGTCGTCGAACAAATATTCGACGGTATCCATGGACGTGCTATAGTGTATGCCATTTCAACAGACACAAGGACAAGTTACCTGACATGAAGGCGATTGGATTGCTTTCGGGCGGACTTGATTCGACGCTGGCGGTTCAAATGATCGTGAACCAGGGCGTCGATGTCGTTGCCGTCAAGTTCACCTCCCCTTTCTGTCAGTGCGATTCCGGGGGTTGCTGTCACGCCGCTGAGCAGGCGAAGCGCATGGGCGTACCGCTGAAAACCTTCGCCAAAGGTGACGACTACATCGAGGTTGTGCGCCATCCGCCCCATGGATGGGGCTCCGGCATGAATCCCTGCATTGATTGCCGCATCTTCATGCTCAGGAAGACCAAGGCCTATATGGAGGAGGTCGGGGCTGCGTTTCTGTTCACTGGCGAGGTTCTGGGGCAGCGGCCGATGAGCCAGCACCGCCGGGCGCTTGAGTTGATTGAGCGGGAGGCCGGACTGGATGGGCGGATCGTGCGCCCCCTTTCCGCAAAACACCTGCCGCCGACAGAGGCGGAATCCAAAGGCTGGATTGATCGGGAACGTCTCCTGGCGATCAACGGGCGCAGTCGTAAGCCGCAGATCGGTTTGGCGGCGGAACTTGGCGTCACGGACTACCCCTGTCCGGCCGGGGGATGCTTGCTCACCGACAAGAACTTCGCGGCCCGGCTGCGTGACCTGTTTGCGCATCAGGAACATGTGACGATGCGCGATATCCGGCTGCTGAAGATCGGGCGCCATTTCCGATCGGGTGGCGGCAAGATTGTCTGTGGGCGCGACGCGGCGGAGAACGAATCCTTGCGGCAACTGCGGGGCGACTCCGATTTTCTCCTGGAACCAACGGAGGTTGCAGGCCCCACCGTTCTCTTGCAGGGATCACACGACGGCCTGGCGCTCGATGTGGCGGCAAGCGTGGCGGCGGCGTACTCGGATGGCTCGGAAGGCAGCGTGAATGTGCGCGGTTCGCAAGCGGGCTCGACGCGCGAGTTCCGCGCAATCCGGATTGATCGTGCGCGTCTGAACCTCCACCTCATCACCGCGGACAAGAATCTCGGAGGACAACCCTGATGGTTTCGACAAAAGGCCGATACGGGCTGCGGGTGCTTTTGGACGTGGCGCTGCACCAGGAACGGGGTCCCGTCGCGTTGAGCGAGATCGCGCGGCGGCAGGACATCTCGCAAAAGTATCTTTGGCAGGTGATCAACCCGCTCAAGAAGGCTGGGATACTCCACTCCACTCGCGGGACGCAGGGCGGCTATGTCCTGGCCCGCGACCCGCGCGACATCACCGTGCGGGACATCGTCGAGGTCTTGGAGGGCCCCGTCACCCTGGTCGCCTGCGTGAACGATCCAGGGGCCTGCGAGCGCAGCGTGGATTGCACGGCGCACGAGGTGTGGTCCGAAATTGAAGCGAAGGTCGTCGCCGCCATGGCCGGTGTGACGCTGCGGGACATCGTTCAGCGCCACGAGGACCGGGCCAGCCGCGCCGGATCGAGCTATGTGATTTGACCTCTGCTGTGTTCGTTGGATCCAAGACGAAACGCTCAGAGCATTTTCCACGTCAGCCAGGCGCCGATGACCATCAGCGCCCAGACTTCGCTTTGCGTCGAGTCCGGCGACAAAACGAGCAGTCCCGTGCCCACCAGCATGGAGCAGGGTTCACTCCCATGAATCAGGCGCAGCAGTCGCTGCCGAAGTCCATCGGAGGCGCTGCGAAGAGCATCCAGCGCATGCTGTGAGGGCGGGGCCTCCGGCGCTTGCCCGAGGGACACAGCAGCCCCGGCGATCGTGGTCACATCCGGCTGGATCAGTCGCACCAGCGTTTTTTCCCGAACAGGGGCATTCCGTGAGGTTCATAGCGTATCTCCATTCGTTTTACGCGGTTGATCGGGCTTGCAGTTGCAACCGTTGGGTTTGGCCGCCATGAGCGGTTCGATCACACCTTTTGAGAGTCGATCCCAGTTCATCGGCGGCGAGAATAGTCGCCGGCCGTCAGCGGCCGTCGAGTTCGGAGAGACGGAAGCGAACGCTAACGACGGAATGTTTCTCCGGACCAGGCCAGTGCTTGATGTAGGTCGTGGCCAGTTTCAATCCCGTATCACCCAGGCATCGAGGATCCCGCGCGCGGCGCTGAAATCCAGGTGCTCAACGCCATCGTCCGTCGTGACGCGGACGACCGGGGAACCGGCCTCCGCATGAACAAACCCATTGTCCATCTGCGGCCAGCCTTCCCAGGACACCGCGACGCCGTCTTCGATGGCGCCCTGTGCGTAATCGAGCGTGAACGTCGTCGCGCCCACGCGAACGGCGGCCGCGCCGCGCCCGGGATCATGGTGGACCACGGACGATCGGCAGCGCTGCCGGAACCGGTCGAAATCCCCGTCCTGACGCGCCGATCCGCAGACGCACACCCAGAGCGCGTCCAGGCCGGGAGCCAGGACTTCCTTGCCGGCCCAATCCCCGGAGTCGGTCAACCGCGCCGACGGCGGCGCCAGCAACCCGGCATAGCCATCGTCGATCCGGGCAAAGAACCAGCGGCCGTCCTGCTGCCATTCGTCAAAGCCCTCTGTCGGAAAATAGGCATGCGTGAAGTCCGCCCCGGGCGCCCTTGCAGCACCCGACGGCCGACTCCGGTAGAGGGCGGCCAGCACGCCGTCCTTGAGATGGCAGCGCGGCGTGGTGCAGGTGCCGGCCCAGTATTCCTGCCGTTTGACGCCGTCGCCGTGCGGCTCGCGGGGACGGTCGGTCGGATGCGTCGTAAAAATCAGCGCACGCCCGCGGAGCGAGCACATCCAGACGAGCATCTGGTAGTTGTGAATGCGCGGGTTCAGCATGGCCGAAAGGAGATGCTCGGAGCACCTTTCAGTCCGGATCGGGGCCCAGTCCATCTCCGACGCGTATTCGCGTTGCAGGATCGCGTCGTCGGTTATTTCGAATGGCGGGCGCCAGAAGGCGCCGCGCAAGGTATAGACGAAATGCGGATCCATCCGGGCGCATTCGCGGTTGACCAGGGGCTTGTCCGTGTCGACCGCCAGCGCCCGCAGCCACTCGGGGGGGCGGTAACCGGTGGTGGCCACGAAATCGCCGGTTGCCGAGGCCTGTTGCAGATTGGCGGATTCGCCGAGTCCCAGCAGGAGCGTGAAGAGGGGGCGCACCCCCTGTTTGGCCCGATCCAGGAGCGGCCCTTCGTACGTCCGGCACTGGGCGCCGCACACCTGGCCCTCCAGGCTGTCGGCGGCCAGGTCGGCGAACAGCTTGGTCACGGAATCGCGGGCCAGCGCGCGGATGACCGGCTCGTCTGAGAAATCGGCCAGGTTCAGCAGCGAGTTGAGGTTGACGCCCATGTAGGTGGAGGAGTTCCACTCGGTGTAGCCCCACCGGGCACGCTGATCGATCCACCAGGCAATCATCGCGCGGGCGCGGTCGGCATGTGCGCGGGCGGTGCGGCCGTCGAGGGTAAAGGTTTCGTCCGGAAAGAGCCGGGCCGTTAGGTACTCGGCCGTGTGCCACGCCATGCGGTGGTTTTCGCTGTTGTAGAACATCGGGTATGCGGGGCGGAACCCCCCATGGAAGCGACCGTCGAGCAGGATTTTCTTCATCTCCGACTGCACATCGGACGGGATGCGGTCACGGTACAAAAACAGGCAGCGGAGCAGGCCGTTGAATTTGAAATCGGTGCAATCCTGGCGCCGGCGGGCGTGGTCGAGATCGCGCGTGATCGCGTCGACGGCCCCGGGAATATCCCCGACCGCAAGGCGGGGGATGGCCGTGCCTTCGTCTCCGGGCCGATCCGCGGCCCGCTGAAGATACGCCTGCTGCCGGGATGCGACTTCGTCCGGATGGGGGTGAGAATGGGGTTGCATGCCGGTATATATAGGGGTGCAGGCGGCACGCTGTCAAGGCAACATCGGCTCAACGGTTCTCGCACGGCGATCCGGAGTAGGACGGTGCTCCTGCGCCGTCCCGTCTCTACGCATCTGCCGGGACGGCCCGGAGGACCGTCCTACGTCGAGCGTCCCCCGCTTCCTCATTCCCTGCGGAGGAAACGGTGCAAGGGGCACAAGAAGGCCACTGCCCCGTCCCCCCGCTCCATCTCCACCCCTGAAGTCGCGCTGGACTCGGGCGTCCACGCCCATTGTGAATATAGAGCCGGAACGACGGATTCATTCGCTTACCGCCGGGGACGGCGGGGTCCAGTGCTTCCCGTGTCGCCGGGCCTCTTCCCATAAAGCTTTGTCGCAAGCTTTGTCTTGAGCTTTGTCGACAAAGTGTAGGACAAAGTGTACGACAAAAGTTCTCAGACCAGATGCGCACGAAAGGGTCACGGTTGCATGATGCGATAGGCCATGGATGTGGGCGCCGCGTCCTGCAAGCCACCCCATGAACCGAACAGCATCTCGGTACGGAAGGACTTGAACCGTGCGTCGATAATACCCCCGCCGCGCGTCACCCACACGACGTGCCGCAGGTTGAGCGGGCCTGAACGGATGAACCGGGGCTTGGAGGTCGGCGTCAAACACTCGCCGAAGTCGACATTACGGCTGATCAGAAAGGGCACCTCGCCCGGCGCGTTCGAATCGACGCAGACGACCTGCCAGGCGTTGTTTTCCGCTGAACCGCAGATTTCCGAACACCGAACCGCAGAATATCGAAGTCAATCCCGTTTCTACGGCACTTACGTCTGGATCGAAGCGAACGTGCGGGCGCTACGAGCCCGCACAATCGGCCCCGTTATCGTCCTCGTCATCGTCATCGTCCTCGTTCTCGACCTGGATTCGTCTGGTCCGCAATTTTGCATGCGCCTCTCTAGATAATGATCGAGCCGCCCTGGGTCAGGAGGGCGCGCGTCTCCGCGGCATCGACGCGGGTCATGGGAACGTTGTGGGTCAGCGCCTGCCAGGCGGCGACGCCGGCGGCTTCGCCGCACTGGTTCAGATTGACCATCACGCGGAGGGCGCCGAAGGCCTCGCGATCCACGCCGATCATGCGCCCGGCGCAGATGAAGTTTGTGGCGTGCTCGGGAATCAGGCAGCCGAGGGTGAACTGATAGAACGGCAGGACTTCGCCCTCGGGGAGCCAGCGTTCACTCTTGATCGGCCGGTGGGCCGCGTAGGTTGTGAACGACCCGTCGAGCCGCTTGAACGAGATCGAATCGTCCTCGTCGTGGTGGATGTCCACGGGGTAGGTGCCGTTGCCGATGGCATCGGGGAAGCGGGTCCCCTTGAGCATGTCATCGCCCTTGAGCAGCGCCAGGGGGGTGATGTGCCGGCCTTCGCGGATGCCCATGGCCGAAGGGAGCGCCTGAAGCGTGAGCGTGTTGCCCGGGCGGGCCACGCGCAGCATGTCCATGAAGGCGCGGATCTGGCGGCGCGATTCAAACTCGGCCTGCGTGACCGCATCGGCATCGGAGCAGTCGCACTTCATCACGCGCGTTCCCGCGAGCATGAAGACTTCGCTGGCCGGGGTCCGCATCCCCCAGGAGTAGCCGCAGGGGAGATCGGGGAAGCGGTCGCGGTACTCGTCGCACAGCGCCTTGACGTCGACCGGCCCCAGGGAGTCCCAGTGCTCGAAGCGGGCGCAGGCCGTCGGCGGCTGCGGGTGCGGCGGGCGCGTCATCGCAACCCCGGCATCACGGCAGAGGACGCCATCGCCGGAGGCATCGACAAAGACTTTGGCGCGGATGGCGAAGCGCCCCGACTTGTTCTCGATGACGACGGCATCGATGGCGCCGTCGTCGTTCATGATCACGCGCGAATAGGCGGTCTGCAGCCAGGTCGTGATCCGGGGCTGCTCGTTCACCAGCGCATCGAGTTCGAGCGTGAGCTCCTCCGTGTTGAAGCGGATGCCATGGATGCTGACGGCGCTGTCCAGGAACGGGGAGACGGCGTTGCGCCGGGCCAGGCGCTGCATGGTTTCGAACGTGAGGCCGCCGATGATCTGCCGTTGCCGGGTGTAGTCGTGCAGGGTATGCCACATCCCCACGAGGCCGCACGTCGCCACGCCGCCGAAGCGGTTCTGCCGTTCGATCAGCGCGACCCGGGCGCCGAGCCGGGCGGCCCGGAGGGCGGCGAAGACGCCGGTGCAGCTTCCGCCGATGACGCAGACATCGGCCTCCGCGACGACCTTGACTCGCTCGGCGGGGACGAGGATATCCTTCATGGGCGGCACGCTTTCGGGCTTGGCGCTACAGGTTGACGTCGACCTTGATGTCGGCGCTGTCCTGTGCGGTCGCAACGACCTCTTCGGGAACGGCGACGGACTTGAAGGTCGGGAGGTAGCGGTAGTAGACCATGAGTTGAAGCGCCGCGAGGCAGGTGTCCATGACGGGACGCTGGTCGGACCCCGCGTGGTCGGCGTTCTCCCACCAGCCGATGTCCTGCATGACCCCCTTCATGTCGGCGATCGCCTTCTCCTCGATGAACTGGGCCTTCACGTACTCGTGCCACATCTTCTCGTTCCACTTCTTCCAGCGCGATCCGCCGCTCTGGAACATGGCCTGCGTGGCGTAGTAGAAATAGTACTGCGTGCTGGGGCCGGGAACGGTGGGACCGGTCACGGGCTTCGCGTCGCTGCCCAGGCGGTTGAGGGGGGTCGATCCGTTCCAGACCGGCTCCCAGAGGTCCAGGACGGCCTCGAAGGTCTTTTTGACCTCGGGGTAGTTGCCGGCATTGTGGAACTGCATGCACAGCGTGCCGACGCTGCTGAGGCCACCGCCAGCGGGTCCGGTGTAGCCGAAGCCGCCTGCGGGGCTGGCATTCTTCTGGAATCCCTTGACGGCCAGCTTGCAGGCCCGTTCGAGCGCCTCGGGGTCGCTGTAGAAATCGGCCATCTTGGCCGCCTTCAGCGCCTGGGCCGCCCACCCCATCACGGAGGTGTCGTCGCGCTCGCCCGGCTTGAGTCCGTAGTCCCAGCCGCCCGACACGTGCTGGCCGTCGATGATCAGCTTGACCGCGCGGTCAACCGCGGACTTGACGTTCGGATTCATCGTCATGCCGTAGGCTTCGCACAGCGCGTAGGTCGCGATGTAGTGTTCGTAGTTGCCGCGCCACTGGCCATTGGCGGGCTGCGACGTCAGCAGAAATTCGATGCCCCGCTGGACGGTGTCGCCGAATTCCTCAGACTCCCCAGGCTTCTCGCCATGCGCGAGGTAGCACAGAATCGCCATCGCGGTCATGGCGCTCTTGTTCTTCGGCCACGAGCCGTCGGGGAGCTGTTTTGTCTTCAGCCAGCGGAGGGCGCGCATCACGGCAGCTTCGGTGGAGGCGTTGCCGCCCCCGCCGGTGATCAGCTGTCCCCGCATCCCGGCGCTGCGCGTGGAGCCGAAGATGTTGCGGAGGATGACCGGGCTCCTGACCTGCATGACGGAGTCGAAGGCCTGCGGCTGCGGGCTCATCGGGGCGTCGGGCGTCGGCGCCGGCGTGTTCATCGCGATATCGGGGGTGAAGACGATGTCGGTCGGCTGGATGTCGTCCGGGATGGGCTCCTTGTCGAGGATTTCCTCCAGCTCCTTGAGCTCCTCAACCTCCATGATCTCCGTCTCGATGATGCGGTCGTCCGTGGACTTCGCGTTGGCGAATATCGCCAGCAGCACGATGCAGATCGTCGGCAGGACGATGGCCGCCAGCGGCGCGACCTGGCGCTGAAGTTCGGTGTGGGCCAGCTTGTATTCACGGCTGTCCTTCGGCTTGCCGAGGCCCGCAAACATCAATCTCAGACGCTGCCAATAATTCTTCTCGGTGAACAGCGCCATCATCTCCAGAAACGCGGGATCCTGCAGCGGCGGAAGATTCTCTTGGTGCATCGTCATACGGCTCACAGATTGACGTCGACCTT
>CAZQKI010000089.1:0-18114 GCA_964592855.1 uncultured Lentisphaerales bacterium
GAAAATGAGTTCGCGCGAACCATGAACTGCTTGAGAACTCACTACTCTCAAGTAACCAGCTTGACTGATCTGATCGGAAAACGTTTACAGGAGTTGATGATGAAGTCTTGTTTGATCGCGTGGTTGGCGTTGGTGGCGGCCTGCGGGTCTGCGGCCGGAGCGGTGCTGGTAAAAGACGGCGCGGCGCAGGCGGTGGTGGTCCGGTCGACGGACGCCGGCGAATTCGAACTCAAGGCCGTGCAGGAACTGACGGACTACGTGGCGAAGATGTCCGGCGCCCGGCTGGCGGTGGCGACCACCGACCTGGCCCGTGTCGAAGGCGTGGTCCGCGAGATCCGCGGCCGCAAGCAGACGCCGGTGCTGATCGGCGCGCTGGCGCAGGCCGACAAGGAGCTGGGCGACAAGGCGGGCGTCCGCGGCGCATTTGTTTTGAAGGCGGATGCGGACACGGTGCAGATCGCCGGACCGGTCGAGGGCGTCTACTACGGCGTTCTCGAACTGCTCGAACAGGCGGGTTGCCGCTGGTTTATCCCAGGTGATCTGGGCGAAGTGGCGCCGGCGCAGAAAATGATCGAGGTCAAGGCGCAGACCACCGTGCAGGCGCCCTCCTTCCCTTCGCGCTGGTTCCAGATGCCCAACCGCGAATGGCAGGCGCGTCTCCGCTGCGGCGGCGATGTGTTCGCCGGTGCGCACGGCATGCGGGCGCCCGCGGCGACCCTCAACAAGGAGACGGGGCTGATCGAGCCGCCCGAGGCGGCGGAATACTATGGCTTGTACAAGGGCAAGCGCGTGCCGCGGCAGCACTGCGTCTCGAACCCCAAGCTCATCGACTTCATGGCCAATGCGATCAAGGAGATCCGCAAGAAGGGCGGAGGCCCCGTGATCGGCGCCGGCCCGAACGACGGCGCGGGCTTCTGCGAGTGCGAAAACTGCCGGGCACTTGATGCCGGCGACTTCGATCCCTTCTCCAACGAGACGTCGACGACCGACCGCTACATCTGGTTCTACAACCAGGTGCTCGCCAAGGTGCTGCCCGAGTACCCCGACACCAAGCTGGCCTTCTACATCTACCACACCTACATGCGTCCGCCGAAGCGCGAGAAGCCGCATCCGCACATCCAGGGGGCGCTTGCGCCCATCGCGCTCGACCGCGTGCACGGCTTTTCCAACCCGGTCGCGCCCGAGAAGAGCTATGCCAAGTGGCTCTTCCAGGAGTGGGGCAAGATCATGCCCGAACTGTTCGACCGCGGCTACTGGAGCAACCTGGCCTGCCCCGGCTTCACGTTCATCATCATCGACCGGCTGCGCGACGAGATACCGGCCTGTCACGAGCTGGGCGTCAAGGGGTGGCGCGTCGAGACCTTCCCGAACTACGGGCCGCAGTTCCCCTCGATGTACGTCGCCGGCAAGCTGATGTGGGACCACACCCTGGATGTCGACGCGCTGCTGAAGGATGTCTACGAGAAGTTCTTCGGGCCGGCGGCCAAGCCGATGGGCGGCTACATCACGCTGATGGACAAGGCCCTGCGCGACGGCGACTACTGCACGGGGTCGGCCTGGGACATCCCGAACTTCTATCCCCCCGCGCTCCGCAAGGAGGCCCGCGCCCTGCTTGACGCGGGCGCGAAGCAGGCGGCCGGCAAGGGCGTCTACGAAGAGCGGGTGAAGATGATCATCGAGACCTTCGACATGACCGAGGCCTTCTGCGAGATGATGGAGGCGCGGGTGAAGGTCGACTTCAAGGCCGCCAAGGCGGCGCTCGACCGCTGCGATGCGCTCGCGGAGCGTCTGATGGAGATGAAGCCCGTGCCGATGGTGTCGAGCGGACGTCACAGCACCTACGTCGGCTACATGCGGCGGTTCTTCCGCCTCCCGACGGAGCAGGGCTATGCCCGCGTGACCGGCAGCAACACGCTGGTGGCCGCGGCCGCCGACGTCTGGGACTTCCAGATCGATCCGCTGCGGGTCGGCGAAGACATCGGCCTGTGGAAGCCGGCCAACACCGGCGGCAACTGGCAGACGATCAAGACGTCCAGTTCCTCGTGGAGCAACCAGGGGCTGCGCTACTACAAGGGGCTCGCCTGGTACCGCCAGACGGTCGACGTGCCGGAGTCGGCCAAGGGCAAGCGGATCTTCCTCTGGTGCGGCGGCGTGGACGAGTCGGCCAAGATCTGGGTCAACGGCCAGGTCATCGGCATCAGCCCGAGTTCGACCTTCTACCCGTTCGAGATCGACGCCACGGCGGCGGTCAAGCCGGGTAAGAACGTCATCGTCTTCTGCCTGTCGAACGTGGTGGTCAACGAGGTCGGCACGGGCGGCATTGTCGCGCCGGTGATCCTCTACGCGCCGGGCGCAGGTGCCGCGGCCAAGCTGGAGAACCGCACCGAGCTGAAGTCGACCTTCCCATAAGGCTGCCGGCGCTTGACCCCGCCAGAACTTCTATTTTACGGAACAAGACTTTCTTGATATGCTCCCGACTGTCCTATGAATGCGAATCTGAAATTGCATGGCAGTGTGGATCCCAGTGGCAAGCATTCCGAGATGGAGGCACTGGAACACTGCATCGCCAAATGCCAGACGGGCGACCTCCGGGAGCACATGCGCCTGGCGCGGACGTTCCGTCCGCTCATCCGCACCCTGGCGGAGAAGCGCACCGGTGGCCCGGAGCACATCAAGGAGATCAACCGGCTCTGCTCGCTCGGACGGGAAGGGCTTTACGAGGCGGCGCTGGAATATACGCAAAAGGTTGGCGGCCTCCATTTTCGCGTGTTCGCACTCAACTACATCGAACGGGCCATGGACAGCAAGCCGAAGGGATTCTGGCAGCGGTTGTTCCGGCACAAATTCTCATCATGAATGTACCGTCACCCGTGGCGCATCCCACCACGCCCCCACCGACCTGCGTCATCACGCAAACCCATTTGACGGACATGGCCCCCTTCCGCGACATCTTCGATCCGGCCCGGCCCGTCGAAGTGGACATCGGCTGCGGCAAGGGGCGGTTTCTGCTGGCTCGTGCCGCCGCCAATCCGCACGTCCAGTACCTGGGAATTGAACGGCTGCTGGCCCGCGTCCGCAAGATCGACAAGAAGGTGCAGCGGAACCAGCTCGGCAACGTCCGGCTCATCCGGCTCGAAGCGACCTACACCCTCCGTCAGTTTCTCCCCGAACACGCCATCCGCGCCTTCTACCTTTTCTTTCCCGATCCCTGGCCGAAACGCCGGCACCACAAGCGCCGTCTTTTCGACGCCGCCTTCCGCAACCTGCTCTGGACGCGGCTCGTGCCCCGCGGCGAAATTCAGGTTGCGACGGATCACCTCGACTATTTTGCCGAGATGCAGAAGCAGCTTGCGGGAGATCCGCGGTTCGAGCCCGTCGCGGCCCTGGAACGCACCCCGGACGAGCAGACCGACTTCGAGCTGATTTTCCGGCGTCAAAACCTTCCCATCGGCGCCTGCGGCTTCTGCGCGCGCCCCGCGTCGGAGATCGATCCGGCGGTCCTCGCCCGCCTCCGGGCCGAAGCCGAGCGCGACGAGACGACGGCTTCCGCCGAGTGAACGTCCCCTCGCGATGAAGCTTGGTAGGGGCATCAGGCATGCGCGGCCATCTCCGCCACTTCGGCGCGGATGGCCTCGCACAGCGCCTTCGGCTGCAGCACTCGGACTTCACGCCCCCAGGAGAGCACCCACCGCTTGACCTCTTCGAGTCCCTTGGCTGGAAAACGGAGTTCCAGCGAGCCGTCGCGGCGGACGCGCGTGACCTGATTCGGATGCCATTCCTGGGCCGCTACACCCGGCGCCGCCGACGGCGAGAAGAGGAGTCGGACCGTATGCGCGCGGGGCGCGCAGGCAAAGCGGCCGAACGTGTCTTTCAGCATCGCATCCGGATCGAAATCGGCCGGCACGTCGAACGATGACCGCGTGACGACGGCCCGTTCGATGCGGGCCATCGAGAACTGCTTGACCTGTCTCTGACTGGCATGCACGCCGAAGAGATACCATTCGCCCTGCAGGTTGGCCACATGGTACGGATTCACGAGCGAAGCCTTGGGTGGCGCATCCGGCGCCATCGCGGCGGTCCGGTAGCGAAGTTGCAGTGTCTTCCGTTCACACAGCGCCCGGATCACAGCCGACCAGTTCGCCGGCGCGACGGGACGGGCAGGCGGACCGCGAAAGGAGAACCGGTTGAACAGATCTTCGGGGCGCATTTTGATTTGGTCTGGCAGCATGTCGGACAGCTTGCCGAAGATCTGGGCGAGCTGGTGCGCGGCTGGCGTGCCGTGGTACTGCTCCAGCACCCGTGCGCCGAGCAGTACCGCGAGGATTTCGCCCTCGGAGACCAGCATGGCCGGCATGGTCCAGGTCGGCTCCGTGAAAACGAACGATTGCCGCTTCCGGTCGTAGGTTACGGGAGCGCCCATCTGGTCGCGGAGAAAGTCGATGTCCCGCTGGACGGTTTTCTGCGAAACTTCCCATTCGGCGGCCAACGTCAGACAGTTGACAGGCTCGGTCTGCGACCGGAGCCGCTCCGCCAGTTCCGTCAGCCGTCGAAATTGCGACTTGTTAACCTGCATGCGCCCTCCCCTTTCGGTTCCGGAACGCAGATAATCCGCGTTCAAAAAAATCATAGGCTATATTCCACGGACGCGCAATGTCCGTTTGCCTAGTGTATACTGATCGCGTAGGGGCGCTCTGTTAACGGACGGTTTGCCGCCTTGACGTGCGCAACTCACGCCGGTATCGTCGCGGGGTATGCCGGGTGTTGGGCGGGGGACGAACTACTGAATTCAATGGAGAATATGCCGATGGAAGCGGAAGATTTTAAGGCCTTTTTTGCAGAGGCGACAGGGAGAGGCGCTGCGCATAGCTGGCAGGTGGCGCTCGGCGCGAGCCCCGACATCGGCAACAGGCTTATCCGCGTACCCACCGGCTTTGGAAAAACATTGGGCGTGTTGACAGCCTGGACATACAATCGTGTTGTGCGTAAGGATGTATCTTGGCCTCGCCGATTGGTCTGGTGTCTGCCGATGCGCACGCTGGTAGAGCAGACCTCCGACGAGATCCGCAGGGTCACGGAACCCTATCATGTGAGCGTTCACACCCTGATGGGCGGGACCGATGCAGGAGAGTGGCATTTGCATCCCGAGAGGAACGCCGTCCTGGTTGGCACACAGGACATGCTCATCTCTCGCGCCCTAAATCGCGGCTACGCCGCTCCCCGCGCCCGCTGGCCCATGGAGTTCGGCCTGCTCAACTGCGACTGCCTCTGGATCATAGACGAGGTACAGCTCATGGATGTCGGGCTGGCCACGTCTGCCCAACTCCAACAGTTCCGCGAAGAGGAGCGGCAAAAGACGTTCCGGCCTTCCTACACGTGGTGGATGAGCGCCACGCTCCAGCCGGAGTGGCTGGAAAGCGTTGATACGCGTCAGATGGTCGCTGAATTGAGAGCGCGCACGATCTGCATCCCGACCTCGCAACGCACCGGACGGATATGGGACGACGTCTGCAAGTCTGTGACGGTGACGACTGAGACCTCCCCCGATGCTGTTGCGGCACAGGCCATCGCCAGGCACACCGTTCTGTCCGACGGCGACTATGGACGCATAACGCTGGTCGTGCTCAATCGCGTGGATCGGGCTGTTGATACGTACGAGAAGCTGTTAGGGCAGGGACGAAAGCCTGTTAATACGTTTCTGTTACACAGTCGTTTCCGCGGCGCAGAGCGCCAACATTGGCGCGACCGGTTTCTCTCTCGATCGGTTTGCCGCCCTGGCGCAGATTTGATCCTCGTTGCCACGCAGGTGGTCGAGGCCGGGGTGGACATCTCAGCGGGATGCCTGTTGACGGATCTCGCACCTTGGCCAAGTCTCGTGCAGCGTTTCGGGCGCGCGGCGAGATATGGCGGTCATGCAGATATCGTCGTCCTGGATCATGCACCTGCGGATGACAAGAACGCCGCACCGTACGATATGGCGGAATTGGATGCAGCCCGCGAAGCGCTAACTCACCAGTCCAACGTTTCGCCAAAAGCCTTGGAAGACTTTGAAGTCGGACTTACTGACGAAGCGCGCAAGACACTTTACCCTTACGATCCGCGTCATCTGTTCTTGCGCAAGGAAATGGACGAACTCTTCGACACCACGGCCGATCTCACTGGCGCCGATCTCGATGTCAGTCGATTCATCCGTACCGGTCAGGAGCGCGATTGCCAGGTTTTTTGGGCCGACTGGGATGACGGCACTCCGCCCGCCACGCTGCAACCGGCCAAGGGTGCCCTCTGCGCCGTGCCGTTCTATGGCGTTCACACGTGGCTTTTCAAGGGCGATAACATCAAAGACAACCTGAAGGCGCAGGTCTTTGTCTGGGATTATCTCGACGACGCCTGGCGCCCACCCCAAAAGAAAGACATCTACCCCGGCCGCCTTGTGCTGGTGCGGTCGCCTGTCGGCGGCTACAGTGTCGAAACTGGGTTTACGGGAGCGAAACCGACGAGAATATCCACTGCGGTTCCTCCAGTCGCCACGGCAGCCCCCACGCCTGACGATCAAGCGGATTCGGGCGCAGACAACGATGTGCTCAGCGAAGCGGAACATTACCAGCCCATTTCCGCCCACGGCGCTGCCGTTGCCGCGGAAGTCGGCGCTCTCGCATCGGCCTTGGAGTTGTCGACCGATCTAACTTCGCTTCTCGTTGCCGCCGGTCGCTACCACGATCTCGGCAAAGTCCACCCGGCCTTCAGATGCCGGATCAACCCCTCAGCGGAATCGGGTATGCAGTCGGTTCAGGATTTAGCGAAAGCCCCTCAAGACGCTTGGCGCCGCACACCGACCAGTATCCGTCACGAACTGGCCAGCGCGCTGGCCTTGATGGAGCTGCTGGCGCGGACGGATCAAAACCATCCCGCCCTGCTGGGCGCGTGTCAGGAGCTGATCGAAGCGAAGGTCATGAACCCGGAAGGCGTTCCTGCCACACCGTTGCCGGCCTCGCTGGCGGCAGAATTGCGATCCCTTACAGCAGAGCAGTTCAACCTGCTGATCTATCTAGTTTGCGCCCATCACGGCAAAGTCCGCGCCGCCCTGCATGCCTGCCCGGCCGACCAGGACACCTCTGCCGACGACGAGGCAGGCATGCCGATCCGGGGCATCAAAGACGGCGACTTACTGCCGCCCGTACGCATTAGGGACGCTCAGGGTGCGGAGCAGACCATAACGGACCTCGATCTCCATCTTGCCCCGGCGCTGCTCGGTCTCTCCTGCCGCTATGGACCCAGCTGGCGCGAACGAACTCTCGCCCTGCAAACACAATTCGGCCCCTTTGCGCTGGCTTGGCTGGAAGCCATACTGCGCACAGCCGATATTCGCACTTCACGGAAGGCAGACGCATGAGTATGGACAAAACAAAAGCGCTTGACGCCGTGACAACGATTGCCGTCTTCAAAGGACGACAGGTTCGGCGCGTACTTCACGATGACGCGTGGTGGTTCTCGGTCGTGGACGTGGTGGGTGCCCTGACGGACAGCCCTGATGCAGGAGCCTACTGGAGAAAGTTAAAGCAAAGGCTGACCGAGGAGGGGAGTCAGGTCGTGACGTTTTGTCACGGACTGAAGTTGCCGGCGGCAGACGGAAAGCAGTACGAGACCGACTGCGCCAATACCGAAGGCCTTTTCCGCATTATCCAGTCCATTCCTTCGCCCAAGGCAGAACCATTTAAGCGCTGGTTGGCGAAGGTGGGGTTCGACCGAGTCAAGGAGATCGAAGACCCGGAACGGGCCGCGAAACGCACCCGGATGCTCTATAAACTCAAAGGGTACAGCGACGACTGGATCGAAAAACGCATGCGCGGAATCGCCATCCGGGAGGAATTGACCGATGAGTGGCAGAAACGGGGTGCCGCCGAGGAAAGGGACTACGAAATCCTGACGGCGGAAATATCCAAGGCTGCCTTCGGCGTCACGCCGTCGGAATACAAGGCGCTCAAGGGGCTCAAACGTGAAAATCTGCGCGACCACATGGATGATTTCGAGTTGATCTTTGCCATGCTGGGCGAACGCTCAACCACGGAAATCCACCGTCAGGAAAATTCACGCGGAGTTCCCAAACTCAAGGCAGACGCCAACGCCGGCGGACGTATCGCCGGTGATGCGCGAAAGGCGCTGGAAAGACGGTTGAAACGCTCGATCATCACCCGTCAGAACTACCTGCGCGAAAACGAGGCGGCGAAACGCCTGAAAGGGCCGAAGGCATGAGCATCCATGTCCACCATCTCACCGGCTGCGCCCCCGCGCCGCTGGCCCACTACCTCAAGGCCCTCGGCATCCTGCGCCTCATCGCCGAACAAAGAGACCCCGCCGCCCGCCTCTGGTGGCAGGACGAGCATGCCGTGCTCGCAACCACTCTGGATGCGGATGAATTACGGCTTTTCTTCCTGGAGAAATACGCGCCAAGTCCGATTATCGCGCCGTGGAACGCGGGTAGCGGATTCTACACCGGCAAAGAAACCGCAGAAGCAGCCGACATCGATTCCGACGATGTAGAGTCGTCCGATTCCGAATCAGACGCTGGAGACGAAGAACCTGAATCGGCGAATAGGAAAGATATGCTCGCCACACTTGTTTCGACGGATGATGATCGCCTCCTGACGCTTCAGTCAGCCGTCAAGTTGGCACTTGAGCAGGAGTGCGTCCAGTTTCGACACACGCTTGAAACCGCTCGGACGGCCAAGAAAGCGTTAAACAAAGACAAGTCAAACGACGTGTTGAGGGAGCAGTCAAAAGAAGCCGATGCTGCCAAGAAGACGCTCAAGGACAAGCTCGTTCGCAACTGCTTCAAGTCGTGGCGGGACGTTCAACTAGATTGGCTTCTTGCAGGTGCCATACCAACTGAAGATGCGAAACATCCAGTCTTCTACCCACAGCATTTAGGTGGGTCTGGCGGCGCGAATGGGAAACTCGATTTCGCAAACAACTTCGTTTCCGCCGTGCTCTCCGTCATGGCGCCTACCTCAAAACAGGAGTCCCGTGTCTTGCTGGACACCGTACTGTTCCGACGTCCCCGCTTGGAAGACCAGGAACTGACGAGCGGACGTACCACTGGAATGTTCTTGCCAAACACCATCAAAGCCGCGAACGGAAGCGTTGGTTTTATATCCGACCGCAAATCAAACCCCTGGGAACTCATCCTTGCCATCGAAGGCACACTGCTGCTGCAATGCGGCGTTAGCAAGAAACTCAATGGTGCCGTAAGCAGCTTTGCCGTTGCTCCCTTTTCGGTCGAATCCGCGGCTTCGGCCTCTGGCGGCGGTCCCGTGTCGAAAGAGAAGACCGCTGCTGAGCAGTGGTTGCCGCTCTGGCAACGGCCTTGCATGTTGCCGGAAATCAGACAACTTTTCCTTGAAGGCAGGGCGATGGTAGGCCGGTCGCAAAGTGTCAAACCTGTCGATATTGCCCGTTCCTTGGGGCGATTGGGCACACAACGCGGGGTGCAAGGATTTGTGCGCTATGGGTACCCGCAAAGGAACGGCAAAGGACATCTAGCCGTTGCACTTGGACAGTGGCGGACGCAACCAAATCCCAGACGGAACCTTTCGGATGCGAGCCTCGACTGGATTGCCTCGCTTGTGCGAGCGTCGAACGGGAAATTGGCCCCCACCTCCTGGAAGGCCGCCGCCCGACGCTGTGACGAAGCCTTGCTCGCCACCTGCCGCGATGGGCACGACGCAAGCACATGGGAGGAACTGCTGCTGGCCATGGGCGCGGCCGAGTCGTTGCTGGCGCAAACGCCCAAGAAGGCGGGCGATGTGTTCTTGCATCCGTTGAGCGAACTGCCCGCCGCGTGGCTGACGGCCTTGCCAAACAACTCTGAAATGCGTCTGGCGGTGGCGTTGGCGGGGCAGGTGGGCACTCAGGAAGAAGGTTCGCAGGATTGCAGGCAACCGATCCGCATTCACTTTCTGCCGTTTGAGCGTAATCGGCAGCACAATTCGTGGGATGTTCGTGCTTTTGCGGAGCACCCCGGCCCCGAGGTGGTCGCCACCACCGGGTCTTTACTGCGCGACGCCGGGGCCATCGTGCGACGCCGCCTGCATACCGGCCGATTTGCGTTGCGCGCCGGGTATGGCCACTATGCGTCTTTATCCGATCTCGCAACCTTCTTGCGCGGCGAGGTGGACGAATCTCGCGTGCAGGCGCTCGCGCAGCCGCTCATGGCATTGGATTGGAGCGTCGCGCCGCGTCTGCCATTCCCGCCGCCGTCACCAGATGACAAGAGCGTGCTCGCGCTCTATGGCGTCTTACGCCTGGCCCACATGCCCTCCCCCTTCGCAGTGCGGGGCACGGAGTACCGCGTGAACCCCGATCCCGCTATCGTCCAGCGTCTGCTGAGTGGCGATGCCACCTCGGCCCTAGCCCTCGCCGCGCGGCGTCTCACCGCCGTCGGCCTGCGCCCCTATGTGCGCACTGCCGTGGCCGATGCGGCCTTCGCCCAGCGACTGGCCGCCGCGCTGATCTTCCCCATCCATCCCGACTCGTCCGCCTGGCTGGCCGGTAAACTCTGTCACTCTCCCACTGAATCACAAAACGCAATCCAAGAAGGAGTTCACGCATGAGCATCGACCTGACTGCATTGAATGACACCCGCCGCCTGCTGTTCGACGTACCGCTGCAGCCGCTGCAAGGCACGCGCTTCCAGCCCACCGGCTTTCCCGACCTCGGCGCCGCCACCTACCAGGCAGGCGACACCGACTGCCTACTCGTCGAAAGTGCCCAAAGCATGGCCAATCGCCTCGAACTCCAAATTTGGGATGAGGGTAAGCACGAACTGAAAGAATGCTGCAAGGGACTGAGCTATGTGCGGGTAATGAAAGGAGATGACTTCCTGACTTCTTCGACACTCGAAGCGCATCGGGTCAATAGTGCCTACATCGAGAAGTCCGACGGCGATTTCTTCAGCAAGACGTTTGCCGGCGAATTGGGCGTTGATAAAACGAAACCCGTTGATCGCCAGAAGTTTCTCGCCGGGCTATTGAAGTTCGACGCAAACGCACTTATTCACGGTTGCTTTTTGGAGTCGCTAGACGGTCGTTTACGCGTGGCTCGTGCTTTGTCCGGGTTTGTCGAAGCCCATCACGTGCAGGTCGCGGCTTCCGGCGGCGTGAAGAATGACCGTGTCCAGGCTGGCAAGGGCAAGGATGATGAGGTAGACATGAAGACAGCAGCTGAAGGCTTCGGAAACGTGCCCTTCCACCGGGAGGAGTTCACCGCCGCCGCGATCACCGCCTTCTTCAATCTCGATCTCGAACAAATTCGCGGTTACGGCCTTGATGTCGCGGCGACGAATCTGCTGATCCTGGTAGCTCTCTACAAGATTCGTTCACTGCTGGATGGCGGCTTGCGACTGCGCACGGCCTGCGATCTGTGCGTAAAACCGGACTACACCTTCGCGGCCCGCGCCCCGGCCGGGTTCGCGTTACCAAACATGAAGGAACTGGCGTCGGAACTGCCGACCGCCATCGCTGCCTGTACGAAGCTGTTGCAGGGCGTCACGATCGTGGCGTTCACCGGATCTTCGAAAAAGGCTGGGAAGGGCGAGAAGAAAGCGGAAACTGCCACGAAAGACAACTGAGGATCACCATGCCAACACTAGCCATCCGTTTCACTGCGGGGCGCTATCACGCCACGCCGTGGTATCGCCACGTCAACGAGGGCGCCGTGGAGTGGCCGCCATCGCCCTGGCGGTTGCTCCGCGCCCTGCTGGCCGTCGGTTTCGCGAAACAACACTGGCCCGGCACGGCGGGTGAAATCCCTCCCGTAGCCCGCAGCCTGGTCGAAAAACTGGCGTCGGTTCCGCCATTGTTCTCTCTGCCGAGGGGCGCAGTGGCCCATACGCGGCACTATATGCCCATCGTGGAGGGCGCCAACCAGAAGACCACCAAGGTGCTCGACACCTTTCTGCGCCTGCGTGACGCCGTAGCCCCGCTATTGGTCCACTGGCCGGTTGCGCTGACGGAGGAAGAGACGGCTCTGCTCGGCGAACTGGCCGCCGGGCTGGCTTATCTGGGCCGGGCCGAGAGCTGGGTGGATGCGCAACTTGTGGAAGACGTCGCGCCGGACGGCACATGGTCGCGTCCGCATGTTGCGGGCGAAGCCGTGCCGCGCGGCTGGGAGCAGGTGCCCCTATTTGCGCCTATTTCCGGCGCCTCCTACGACGCCTGGCGCACGTCAGAACTCGCTGCGGCCGTCGCTGCGGCCGGTAAACTCACCGCGAAGAAGCGTGCGGAGCTTGAGGCGGCCTATCCGGCGGATCTTATCGCCTGCCTTTGCGCCGACACAGCCGCCCTGCAAAAGTCCGGCTGGAGTCAACCGCCAGGCTCGGAGCGCGTGCTTTATCTGCGCCGCGGCGATGCGTTGGGGCCTGCCGTTGCCCGGCCGCGTGCCGCGCGCTCGGCGCGACCGGCCGTCGAGGCGGCATTGCTGACCCTGGCTTCCGATACGACGCACGGCCAGTTGTGCCCGCTTATGCTCCGCACCCTGCCGCATATGGAACGTCTGCATGCCACTGTTGTTCGCTATACCGATGGCCGCTGTCCGGTCCTCAGCGGCTGCAACGACGCGCACCAGCCTCTTCATGGACACCGTCACGCCCACTGGCTGCCGCTCGATCTCGACGGCGATGGCCGCTTCGAGCATGTTCTGGTCCATGCATCCATGGGTCTGGACGAAGCCGCTCAACGGGCCCTGTGCCGCATCGATCGCACCTACGGCAAGAATCTGCCCGACATCGTGGTCAGCCTTGCCGGGTTCGGCAGTCTGAGCACAATGCGCCGACAGCTCCGCGATCATTGCGGCAACCACCCCGGCGAATTGGCCGTCGGCAAGGTATGGGAAAGCAGCACCCCATTCCTCGCTCCGCGCCATCTCAAATCTGCGGGGGCCAACTCCCTACCCGGCCAGGTGCGTGCGGAGTGCGCGAGCAGGGAACTCCCCATGCCCATGTGCATAGAGGAAATGGCGAGAGAGAAACTGATCATACGTCGCTTCCCCGATTTCATCCGCGCCCGACAGGATCATGCCCCGCCCCAAACGCGGCCGTTCGCCCTGCGCCTCACCTTCGCCGAACCGGTCGCGGGGCCGCTGTGCCTGGGGTACGCCAGCCACTTCGGCCTCGGCCTCTTCGCCGCCGTGCGGGAGGGGGGCGCCACGTAAGCGCTTATGCCGACCTTCACGAACGCCTCTCCCGCTACATGCGCGTTGGTGATCGTAGCGAGTCAGCAACCGGCCAAGGAGAAACCACTCCATGAGCGACCCACCCGATCCCCTCCCCGTGCGTATGGTGAACGAGTACGCCTTCTGCCCGCGCCTCTTCCACCTCATGCACGTCGATGGTCGCTGGGACGACAACCTCTACACCGACCAAGGCCGCTCGGTTCACCGTCGCACGGACGCGGCGGACGACGCACTGCCCGTTCCGGCGGAGGGCGGCGACGAGCCTCCGACCGTCGCCCGCAGCGTCTCGCTCGGCAGCGAGACGCTCGGGCTCTCGGGCAAGCTCGACCTGGTCGAGACGGAAGGGGATGTAGCCACCCCGGTCGATACCAAGCGCGGCGCCGTCCCCGACAACCCGATGCACTCATACGAACCGGAACGCGTACAGCTCATGGCCCAGGGCCTGCTGCTGCGCGAACACGGCTTCCGCTGCATGGAGGGGATGCTCTATTTCGCCGCCTCGCGCCAGCGCGTCTGCATCCTGTTCGACGACGCCCTCGAGGCCCGCACGCGCCACCTCATCGCCGAGGCCCGCGCCGCCGCACGGCGCGTCGAACCCCCGGCACCCCTGACCGATTCGCCGAAGTGCCTGGGGTGCTCCCTTTCCGGCATCTGCCTTCCCGACGAGACCAATCTGCTGGCTTACCCGTCGGAGAAGCCGACTGACATCCGCCGCCTCTACCCCGCCCGCGACGACGCACTGCCGCTCTATGTGCAGGAGCAGGGGGCGCGCGTCGGCAAGACGGGCGAGGCGTTGCATGTCGACAAGGGCACCGCCAAACTGGGCGAATTTCCCCTCAAGGATGTCTCCCAGCTTGTCCTCTGCGGCAACATCTCGGTCTCCGCCCAGTGCCTGAACCTGCTCTGTGATCGCAGCATCCCCATCGTCCACCTCTCCATGGGCCACTGGTTTTACGGCGTCACGTCGGGCATCGGCCTGCGCAATGCCTACGACCGCGCCGCCCAGTTCGCCGCAGCGGCGGACGACGGCCGACGCCTCGCGCTGGCCAAGGCCTTTGTCCGCGCCAAGGGGCAGAACCAGCGCACCTTCCTGCGCCGCAACACCGGCGGAAGCCTTGACGAACCGCTGGACGACATGCAGCAGTTGATCGCCCGCCTCGACGCCTGCACCGACGTCGACGAGCTCATGGGTGTGGAAGGGTCCATTGCGGCGCTGTACTTCGCCAACTGGAGCAGCCTGCTGTCGGCTGGCGCGGCGCGCGATGCCTTCTCCCCGACCTCCCGCAACCGGCGACCGCCCAGGGATCCGGTCAACGCCATGCTCTCCTTCGGCTATGCGCTGCTCGCCAAGGAGACGATGATCGCTCTCCTTGCGGAAGGGCTCGATCCCCACTGGGGATTCCTCCACCGGCCACGCCACGGCCGCCCGGCCCTGGCGCTCGACCTCATGGAGGAGTTCCGCCCCCTCATCGTCGACTCCGCCGTGCTATCCGCAATCAACACCGGCATGGTTGCCGCCGCCGACTTCGTGACGGGGCCGGCGGGCTGTGCCATGAAGGACACCGCCCGCAAGGCGCTCATCCGCGCCTACGAGCTGCGCCTCGACCAGATGGTGACCCACCCGATCTTCGACTACCGCTGCTCGTGGCGCGCGGTCGTCCGCGTTCAGTCCAGGCTGCTGGCCAAAGCGCTCCGCGGAGACATACCCGCTTACGTGGGCATCACCACCCGCTGACAGGAGCCTCATGCGACGATTCTTCCTTGTGTCCTACGACATCCCCGACGACCGCCGCCGATCACGGATTTTCAAGCTGCTGCGCGGCTGGGGCGAGCGGGTGCAGTTCTCCGTCTTCTGCTGCCAGCTCAACCCGCGCGAGCGACTCAAGTTGATCGACGAACTCAAAAGCCGCATGAACAGCAACGAAGACCAGACGCTGTTCGTCGATGCCGGGCCGGTGGAAGGGGAGAAACCAGTTCCCGAAATCGCCTACATTGGCAAGATCTGGCGTCCCGAGCAACGGACGCAGGTTGTCTGATCCAGGCGTTCGAGCGGTGCGGTGGTGTGAAAAACCCCGTCACCGCTCGTAGTCCTTTGAAAACCGAGTGATTCTGTGCAACCGACGCCGGCCGAGCTTGCCCGCGCCGGATTTTTCCGCCATAATAACACCGACCGCTCGAAAACCCATTGCTAAATCCTTGCATTGCAGGTATTGGCGGGGGTGTCCGTTTCCGCGCCTTCATCGGCGCGGCCCCATTGAAGCTACGCCCCCGCCAGCTTCGCCAGCCGCTCCTCGATCGTTTCCGCGCCTTCATCGGCGCGGCCCCATTGAAGCTAGCGGATTGATGCAAGCCACCTATGAAGCCTCTGCGTTTCCGCGCCTTCATCGGCGCGGCCCCATTGAAGCCGACGGACGGCGCGGCGTTGTCCGTCATCAATCTTGTTTCCGCGCCTTCATCGGCGCGGCCCCATTGAAGCAAGCCGTTTCGACAACCTCACGGCCATCGGGCAGGCATGTTTCCGCGCCTTCATCGGCGCGGCCCCATTGAAGCAAAGCCGTTTTTAGCCAGGGTCAAGACCTGGTTTGTGTTTCCGCGCCTTCATCGGCGCGGCCCCATTGAAGCGGTTTGAATCTTCAGCATTGCGCACACATGACGTTTTGTTTCCGCGCCTTCATCGGCGCGGCCCCATTGAAGCGTCACAAGGCGCTTGTGCAATGCGCCCGGCTGGCGGTTTCCGCGCCTTCATCGGCGCGGCCCCATTGAAGCCTCCAGATGGGTGCGGCTTAAATCCGACACGGCAGCGTTTCCGCGCCTTCATCGGCGCGGCCCCATTGAAGCATATACCGTGTGAAGTTGCCGACTGTAGTTGCGCCGTTGTTTCCGCGCCTTCATCGGCGCGGCCCCATTGAAGCAACCGCCCGTCTACTGCAACCGGAGCGCCGACTCCGGTTTCCGCGCCTTCATCGGCGCGGCCCCATTGAAGCAACGACGGAAAGCACGGTTTGCCGAAAAATCCGCGCTGTTTCCGCGCCTTCATCGGCGCGGCCCCATTGAAGCTACGCTCGGAAGGAACAACGCTTTCGAGAATCACCAGTTTCCGCGCCTTCATCGGCGCGGCCCCATTGAAGCATGACAAGATGAACGTCAAGGCGTCCGCCGCTTTGCGTTTCCGCGCCTTCATCGGCGCGGCCCCATTGAAGCATGTGCGGCGGCGTCTTTAGTGGCGTCTGCCTTCAGGTTTCCGCGCCTTCATCGGCGCGGCCCCATTGAAGCCCCCATGCTTCCCACGCCTTCACCTTCGAGGTCTTGTTGTTTCCGCGCCTTCATCGGCGCGGCCCCATTGAAGCAGCGACTCTGTTCTTGTCGATCCTCCTGACGATGGATTGTTTCCGCGCCTTCATCGGCGCGGCCCCATTGAAGCTTTGTTTTGTTGGTTGCCAGGAACACGACCGGCAATGTTTCCGCGCCTTCATCGGCGCGGCCCCATTGAAGCCCATGATACCCGTCGCGGCACACGTTCCACTGGTCGAGTTTCCGCGCCTTCATCGGCGCGGCCCCATTGAAGCTATCCCCGGCCCCGCAGGAATGCCAGGTCAGCCTCGAGTTTCCGCGCCTTCATCGGCGCGGCCCCATTGAAGCGCCAGCAGCCGGGTCGCGGCATGCAGCATCAGCTTGCGGTTTCCGCGCCTTCATCGGCGCGGCCCCATTGAAGCAGCTCCCGGACCGCCCACTGCCCGACGCCGCCGAACGGTTTCCGCGCCTTCATCGGCGCGGCCCCATTGAAGCCCGCAAAGCGTCCGCGCAGCATGCCGGCAGGTTGATGTTTCCGCGCCTTCATCGGCGCGGCCCCATTGAAGCGTACGCCCCAGATCCAGCACCGCCGCCACATCGCCGAGTTTCCGCGCCTTCATCGGCGCGGCCCCATTGAAGCTTGAACAGCGCCAGTCCAGCCGTGTCGAACAGCATCGTTTCCGCGCCTTCATCGGCGCGGCCCCATTGAAGCTGGCCAAGGGTGTACCCACACCTCGCGCCAAGCGCGTGTTTCCGCGCCTTCATCGGCGCGGCCCCATTGAAGCTCGGCGTCCCAAGCGGCTATGGCGTCTTGCGGCTCTGTTTCCGCGCCTTCATCGGCGCGGCCCCATTGAAGCCGAGTCGCGCCGCTCTTGCGCCTGCAACTCGATAAAGGTTTCCGCGCCTTCATCGGCGCGGCCCCATTGAAGCCGCCGAGACCCGGCGCCCTTGCCCTTCCCGCTCCCGTTTCCGCGCCTTCATCGGCGCGGCCCCATTGAAGCTTCTCGACTGATCGCCACTTCTGGAAGTCGGCATCTGTTTCCGCGCCTTCATCGGCGCGGCCCCATTGAAGCAACGCGACTGAACGCCGACGCCACGCGGCGACGCATGGTTTCCGCGCCTTCATCGGCGCGGCCCCATTGAAGCAGCGTCGCTGGCCTCCACGACCATCGCGGGGATCATCGTGTTTCCGCGCCTTCATCGGCGCGGCCCCATTGAAGCCGTTCAACTGGGCAGGCGCCCCGAAAACGACGCTGGCCGTTTCCGCGCCTTCATCGGCGCGGCCCCATTGAAGCGATGCGTTCGTCGCCAACGAAGCGGATCAAAAGGCCAGTTTCCGCGCCTTCATCGGCGCGGCCCCATTGAAGCTGCACCTGGTGACTGCCGATCCATCCGCCGGGCTCCGTTTCCGCGCCTTCATCGGCGCGGCCCCATTGAAGCAAGCACTTATGAGGATGGGGTAAACCATGTCACTGTGTTTCCGCGCCTTCATCGGCGCGGCCCCATTGAAGCACCGCTGAAACGTTCGGCGGGGGCCGGAGCGTGCGGTTTCCGCGCCTTCATCGGCGCGGCCCCATTGAAGCTGGAAGCCGGTCAGCGAAT
>CAZQKI010000090.1:0-17715 GCA_964592855.1 uncultured Lentisphaerales bacterium
CTCGTCGCCCGCTCTCGTTGACCGATACTTCCGCCTTCCGCTTTTCGGTGGACGATAGCGGACGACGAGAACGGATCACGATTTCATCCCGTCGTTCCATATTCTCTCTTCTCGCCAACGACGGCATGACGATCAGTTTGACTTTTCCCCCCTCAACGGCATAATGGATGCCGACATTGAACCCGAAATGTCTCCGGGAGGGCCATCGGGCGAGATTGGGGGATGACATGACACAGACTGCTGAAGAGAAGTGGGATCGGGTGCGGGCGCAGATGGCGGCGCTGAAACAGGCGATCGGGACGGTGATCGTCGGTCAGGATGCGGTGGTGGAGCTGCTGCTGACGGCGCTCCTCTGCAAGGGGCACTGCCTGATCGTGGGCGTTCCCGGACTGGCCAAGACGCTGCTCGTGACGACGCTCGGGCGAACCCTCGGGCTGGTCAGCCGGCGCATCCAGTTCACGCCGGATCTCATGCCGATGGATATCACTGGCGGGGAGATCCTGCAGGAGGAGGGGGGCGGGCGGCGGCGCTTCGAATTCGCCCCGGGGCCGATTTTCGCCAATCTGATCCTCGCCGACGAAATCAACCGCACGCCGCCAAAGACCCAGGCGGCACTGCTGGAGGCGATGCAGGAGAAGCAGGTGACGGTCTCGGGGAAGAGCATGAAGCTGGCCGAGCCCTTCATCGTCTTCGCCACCCAAAACCCCATCGAACACGAGGGGACGTACCCGTTGCCCGAGGCGCAGCTCGACCGCTTCTTCTTCAGCTTGACGATGGACTACCCCGAAATGGGGCAGGAGCGCGAAATCGTCCTCCGCACGACGGGACGCGGCGGCGTCGAGCCGGTGAAGGTGCTCGAGGCCGAAGAGGTGCTGGCATTGCAGGACATGATCCTCGACGTGCCGGTGCCGGAGCATGTGCTGACCGCGATCCTCCGCACGGTGCATGCGACCCGCCCGGACTCGCCGCTGGCGGGCGACCATGTGAAGCGCTATGTCGCCTGGGGCGCGGGTCCGCGGGCTTCGCAGACGCTGACCCGCGCCGTCAAGGCCCTCGCCCTCCTCCGCGGCCAGGCGGCCGCCTCGATCGAGGAGGTGCGCGCAGTCCTCAAGCCCGTCCTGCGCCACCGCGTCATCCCGAACTACAACGCGACCGGCGAAGGGGTAACGGTCGATCAGATCATCGACAAACTCGAGGCGGCGCTCTAATGCGGGGAGTTCTGTGACCGCACGCCGTTTCCAATATCTGCGGCCGGAAGACATCCAGAGCCTGGCGGGGTTCGAGTTCGCCCCCAAGGCCGTGGTGGAGGGTTTCTTCGCGGGACGTCACGTCTCGCGCTCGCGCGGCTCGTCGGTCGAGTTCCGCGACTACCGGCAGTATGTCCCCGGCGACGATCTGGCGCTGATCGACTGGCGGGTCTTCGGGCGCACGGACCGGTTCTACCTCCGCACCTACGACCACGAAACCAGCATGGACTGCCATCTCTTCCTGGACAGCAGCGCCTCGATGGGCTTCGGCACGAAGCCGACGAAGCTGGAGTACGCCTCGTTCTTCACCGCCTGCCTCGCCTACCTCGTCATCCGCGGCGGCGACCGCGTGTCGCTGCAGCTTTTCGACAAGCGCATCCGGACGTTCATGCCTCCGGGAAGCACCCACACGCATCTGAACGCGCTGCTGAATGCGCTGGAGCGGAACCAGCCGGGGGAGGAGACCTCGCTGGCGGAGGCCTTGAGGATTTCTTTTCCGCTGCTGAAGCGGCGGGGCATTCTGGTAGTGGTATCGGACTTCTTCGACGATCCCGCCGCGATCTTCACCGCACTCGGTCCCTATCTGCACCGCGGCTTCAAGGTGTTTCTGTTCCATGTGCTTGCGCCCGCCGAGATGGATCTGGAGGACCAGGGGCTGATCGCCTTCCGCGATCTGGAGACGGGGCAGCGCGTCACGGCGCATACCGACGATGTGCGCGAGGGTTACCGCGAGGCGATCAACCGGCACATCCAGGCGCTGCGCGGCCTGGCGACCCGCCGGCAGGTCGATTATTCCGTTGCCCGGACCGACACGCATTTCCACCGTCTGTTTGAAAGGCTGGCCCGGTGAGCTTCGTCTTCCTCAATGCGGTGCTGTGGCCCCTGGCGGTACTGGCGCTCCTGCCGCTGGCGATCCACCTCTTCGCCCGCGCCCGCCCCCGGCTGTTCGACTTCAGTTCGGTGGCGTTCATCCGGCGCGCACTCCGCTTCACGCAGCGCGTCCGCAAGCCGCGGGACTGGCTGCTGCTGGCGCTGCGGACGGCTGCCGCGGTGGCGCTGGTGCTGCTGTTCCTCCTCCCCGTGATGTTCTCGCCCGGCAAGGGCGGACTGTTCGCGCGGCGGAACGTCGTTGTAATCCTGGACGCCTCGGCCTCGATGGGGTGGTCCGACGGGAGTCAGACGCGTTTTGCAGTGGCCTGTGCCGAAGCCTCGGAGATCCTGGCGGGACTCGCCGCCCGCGATTCCGCGAATGTGATCCTGGCGGGAACCGCGCCGCGGCCGCTCTTTCCGGCAATGGGCGGCAACATCGGCTATCTGCAGGATGAACTGCGCCGGGCGCGCCCGACCGCCGAGCCCATCGATCCCGAGGCCGCCATCCGCCTCGCCGTGCGTCTGCTGAACGATCAGGAGGGGCGGAAGGAGATCTGCATCGTCAGCGATTTTCAGGCGGCGAACTGGCGGGGCATCCAGCCGCGGCTGCCGCCGGACATCGGCCTGACCGGCGTGAGCGCGGCCCGCAGGGAGTCCCCGAACGCCGCGATTCTCCGCGTCGAGGTCGATCCGGTGCGTCCGCTCCAGGGCGAGGAGGTGACGGTGCTCTGCGATGTCGTCAACTTCTCGGCCGCGCCGCAGCGGAAGACCGTCGTCCTGGCGGTGGAGTCGGCGCGTGCCTCGCGCGAGGTGGTCATTCCGCCGTGGGGGCGCGCGACCGTTCCGTTCAAGCAGCGGGTGGCCTCCACGCTGCCGTTTACGGTGACGGCGTCGTTCACCGAGGACACGTTCCCGGGCGACGACCGGCGCTGGGCCGTCGTCGAACCGTCGGATGTGCTGCGTGTCGGGATCCGCGCCTTCGGCAAGGGCGAGGCGACCGCCGCGGTGTGGGCCAGGGGGTGCCGGGCGCTGGGCTGGGCGCAGCCGGAGTTGCTGACTCCGGAGACGGTCGCGAACGTGGAGCGGCCGTGCGATGTGCTGATGCTCGCCGGCTGGGATGGAACCGAGCCCGGGCCTGTACGGAGACTGCTGGAACGGGGGATTCCCATCGTGTGGTACCCGGCGGCCGGCATGCCGCTGGAGCGGATGGCGGCATTCGCGACGAATGGCTTGCCGTCCGGCGGCGCAAAAGGCGTGACGGAGTGGGTGGAGAAGCCGGATGGCGTCGGACTGATCGTCGGGCTTCCCGGCCACCCGGTTTTCAGCGCCTTTGCCGAAGGCGAGTTTGGCGACCCGGCGCGGGGACGCGTCCGCGGGCATCTGGCCCTCTCCGCTTCGCAACTGCCACCGGGCGATTCGCTGCTGGCCTATGCCGATGGCACTCCGGCCGTGTGGTTCTTCCGCGGGCCGCTGCCGCTGGTCCTCTGGAACATCCCGTTGGACAAAGGGCTTTCCTCCGTTCAAAGCCAGGGAGAATTTCTCCCCTTCCTGGGCGAACTGCTGCTGGGAATCCGGCGCGGATCGCCGGGAGCCGCCTTGCCGGCGCCCGCGGGGTTGCCGGGACAGCCGCTGACCTGCCGCCCGGGCATCGAACTCCGCCCCGACGAGATTCGCCTGAAGGGTCCCGATGGTGCCGAGGTCGCGGTACAACCGCTGGATGCCGGGGGCGGGGTGGTCGTGTCGGTCCCGGTGGCACGGCCCGGGGTCTATGAATGGAGCATCGGGGAGCGCGTGGTCGGCCGCGAGGCTGTCAATTTTCCGGGGATGGAGTCGGACCTCCGCTCCCTGTCCGCTTCTGAAATCAAAGCGTTCGGGGCTATGTCGGCCGCCTCGGGGCGCGAAGTGCGGGAGTGGCAGGCGGGCATTCCGCTCTGGCCGAGATGCCTCGGGTTCGCCCTGGCGTTCCTGCTGTGCGAAGGGGCCGTCACCGTGTTCGGGTCTTTCAGAAAGCCGGTTCAGGTGCGGGCTGCGGCCGAAGCGGCGGAAACGGAGGCCGGATGACCGTCAATCCCCTCCTTCCCCTGGAGCAGATGACCGTGCTTTCGGTGGCGGTCCTCGGCGGCGGCATGTTCCTCGCGTGGCGCGCCTCGGCGCGACTCGCTCCGCGGCGGCGCTGGCCGGCCCTCGCAGCCCGGTGCGGGGCGTTGGCGGCGCTCGTGGCGATCGCCTGGAATGTCGGGCAGTGGCGGCGACCGGGGGCGGAGGCGAAGCCGCGGTGGATCGTCCTGGTCGACCGGAGCGGGAGCATGGCGACTGAGGATGTGGCTGGGAAAAGCCGCTGGGCGGCCGCCTGCCGTCTGGCGGGAGAGCTGGAGCGGGAGGGGGAGGGACGGCGCGAGCTGGATGTGCTGGCATTCAGCGACGGGGTCGAGGGAACGCGCCAGACCGTCAAAGCCCTCGCCGCCCGGGTCCCCGACGGCCGCGCCTCTGAGGTCGGGCGGGCCGTGGAGACGGTGACGGGGGCGTGGGCCGCAGAGGCGGGCAAGCCGGTGGGCCTCGTGCTGCTGAGCGACGGGCGCCAGACGGGGGCGGAGGCCAACCCGATGCTGGACGGGCTGCGTGCGCGGGCGCAGGATGCACCGTTGCTGGCGGTGCCGTTCGGTCAGACCCAGGAGCGACGCGACATCGCCGTCCGGGCGGCGCGCCGGCTCATGATCGGCTTTGCCGGACAGCCGGTCCGTGTCCAGGGCGAGGTAATCTCGCGGTGGCCAGGCGAAGTGAATGTGACGGTACAACTGGTCGATGGCGCCGGCCTGGCTGTGGCGACGAACGCGGTCCGCCTCCCCGCGGCCGGCCGGGGAACGGTTTTGTTTTCCGTCACACCCGAACGCCCGGGATACACCTCCTACACGCTGAGGGTCGCGCCGTGGGAGGGGGAGCGGGACTTGCGCAACAACGAGTCGCCCTTTGAAATCAATGCCCTCGACAAAAGGATCCGCGTGCTGCTGGCGGAGGGCGTCCCCTACTGGGACAGCAAGTTCCTCGGGCAACTGCTCCGCCGACAGCTGAACCTGGAGGTGACTTCCGTCTACCGGACGGCGCCCGACCGGTTCTTCAAGATCGCGCCTGACGGCTCCTCGCTGGCCGAGACGGATGCGATCTTCCCGAATCGCGCGGAGGAACTGGGCGCCTACGACATCGTCGTCTTCGGCAAGGGAACGGAATACTTCATGACGCCCGAGCGTGTCGTGGCGCTGAAGACGTTTGTGGCGGATCAGGGGGGCTGCGTCTTGTTCGCGCGCGGTCGGCCCTACGGGGAGGAGGGGGGCGGACTGGAGGATCTCGAGCCGGTTGAATGGGCGGGCGACTCCTCCATCGAGTGCCGGATGGTGCCGCGTGGCGAGGGCGAGGACATCGGCTTGTTCGCCGGGCTGCTTCCCGGCCGCGACGATGCGGTGTGGTCGCGCCTGCCGCCGGTGCGGTGCAGCCGGACCTCCGTCGCGCTCAAGTCCTTCGCGCAGATCCTGGCGGAGGGGAAGCGGACGGGAACGGGGGAGGCTTCGGCGCAAACGGTTCCCCTGCTGGCGAGCCGCCGCTACGGCAAGGGATTGTCGGTGGCGATGAACATCGATGGCCTCTGGCAATGGTCGTTCTTCCCGTCGGAAAAGGAGGCGTCGTCGATGTACGATGAGCTGTGGTCGCAATTGCTGCTCTGGGCGGGAACCTATGCGGAGTTTCTCCCCGGACATCGCTATGCGATGCACCTCGGCGCGGCGGCGGCGTCGCCGGGCATGCCGGTGCGGGTGCAGGTGCGGCGGCGCGGCGTACCGGCGGGAGGTGGGCTGCCGGGACTGCGGGTCACGCGCGGCGACGCTCCCGTTCAGGAACTGGCTTTGGCGGCTGGCGAGCGGTCGGATAGTTGGGATGGCGTGCTGACGCTGGCGGAGCCGGGGCTGTATCGCGTGACGCTGATGCCGCCGGCGGGAGAGCCGGCGGGGGGCGAACTGGGGGCCCTGCTGCAGATCCAGCCTCCGCCGGGCGAATGGGACGACGTCAATCCCGACCTCGATTTTCTGGCGAAGCTCGCGGAGGCCTCGGGGGGCCGGGTGCTCCCGGCTGCAGAGCTGTCTGGGGCCATGGCGGAGCGTGAGCTGGCGCGGTGGCGGAAGCGCGACGCCGGTGCGAATGTGGTCTGGGAGCCGCTGTGGGACCGGGGCTGGCTTCTGGTCGCCGTCCTGGCGGCGTTGGCGGCGGAGTGGACGATCCGGCGCCGGAATGGATTGGCCTGACGGGCTATGAACGGAAACGAGACAACCGGAAAAACGTTCCTGGCGTCGCTCGCGCGCCTCGCAGGCGCGTGGAAGCGCGGCCTGGCGCTCGCCCTGCTCCTGAAGGTCGCCGGGTGGGCGGTGGTCGCCGCCACGCTCTATTTCGCGGCGGACTTCTTCCTGGCACTCGGCGAGCGGACGCGCTTCTGGCTGAACCTGGCGCTGCCGGCCGGCCTGGTGGCGGCCGCCCTGCCGGAAGTCATCAGCATCCTCCGACTCGGACCGGCCGAGGCCGCACGGCGGGGGGATCGGCTCGGAAAGCACCGGCGGAACGAGATCCTGACGGCTTGGGAGCTGCTCGGGGAGCGGGGGGCGGCCTCGCCGGACGAAGACGTTCTGTCCGCCTTCCTCGTGCAGCGGAGCGTCGATGCGGCTTTGGAGCGAACTGCGGCGCTGGCGCCCGGGACGATGCGGCCGGCGGTCCTGATCGCGCGCAGGTCGCGTCTGCTGGCGGGAGCGCTGCTGGCCGCACTCGCTGTTGTCCTGAGCTGCGGCATCGAAGCGTTCCTCGTGATCGCGCCGCGGATGATCTGGCCGGGGCGCGACATTCCCCCGTACAGCCGCTACCGCTTCCACGTGACACCGGAGATGCCCGCCATCGTCTACGGCGGATCGGCCGAGGTGTCGGTGACGATCCGCGGCGCCCCGGTGGAGGATCGGGTCTGGATGATGACCCGGCGGAGCGACCGGAAGGTCCAGCGGGTGGCCTGCTTCCAGGATGGGAGCGGACGCCATGCGCAAAGGCTGGAGCATGTCACGCTGCCGGTCGAGTTCTGCTTTGCGGTTGGCCGGGCCCGGAGCCGCTGGCATGCGGTGGATCTGCAACTTCAGCCGCAGGTGGTGCGGACGCAGGTCCGGCTTGTACCGCCAGGCTACACGGGGCTGCCGCCGGCGGAATTCCTCGCCGGGCAGGAGGATGTGGCCGGGGTGCGCGGAACGCGGATCGCGCTGACGCTGACCAGCAACCGGCCGCTCAAGGAAGGGACGCTGACGATCCGGCGCCGACAGGCCGCCGCCGGGAGCGAACAGGTGATCGCCGGGCGTCTGACGTCGGCGCAGACCGCGGTTTTCGAGTGGACGCTGAACGAGGATGCGGAGGCACGGGCGACGCTGCGCGATGTGCGGGGGACGCCGACGGCTGAGCCGCTGGTCCTGCCGCAGAAGCTGCTGCCGGATGAGGCGCCCAAAGTCTCGCTGAGCGAACCGCCCGATTTCTCGATGGCGACGACCTCCGCCGTGCTCCAGGTATCAGGTCAGGCGGAGGACGACTTCGGCATCGAGCGGATTGATTGGATCCGCGGCGTGGTCGGGTTCAACGACCGCGCGGTCACGCTGCGTCAGGGCCCCGTCGGAAAGCAGTCGGAAATCGCGATGGAATTGAATCTGGGCAAGCTGGGGGCGGCGGCGGGGCAGGTGCTGGAATTCTACGCGGAGTCGCTGGACAACAATCCCCATCTGACCGGTGTGGGGGCTTCGGGCATCGTCCGCGTGAAAGTGATCGGCGAGGAGGAGTACGCGGAGATGCTCCGCAATCAGGAAACGCTGGAGGAATTCCTCGCCCGCTACCAGAGCGCCGAAGCGGCGATCAACCGGGTCGTCGACTCGTTGGAGGCGCTGCGGGGCGCGGTGTCGAACAACCTGGACCAAGCCGCGATCGACGCGGCGGTCAGCCAGTCGCTTGCCGCGCACGCGGCGGCGGAAACGCTGTACCAGATGCTGGCGCGCGACTTCGCCATCTTCGACATCGAGCTGGCGCTGAGCCAGGCCTCCGCGCGCATCGGCGACAGCCTGGCCGAGAACCGCGCCGAGCTGGAGGCGCTGCGCCGGGCCCCAGGGCCGGATGGCGCCGCCAAGGTCGATGGGATGATCGCGCGATTGAAGGAGGAGGCGGAGTCGATCGAAGCGCAGGCGGAGGACGCCTCGCTGGTGGCGGGTATCGCCAAAGTCATGGATGGCGCGGCGCGGTTTCAAGCGCTCGTCCAGCGGCAGGCCGACCTCGTGCGGCGGCTAAAGCAGCGGTACGGCGGGATCATCGCGGCCGCCGACCGGCCGTTCCTCTCCGGATATGGCGATGAGGAACGTGCGATTGCGGAAGAGCTGGCGGCGTTCGCGGCCGAGGCGGCGGCGGCGGCCGGAGCGCTCCCGGAGACGCTGCAAAAGCTGAAGGACGACACCTTGACATTTCTCGATTGGCTGGCGGAAACGGGCGCCGCCGATCATCTGGGGCGGGCGGTCGGCGCGAGCCGCAACTCCGATGCGCCGCTGACCTATCGGGAGGCGCAGCTTGCGCTGGAGAAGCTGGAGTCGCTGCTCAAATCCAATGAATCGAACTGTGACAATTCGTTCGCAGGGCTGTGCCGCGGGCAACAGCCCGGTATCGGCCCCGATGGCATCCAGAAGACGCTTCAGGAAATGTTCCGGGCGATCTGCCGCAAGCGCGGCGTGGGAAACAGCACGGGATCTGGGCAGGGGATCGGAGCGGGCGGCTCCGGGCCGGGGTTCGGGGCGTCGGGTTATTCCGAGCTGGCCACGCCGGTCTATGGTCCGGGGAGAAGCCGGGCGGGGCGCGCCGGCGACGGACGCGGCGAGGCGGGCGAGGGCCGTGGCGCCGGAGCGGGTCCGGCCGGCCGCCGGCCGACCGTGGTGGAGCGCCTGCGCGGGGCGGATGCGCTGGAACCTTCGGGCGAGGCGGTGCAGCTCGAGCGGCTGCCGGTGAAGTACCGCGAGGCGGTGAAACGCTATTTTCAGAATGGAACGGAAGGAGGCGGAGAATGAGCCGCAAGACCCTGTGGATGGCCGGCCTGTGTGCCGTGATACTGTCGGCCGGTCCGGCCTGGCCGAAGGACGCCGCGGTCCAGTGCGCGAATCTCATCTACGCCGGGACGCAGACGTCGCGCTGTTTCAGCGACGAATTTCTGAGCGCGGTGCAGCGGGAGAGCACCATCGCCACGGAGCGGCGGTTCAAAAGCGTGAAACTGGATTCGGAGGAGCTATTCGCCTTTCCGTTCGTGGTGATGACGGGCGAAAAGGAGTTCTATCTTTCGGCCGGGGAACGGGAGAATCTCAAGAAGTACCTGACCCGTGGCGGCTTTTTGCTGGCCTCGGCGGGCTGTTCCAGCAAGGAGTGGGACCGGGCGTTCCGCCGGGAGATGCGGCAGGTGCTCTCCGACCGCAAGCTGGAAAAGATCGACAAGGAGCATGCCCTCTTCAAGACGGTCAAGACGATCACGAAGCTCGAGTTGAGCCATGGCGGCGCCGAGCCCTGCCTGGAGGGGATCGAGCACAGCGGCAAGCTAGTGGCGGTCTACTCGTCGCAGGGATTGAACGACACCGCGCACACGGTCGGCTGCTGCTGCTGCGGGGGCAACGAAATCGTGAATGCGATGGATGTGAACGTCAATATCCTGGTCTACGCATTGACGCACTGAGCGACGCACTTACTAAGCGTCGCATTGTAGACCTTACACGGAGCATCCGAAAAATCCTGCAAATCCTGCAATCCTGGCTAAAACAATTATGAGACTCTAAGTAAACACCGGACGGATGCGGATGGACCATCGATCAAGGGCGGGATGAAATGACGGAAACGAGGACAACGCGGAGACGCAAGTGGATGGCTTTGGCCATCCGCCACGGCCTGCCGGCCCTGCTGGCGCTGGCCTGGATTGCGGCGCCGCGGGCGGGCGGGGCGGCGGACGCCCTGCCGGCGGTCACGTGGACCGAGAATCTGAACGGAGCCTTGACGCGCGCCCAGAACGAACTCAAGCCGGTGCTGGTGGTCTTCGCATCGCCGAGCTGTCCCTGGTGCAGCCGGTTCAAGGCGGAAACGCTGGCGGATCAGAAGGTCCTCGCCGCACTGGCTGGATTTGTCTGCGTCGGTATCGATACCTTGCGCGACAATGAGACGGCGCAAAGCTTTCAGGTGCGGGGCGTCCCGGCGGTGATGATCCTTTCGGGCGACGGGCGGCCGCAGTGGGGGACGGAGGGCTTCATGGATCCGACGGCCTTCCTGGCCTTTCTCGATGTGTACCGTCAGGGGGGCGGGGGGCGTGAGACGATGCCGCTGGCGCTGGACGGCTGGCTGAAGGCGCTGCAGGGGAAGTCGGTCCTGGCGGGGCAGTGGCCCGAAATGATGTCCGGCCTCGGCATCAAGGCGTGCCGCACCCCGTTGCATCAGGCGCTGCTTGCGTACGTGCCCTGTCCGCGAAGCGCGTGGGTCGAGCTGCTGGCTCACCCGCAGCTGGCGGTGCGGCTGGGCGCCTTCGAGCTGCTGGAGGAACTGGCCGGAAGCGGCCACGGGTACGACCCATGGTTCGAGGCGGAGGCGAATCGCGAGGCGCTGGCGAACTGGCGGAAGTGGGCGGAGGCCGGCACGAATGAGACGGAGCAGGTGTACGCGTCGCTGACGGAGGAGCAGATCAACGGCTACATCCGCGACCTGGCGTCGCGTGACCGGGAACGGTGCGCCCGGGCCGTGCGGATGCTGGAGCGGGCGGGCGAGTCGGTGATCCCCGCGCTGGAGTCGTGGGCGGTCGCCGACCCGGCGAGCGGCGGGGAGGCGCTCCGGCAGGTGAAGGAGATCCGCTACTTCCTGATGTTGCCCGAATCGCTGGGGACGGAGCGGGCCCGGCTTGCGCACCGGTTGGTGTTCGGCAATCAGGACGAACGGCTGCGGAGTCTCGCCGCGGCGTCGGCGGCGGGCGAGCGCAGCCTGCCCGTGCTGGCCGATTTCCTGGCGGACACCGACCCCTTCATCCGGGAAGCGGCGGTCGACGGCCTCATTTCCGCGGGCAGAAACCTCGCCTGTCCCTATTTGAGCGAGCTGCTGAAGCATGAGAAGGACGAAGATGTCATCCACGCGGTGGTCCGAGGTGCGGGGCGTCTGAAGGGGCCGAAGGCCGTCGAGCTGGCGGGGCCCTTCCTGTCGCACGCGAACGAGGATCTGGTGGTGGCGGCCTTGGCGAGTCTGAGCCAGACCAAGTCGAAAACGGCGGCCAAGGCGGTTGCGGCGTGCCTCCAGAATCGGCAATGGCGTGTCCGGGCAGCCGCCCTGGAAGCCCTCGGGAAACTCGGGGCCAAGAGCGCGGACGAGGCGATCATCGTCTGTCTGGATGATCCAGACGCCTTTGTCCGGCGGACGGCCGTGCTGACCCTGGCCGGCTTGTCGGAGAAAAAGGCGGTCAAGCGCCTCAGCGAGATCTTTCTGAAGGATGACCCGTTGAAGGGGCCCATCGTGGCGGCCTTGCGTACGATGGACGTCCCCATTCCGGCGACATTCGGACCGGCGCTGGAAGGGAAGGACCCCGATGTGCTGCTTCCCGTCCTGGATGGCCTGGGCAACGGCGGTGACGAGTCCTGGCGGCTGGCCCTGCCTTTTGTTGGCAACGCGAATGGCGATGTGGCGTGCGCGGCAATACGCATCGTGGCGCGCGGGGGAGGGCGGGTGGGCGAGGCCCGGGCGGCGCTGGCGAAGGTGCTGCGCGAGGGAGTCAAGGAACGGGTGCTGGCCGTCTTCGAGTCCTATTCCCCCGCGGGGGACGATGACAGTTTCTCTCTGGACGATGCGTCCGGTTCCGAGGCGATCGATGAGCTGCTGAGTGCGGGGGCGGCTTCCGAAGGCGCAGGTGGTGGAGGAAGCGTGGAATCGGGCGCACTGGCTGACGTGTTTGCCGCTTTTGGCGCCGCTCCTGCCACCGCGCCGGTAGCCGCGCCGGCGATGACATCGGCGCCGCCGGAGCCGGCTACACTGAACGACCTCTTCGCGGCCTTCGGGACGGCGGTAGCATCCGCTCCCGCCGTGGAAGTGGCGGTGGCGCGTCGGGACGAATCCCGGGAGGACGGGGACATGCTCCAGGCGGCCGTCGCCTACCTGGCGCCGGGGCAGGATGCCGAACTGCGCTTCGCCGCCGCATTGATGGTGATGGCGATGGGAAACACGACCGGCGTTACGTTTCTCGTGGAATCGCTCGACTCGCGGACGGCGGAAGAACGTCTGCAGATTGCCCAGCGTGCCGGTCGCTGCCGGGGTGATGCGACGCTACCGCTTGTCGCCCGCCTGCTGCGTGATCCGTCGGCCGATGTGCGTCAGGCGGCGGTCGCGCTCTGTCTGGGTGAGTCATCGGGCGACCGGCTGACCAAGGCCCTGCTCGAAACCGCCTTTGAGCCGGGTACGCCGCTCGCGCCGGCCGATCTGTTTACCGAGTCCTACACGTGGTACCGGGCTTTGCAGCGGGCGGCGTTCCGCAGACACGTCGGCGTCGCGGTACGGCAGGCGCTGGCGCCCGAGGCGGACCGGCGTCTGAGCGATCCACAGCGGATTTTGGCGCTGACCCTGCTGGATACGTGCTGGAAGACGGGCGATCAGGCAATGGTCGCACGCCATCTGGAGCATGAGAATCCCTTTGTCCGGCGTGCCGCGTGGTACGCGATCGGAAGGCGTCAGCCGGCCGCGTTTCTCGAGAAGATCAAAACCGTTGCGGAAGATCCGTCGGAATGGGTCCGGGCTGTTGTTCCGGCCGTGTACCGTTCGGAAGGCTCCTCCGAATGGGCGGTCTACATCGATGCGGATACCACGGCGAGCCCGATGAGCCGGAACTTTTCGTCGTCGGGATCACGCGCGCGGTTGAAGGCGCCGGTGGCGGAGGTGTTGCGGAGCCTGGTCCGCGACCCGGCCCTCCCGGTGCGAAGCGCGGCGGCGCTGTGCCTTTTTGAAAACCGTGAAAAGGTGGAGCTGCAGCTGCTGTCCGCGCTGCTGGATACGGCGCCTGATCGGCGCATGATGGCCTACCGGCTGGCATCCCTGCTGAAGGAGGCGCCCTTGGGCTGGCTGCGCGAGATGAACGTCGGCGAGCTGCTGGGGGTCGTGGACGCGGTGCTCATGCACGTCGATGAAGAGGAAGACGACGAAGGGGAGCGATTGGTCGACCTGCGTCAGACGCTGGCTGCGGAGACGAAGGTGCCCGGTGCCAAGGTGAAGGTCGCGCCACGCCAGGCGGAGGCCCGGCGGACGATGCCGGTGGCGGGCGGCGGCGAACGGCCGGCGGGGCAGGGGGGGGCGGAGGCGCCGGACGCGACGGCGCAGCTGGTGGCAGGGGCGCGGCAGCGTCTGGTGGTCTTCTTCCGCAATCCGGGGTGCCACGACTGTGAGCGGGTCGAGGGGATGCTCAAGGCGTTGGCCGGCGATTTCACTGATCTGGTCGTCGAGGTCCGGAACATCCGCAAGCCGGAAGACGCGCGGATCAACGAAGCGCTGTGCATTCGCTTTGGCGTCCCCGACAATGGGCATCTGGTTGCCCCCGCCATCTTCTGCGGTGCGGGGGCCTTGATCAAGAGCGACATCACGTTCGAGCGTCTGGGACGGTTGCTGAGCCGGCCTGGGGCGGAGGTGGCTGGGTGGCGTCGGCTGACGGAAACGGACACGGCGCGCGCCGGTCAGAACCTGGAGTCACTCTATGCGGGCATGAACCCCTTGCTGGTGTTTGGCGCGGGCCTCGCGGACGGCGTGAACCCCTGTGCGTTTGCGACCATCATCTTTCTTCTCTCCTACCTGCAGATGCTGCGGCGGAGGCCACGCGAGCTGCTGGCGGTCGGGGCCGCCTTCGTGGCCGGCGTGTTCCTCGCCTATTTCGCCCTGGGGCTCGGGGTGGTGGAGGTGGTCGTCCGATTTTCGCTGCTGCAGCGGTTCGCGCGCGTGTTGAACTGGGTCATGGCCGTGTTCGTGGCGGTCGTCGCGTTGTTGAACCTGTGGGATGGGGTGCAGTGCCTGCGGGGGCGGATGGGCGACATGGTTCTGCAATTGCCCAGGGTCCTGAAGACCCGGATCCACGACGCGGTGCGCGTCAGCTCGCGTCACCGCCACTTTGTGGCGGCCTCGTTCCTTGCGGGCGTGCTGATCTCCTTCCTGGAGTTGGCCTGTACCGGACAAGTCTATGCGCCGACGCTCCTCTACATTCTGAAGACGGGGGTGTCGCGACGTGGGGCGCTGGCCTATCTGACGCTCTACAACGTGGCGTTTGTCATTCCCCTGGTGATCGTCTTCGCCGGCGCCTACGGCGGACTGCGAAGCGAGCGCCTGACGGTGTGGCTGCGTCAGCGGGCCGCCCTGGTGAAATTCGCAACCGCGGCGCTCTTCGCCACGCTCTTCGTGATTCTGATCCGCTCCCGGACGTGAGGGTTCATGAGACCGAACTCTTTATCCCCAGAATCTTTGTCTTGATCTTTGTCGCAAGCTTTGTCGCGAGCTTTGTCGACGGGTGCATTTGTCTGCCGCAGGTCTCGCCTTCAGGGCTTCTTGCACCGTTCGCCTTAGCACTATGCACACGTACTCTTACACCTACTCTTACACGCGAATCTGCTGAGATGGGGCAAGATTTGAGTGTACGAGTGTGGGGTGGCGGTTCGCCCGCAGGGCACGATGAAGCGGGGGATCGCTTGATGTAGGACGGTCCTCCGGGCCGTCCCGGCAGAGGTGCAGCGACAGGACGGCGCGGGAGCACCGTCCTACTTCGGATCGCGATGCGAAGCGGCGCTTCCGGGTTTGGAGTGGGATCTCTTGTTTTGGACCCCGCCGTCCCCGGCGGTGGTGAATGGAGTCGCCGTTACGGCTTTCGATTCGCTACGGCGGAGGACCGCCGGGTCCATTTCGTCCTGATGCGCGACACGGAAAGAACTGGACCCCGCCGTCCCCGGCGGTGGTGAATGAGGCGGTCGTTCCGGCTGGCGATTCACAACCTATTCTTTGTCGCGAGCTCTGTGGCGAGCTTTGTCGACGAATGCATTTGTCTTCCGGAGTCCCGCCTTCAGGGCCTGTTGATTTATCCATACTGCCTGTCAATCTAGAACTCAGGAACTCAAGACTATTGTCTTTTTGTTGGCAAAAAATTTCCTGATTTCCAGATTTAAATCCAGCGGTGAAATTGAATAGATCAACACTCCCCTCAGGGTTGCTTACGCCGTTCGCCCCGGCACCCTTGCAAGCATTCTCATGTTCCTCCTTGAACACCCGACAAAGCTCAAGACTTAGCTTGCGACAAAGATTGTTTTGATCCAACTGGCGAGCGCCGGCCGCCTGTGGCGCAGCTGAACCCGGTCTCCTGTAGCGGAGGTTACCACCTAAAACGTTTTGGAGTACTGCAGAGCGGTTACGGCAATCTCACCCCCGTCGAGCAGGTTTTTGGCTACCCGGCCAAGTTCGACAACTGCTGCTGGGTTCGAAGTCTGCTGTCAGTACATGTTTTCCAGGACAGCCTCGCGAAGTGCCAGGAAATTCTTGAGCGGCACGTCATTGTTGAGTTCCGTGCTGCTCCCGATCATGATCCGGCCCTCGGCGGCATCAATGGCCCGCTTCACGGCATCCTTCACCTGTGCGGGAGAGCCAAACGGCAGCAATTGAGAAACATCGATCCCGCCTGCCATGAAGAGGTGCGGATGGCGCCGATGGATATTGGCGACGTCCATCCCCGCAAGCACCTCGATCGGGTTGAGGCCGTCGATTCCGGCCTCGGCAAGATCATCGAGAACGGGATTCAGATTACCGTCGGAATGGAAGAGCACTTTGATGCCCTGCTTGTGCCATGCCGCAATGATCCTCGCCAGACGAGGGAAGTAATGCTCCCTGAGCCACGCAGGGCTCAGAAGCGGACCCGAACGGAAGGCCATATCGTCCCCGAGGAAGCCGGCCACAATCCCGTGGTCAGCCGGGTAGTGTTCAGCCACGGCCACTGCGCTGACCGTATTGCGTTCGAGAAGGGACACGATGATGTCCGGGCAGTCGGCGAGAACGTAGCTGAACGTTTCGAGTCCGACCTCGCCATAGATTCCCATGAGGCTGGGTCCGGCGATGCCGGGCATGAGGAATACCTCGCCAAGCCGTTGCTTCTCCCCGTCTATCCACCGGAAGGCGGTCTCCAGCGCACGCTGTCGAGCGTCGCTCCACGCGGCTGGATCCGATGCCGCGATTTCCTTGCGTTTGTCTGCGGCGTAAGCTTCGGAGTCCGGGTACTCCTTGTGCTGTGTCCACGCCGTCCACCGGTATTGCCGCTCTTCTCTGCCGTCTGCCAGTGTGGTGGTCGTTTCCAGTGCCGGAAGCTTGACCATCGGCCGGGTGGCATCAACCGCAGGCGCATAGGCCGCATAGACGACCTGCCGGGCGTTATGGATCGTCAGGGGCTGACCCGCAAAGTGGCTGATAACCGCATCGTTGCGCAACAGATCAAACAGAGGCGCTCGATCAGGCATCCCACCCTTGATTACCGTTGTTACTCTGCTAATTGAGTCTTTCATTTCCCATTCATCTCCGACGAATAGCGTTTTATCCCTCGTGCGGCAAGTGTATGCCGGCTGCGGATTGGTGACAAGCGATTATTTGCCGCACGGGGTATAAAATGTTGTTGAACGGAGCCGCGCCGGGTCAGCGACAGCGCTATGGGGTTTGAAAGGCGCCACCGGGACAGCGGGCTCCAATTTCTTCTCTTATCGCGCCTGTGGACGATGTGGACCCGGCGGTCCTCCGCCGTAGCGAATATGAAGCCGGAACGCCACTTTATTCGCCACCGCCGGGGACGGCGGGCTCCAGTTCTTCCCTTGCCGCCTCCCGCCCCCGTCTCACGCCCGTTTCACGTTTCGCATCTTCCTGGTCAGCGCATCATACTCGGCATGGGAACCGATCCAGAACCAGATGGCGGCATCATCGTCGAGCACGCATACTGCACGCCAGTGAAGGCCGATTCTGACCGAATAGATCGGTTCGCGCGCATGGATGCGCTTGAACTGGAGCGAAGGGTGGTGCGGTTCGGCCAGCCAGCGTGAGTATGTCCGGCGGGCCAAAGAGTGCACCTCGTCCGGCAACTCGCGCAAACGGGTTCGGAATGCTTCCGTAGTGCTAGAAGTCATGGGCGACGTCCATCACCCTCGTCTTGCCTTTGCGGTGTTCGGCGATCGCATTCCCGGCCAACTCGGCCAGTTCATGCTGCGAGGACGTGAAGGATGCATCCCACTGGGCATCAACGTCGATTTCGGCCAGAATCAGGTGCGCAAGCGCATTTTGCCGCTTGACGGGTAATGCCGAAACCCGGTCAAAAACCTTTTCCAATAGAGCTGTCATGAGAGTATTAGACTCCTAAACAGCGCAGTTTTCAATCGTTTTCTTTCTTTTCGTTTTCCTTTCGGGCCAACGGTCGGCGTTCAGGCAGAGGCGCGCCGGGCGCACCGATATTGCCTAGCAGCCTGTCGGGTTTAGGAGCAAAGGAGAGATGCCAGAACCGCACCGTTTC
>CAZQKI010000091.1:0-17533 GCA_964592855.1 uncultured Lentisphaerales bacterium
TGTCCATGAGTGTAGCATTGCAAAAACAGGACCCTCCTGTTTAGCTCAAAAACATGCTCAGTTCCGTATTGATGAAAAGAAGGCAAAAGAAAAAGCCGAGCCCTCTTCTTTCTTCTGTCGCCTTTCTTCTTGACAAATTATGCGCATGGTGGCATGAAAAAATGTAAAAGATTTATATTGATTGTGACCAGCACCTTCACGTGGGGCCGTATCGATTAGCGGGATTCTATTGCTTGTGTTGACAACGAGAGGCGATAATGACTTTTGTCATTCTCTGTCCAAAATGTGGGGCTAGACTCGAGTCCGACGCGAACGCATCGGGCACCGAGGTGAACGGCCCAACCTGCGGGCAATTATTGAAAATCCCGCATGCCACTCTGGGCCCGGGAGCGACAGTGGGCGGTTTTCGGATCGAATCCCTGATCGGTAAGGGTGGCATGGGGGTTGTCTTTCTGGCGCAGCAGCTTTCCCTCGACCGCGACATTGCCCCGAAGATCCTGCCCGCGCAATATGTCCGTCAACAGGATGATGTCGACCGTTTTGTGCGCGAAATGCGCGTTCTCGCCCAGCTTGAACATGCGCATATTGTCACGGCCTATGACGCGGGTGAAGATGCAGGCGTTCTTTATCTGGCCATGGCGTTCGTGAAGGGCGAATCACTGGCCGCCCGGTTGCGGCGCGAAGCGCCGATGCCGGCGAACGAGGCGCTGCGGATGATCCGCAAGCTGGCCGAGGCGCCGGACAAGCGCCATTCCACCTGGGAGGCGCTGATCGACGACATCGGGCGGGTGATGAAGAACCTGTCTCCGCATCTGGGCGCGTTGCCCACGAATGAATCGGCATTGACGCACGACGGGGCAGCGACAGCCACAGGGCACACGGGTCGAATCATGACCGGCGGAGCTGGCGCACCGGCCGCCGCACACCATCCGATCCCTTCAGTGGCACCTCGCCGCGCCGGACCTCCTGCCGGGGTCTGGGTGTCGCTCGTCGTGATTGGCATCGGCGCGGCGGTCTGGCTGGTCCGCCCAGGCCCCCCAGTAACGCACCCGGTGCAGCAGCTTGCGCCGGTGCCTGTCAAAACCCATGCAACCCGTATGCCGCCAGCCGATCCTCTCCTGGCCGCGCTGAGCAACCGTTTCGTTGAAGCGCGGCGGCTTGCGGCGGCCGCGCCAGACGATTGGCAGGGGGCGACGGAGCGCTATGCGGCCCTGGCACGCCATGCGGCCGGGACGATGTGGGAGACGCGCGCCCGGGAGGCGCTTCTGAAACTGGCGGATACACGCAACTGCTCAAACTGGCCTGCCATCAGGCATCCCCATCCGATGGCCCCGACCGTCTGGTGGCGGCCATCCGCAGGATGACCTTCACGGAGAATCAGGTGGCCGCAATCCGCAAGCAGCATGCAGCCTTCGTGATGGAACATGCGCAGACGGACGTCACCAGTCGCAAGCCTCCGTGCTCAAGCCGTTGAACCGCATTCGGGCGGGTGCGCCGACGGCCGTGGACGCCTCCGTGCTGGCGGAGGTGGAGGAAACCTTCAAGAAGGCGAATCCAAACGCCATGATCGACTGGTTGGTTTTGGGGGACGAAGATGGCATTGTTCTGGACTTGCGGAAATCGTTGGGTCTGCAGGATCTCTCGGCACTGTCGCGACTTCCCCTCCGAGCATTGTGGATTGGCCCCAGCAACATTCAGAATCTGAACGCGATCAAGGGCACGCCCCTGATTGACCTGCAGTTGGGGCCGTGCCCGGTCACTGACCTTGCTCCGCTGCAGGACCTGCGGCTGGAGACTTTGGATATCAGCGGACTCAAAATCGCCGACCTTCGCCCGCTCCACGGCATGCCCCTTCGGAAACTGAGCATTCAACAGGATGAGGTTGTTGCCTCGCTCGTTCCGTTAACCGGCATGGCACTGACAAATTTGACCATCACGTACGCACGGCAACTTGTTGACCTTCGTCCGCTCAAGGGCATGCCACTGACTTCTCTCAACTTGTTCAATGTCACCCTGCTATCGGATCTCTCGCCGCTCAAGGGCCTGCCTTTGAAACGTCTCTATCTGGCGGATACTTCCATCCGGGATCTCTCGCCGTTGACCAACATGCCATTGGCATGTTTGAATCTCAAGAACACACCTGTCCGCGACTTGTCACCCTTGTCTGGAAGGACGCTGTCGCTCACGATGCCAAACGGGTCGAGCGCCACCATCAAGGTGCCCTAGTCCCTGGCTTCCTGGTTCCGGCCATAATCGTCGCACATCGCGCGTTCGAATCTGGAACGAAGCGCCAGAACGACAACGAACCAGAACGCAAACGAGATGAAAAGCTGGCTCATCCCCCTGGCATGCGGGATGCCGATTTTCTGCATCGGAATGCAGACCAACTGCGCAAGCGGATTGATAAACACCGTCAGCGCACGGCCAAGCCCCGCGAAACTCGTGAACCTCAACGCGAAAATCGCCACGGTGACCCCTGCGGTCAGAATGAGCGTGTGCAGGTGTCTTTTCGTGAGACGATAGATTGATTTTGCCATATCTTTTTCATTCTTTTCAACGTTCGAGTTCGACTATTTCAACCGATTGCGATCAGCGTGTTTGTGCCCGATGACTTTTCGCATGCCGCGACGCGCATTCTACAACAAACTGCACCCCAGTGCAAGGGGAACTTTGTCGCGAGCGAAATGGGTCAGTTGCCGGGGGGGGGGGCGATTTTAGCGCATGGCCGATGATTTCGATTTCGTGCGTGTGAAAACCAATCAATCCGCAGGGTTCACCACGGAGACGCGGAGGCACGGAGTCCGGGAGGGGAGGTTCACGCAACCTCTCCTCCCGGACTCCGTGCCTCCGTGGTGACGTTGTCGCAATGGCCGAGGTAAATGGTGTGCCTTCACGGTTCAAAGTATTTCCACGTCAGGGCGCTTTCCAACGGCGTTTTCATGCTGGAGCCGCGTGTGCTCGTCCCGCCGGAGGCGATCTCCGCCCGGTCGCAGCGGATGCTGGATCGGTCGGCCGCAAATCTGAAGAAGGGGTTGGCTTCCGCGCCCATCGACCTCTCACCCTTCTTGGAGGATTGAGACAAGCCCTTCAATATCCGCATGGGGTTGCCGGATATGGATGCGCTTTGGTCCGACCTCTCGGCCCGGAGTCTTGCGGGTAAACTTGATGGAAACGAGCAACAGGACTTCAAGCGGCTAGTCAAGACTCTCGGCTATCTGCAAGCGAACCCACGCCACAACAGCCTGGCTTCGCATGAGATCACGGATCTGACACGCAAACACGGCTTCAAGGCTCAAAAATCACCCCGTTTCACGCTGTAGCAGAAAGACGGGGCAGACCTGCCCTATAAACGAAAAAGCCCGTTTTTATTGGTATTTTCCAACAAAAACGAGCTGAAATTCTGGTGGGAGATACAAGACTCGAACTTGTGACCCCTTGCATGTCAAGCAAGTGCTCTAACCAACTGAGCTAATCCCCCGGGAAAGAGCCGGAAATATATGACAGAATGCCGCTGTTGTCAATGCCAATCAATATTTCAAATCGGTGTAGATTGTTTCAATGTGCCGTTGCGCGCGGCAGGTGGCATAAAAGTCGCTGACAGCGCTGGCCATTTTGGTCTGCCGGACCTGCTCCTGCAGGAGCGCACGGGTGGCTACGGGGCGCGTGCGGAGCAGAATGTGGCTGACCCGGGCGCTTTCGGGGACGGCGGGGGTCGTCGCGGAGGCGGGTTGGCCGGGATGCCGTGCGGCCACGCGGATGATGTGCAGCCCGCCGGTGGTCTCGATGACCGGCCCGATCTCGCCGATCAGCTGGGTGAAGATGGCCTTTTCAAAGGGCAGAGGGGTCTTGCCGCGGGGAATCTGTCCCAGATCGCCGCCGCTGCGCTTGCCGCTGGAGCAGTTGGAAACCTCCGCCGCCACTTTGGCAAAGTCCTCGCCTGCGAGCAGTCGCTTGCGGATGGCCGTCATCTCCTGGAGCTTGACGTTGCGGAACTCGATCAGCCGATTCGCCTCGGCTTCGATCTCCGCCTCGCCGACGGTAATCGTCGTGGCAATCTCCTGGCCGATGAGCTTGTCGATCACGAGCCCGTCTTCGAACTCCCGGCGCGCCACGGCTTCGCCGAACGGCGATTCGCGAAAGAACTGATCACTCGTGATGCCGCGCTGCCGTTGGAGCGTCTGGGCGAGCCGGTTCGTTCCCCGCACGCGGTCGGCGTCGGTGACCACGATGTTGCGCTTCCGGGCTTCGTCCATCATGACGATCTTGAAGATGAAGAGGGACGCCGCCCGGCGGCGAAAGGCTTCCAGTGCCTCCTCTTCGCCGCCCTTCGGCACCACCATCCGGCGGCTCTCCTCGATGTAGAAGTTGCGGGCGCGGACATTCAGTTCGCTCCAGGTGAGCATGGCCTTGTCCACGCGCACGACGACTTCACGGTCATCGCGCGGTCCCGCCAACGGCGCGGGCGTTTTGTCGACGGACTTGGAACAGCCGGCGGCCAGAAGGGCGCCTGCCAGCAACGGAACAAGACTAAACCGCAACGCTTTTGTTGTATTCATGTTTTTTCCCCGGATGCGTGTCCAACCATGCGAAGGCCGTCTGGCGCGAGGCCAGCGGAAGATCCAGATGGCATTGCAGAAACATGCCCAGAAAGCGGCGGACGGCGATCCCGGCGTCATCGGGCGGCAGGGCAGCGCCCGTCCCGGCCGGCGGCCAGCCCGGCCGTTGCCAGGTCCGCAGCGCGGCGAGCAGTCCGGCGTCGACGGCCACGGAGGTGCCGCCTGGCAGGTGTGTGCGCGAATGCATGCAGCGAAGGCGCCCGGAGGGGAGGGAGAAACGGCAGGGGCGGTGGCTGCTGGTCACGGTACAATCCTCGCAGAAGGCGAAGTCGGGGGCGAGCCCGAGCGTTTGAAGGAGGGCGAATTCGAAGCGGAGAATGGTCGGCGGGGCGGGGGCGCCCTGTTCGAGGGCCTCCAGCGTCTGGTCCAGCAGATCGAAGGTTGAATGGGCGTCGAGCATGGGCGCCGTCGCGCGGCTCGCCAGTTCGCAGAGGTAGCTGGCGGCCACGGCGCCGCGCCAGTCTGTGCGGAGGTTGGGCCGGCTGGCAAGGGGGGTGCATTCGCGGGCGACATGGATGCCGTCGTGCTCGCGCCGGTAGAAGAGCAGTTCGCAGCGCATGGCGAGATCAAATTGTCCGAGGAAGGCGCTCTTGGCGCGGCTGGCGCCCTTGATAACGGTGACGACGCGGCCGCAGTCCGGGGTGAGCCAGGTCACGACGCGGGACGTGCGCGAGAGGGGATTGACGCGCAGGACAAGGGCTGTGGTCTTGATGATCACAGTTGCTCCTGCATCCCGTGGATGGCTTGGCCGACGGCCAGCGGAAAGCCGCAGAGGAAGGCGGCGCCGTCCATGGCGCGCCCGCCGGCGCGCTGCACCTGACGCAGGCGCAGCCAGCCCGATCCCGTCGTGATGGCGGGGCCGTGTGCCGAGAGGCCGGCTACGGTTCCCGGCGCAAGGCACGCCGCCCCATCGGGCGGCGGCTCCGCATCGGCCTGCAGCACCTTGAGCCGCTCGATCTGGGGTTTGCCGTGGCGCATGACGGTCAGGGGGGTGTGACAGGCCGGCCAGGGGTTGAAGGCGCGGATGCGCAGGGCGAGTCCTTGCGCCGATGCCGCCCAGTCGATCAGCCCCTCCTCCTTGTGCAGCTTCGGGGCGTACGTCGCCAGCGCGCCATCCTGCTTCAGCGGAGCGAGCTGGCCCGCCGCCAGCTGGGGCAGCGCCTTCAGAATGAGCGCGGCGCCCAGCGCGGAGAGGCGTTCGTGCAGCGATCCCGCGGTGTCGTCGAAGAAGATCGGCTCGTGTTCCTGCAGGAGGATGTTGCCGCTGTCCATCCCCTTGTCCATCTGCATGATGGTCACGCCCGTTTCGTCCATGCCGGCGGCGATGGCGCGGTGAACGGGGGCGGCGCCGCGGAAGCTCGGAAGGAGCGAGAGGTGCACGTTGACGCAGCCCAGGGGCGGGAGGGTGAGGATGCGGGCGCCGAGAAACTGGCCGTAGGCGGCGACAACGATGATTTCCGGAGCCCAGGTGATGAGCTGCTCGACGACTTCGGGGGTGTTGAGTTTTTCGGGGGTGAGGACGGGGAGGCCTTGCAGCATCGCTTCGCGCTTGCAGTCGCAGGGCGCGAGGTGGCGCTGCCGGCCGCTCGGGCGGTCGGGCTGCGTCACGACGCCGACGACCTGCAGCGCGGGCGCGGTCACCAGCGCACGCAGGACCGTGCTCGACACGTCGGCCGAACCCATGAAGACGATGCGCAAGGTCACTGGCTCTCCGGGGTTTTAGCAAGCAGGGCGCGAAGACGGGCTTCCGATTGCCGTTCCACGCCGGTAAAGAGGCTTTCGCCCCGGGCATCGATGGCGACGATGCCCAGCAGACCGTTGACGATGAACTCCCACATCGCCTCGGTGGCGCCGAATTCGCGCTCGAACCAGACCCGGCCGACTTGCCGCACGCACCGCGCGATCGAGGCCGCCGCGCCGCCGACGGTCTGCACATAGACGCAGCCATGCTCGCGGCAGGCGGCCTGCGTGGCTGCGCCCATGCCGCCCTTGCCGAGGATCATGCGGAGGCCATGCCGCGCGATGATGGCGGCCATGTAGGGTTCCTCGCGGATCGAAGTGGTCGGGCCGGCCGCGACCACGCGCCAAGAGTCGCCGACGGGGACGACGACGGGGCCGCAGTGGAAGAGGGCGGCGCCGCGGAGATCGACGGGCGATGCACCGCCATCGTAGAGATGCCGGTGCAGCCGGTCGCGTCCCGTGTAGATCGTTCCGCTGATCCGGACGGCGGCGCCCAACGGCAGGGCGCGGATGTCCGTGGCGCGGAAGGGGGCCTCCAGCGCGATGGGTTGCGGGACGGCGGGAATTGCCGGCAGTTTTGTACCGCTCATCCCAGCCATCCTTTCAACGCGCCATTCGCCCCCGCCGTCAGGCCGCGGCGGCGACAGGCCCAGCAGGAGTAGGCGATCGAGACGAAATAGGAGGCGGGGAGGCGGCTCCGCGCCGCGAGCTTGGCGCCGAGGAGCGTGGTCTTGCCGCCGAGTCCCATGGGGCCGATGCCGAGGGTGTTTGCCTCCGCGAGCAGCCGGGCTTCGAGCCTGGCCAGTTCGGGTTCGGGCGCGGCGTCGGCGAGGGGCCGGAGGAGCTGCCGCTTGGCGTGCAGATACCCCTCGGCACGGTCGCCGCCGATACAAACGCCGACCACGCCCGGCGCACAGCCCATCCCCTGTGCGCGCCAGACGGCGTGCAAGATGCAGGCGCGGACGCCGTCGAGGTCGCGGCCGGCTCCGAGCGAGGCATCGGGCAGGCTGTACTGCGCGCTCATGTTTTCGCAACCGCCGCCTTTGAGCAGCAGCCAGATGCGAACCTCGGCGGTTTCAATGGACGGCTCGAAATGGATAACGGGCGAGCCGGGGGCTAGGTTGTCGTCGAGCGACCGTCCGCTGAGGGTTTCAATTGTGTTGCGGCGCAGATAGCCGCGGCGGGTGCTTTCGGCAACCGCCTCACGGACGCCGCAGGCGAGGAGCGTCTGATCCACGCCGGGGGGCGTGTCGATCCAGAAGGTGAGCGTTCCCGTGTCCTGACAGATGGGGGAGGGCGTGGCGCGGGCCAGCTCGGAATTCTCCAGCACCGTTTGCAGGATGCCGCAGGCGCAGGGGGTTTCGGCGGTGTCGGCGGCGGCGCGCTGCATCGCCGCGATCAGGTCATCGGGCAGCTCGGTCGCGGTGCGGCGGATGAGTCCAGTGATCACCTGAGTCCAGTCTGGGGGGTATGCTGCATCCGTGCCTGTGCCCATGGTCACGCCTCCCAGTGATAATGGCCATTCGGGCCGATGGCGGCGACGAGCTTCGGAACAAGCGAATCGGGAATGCAAAGCCGGCCGGAGCCCGTTCCGAGCGCGATGTCGGGCCGGAGGGAGCGGCCATGATAGTCGGAGCCGCCCGAAACCAGCAGGTTCTGCCGCTTGGCGAGGCGCAGCAGATCGATGGTCATCTCCTGCGTGTGGTTGGGGTAGTAGGCCTCGATGCCGGCCAGGCCATCGGCCTTCAGCGCTTCGATCCGGCTTTCGAGGAGTGGCAGGTCGTCGCACCAGGCATAGGGGTGGGCCATGATGGCTACGCCGCCCGCCTGGCGGATGAGCCCGAGGGCTTCGGCCGGGGTGAGGCGGTAGCGGTCGACATAGGCCGGCGCGCCATTGGCGAGGAAGCGGTCGAAGGCCTCCTGCTGGTTCGCCACCCAGCCGCGGGCGATCAGGGCCAGCGCGAAATGGGGACGGCCGACGACCTCCTCGCCGGCGAAGGCCGCGACTTCCTCCCACGTCAGCGCCAAACCGAGCGACAGGAGCTTCTCGAGGATGCGGTGATTGCGCCAGTCGCGCCCGTCCTGCACGCGCGCCAGCGACTCCGCGAGCGCCTGGCAGGCGGGGTCGATCCCCAGGCCCAGCAGATGCAGCGTGCCCGAGGGGACCTCCACGCTCACCTCGACGCCGGCGAAACCGGTCAGCTTGCGGCTCCGGCAGGCCGCAAGAAATGCGGCCACGCCGCCGGTGGTGTCGTGGTCGGTCAGCGCCACGGCGCTCAGGCCGAGACGACAGGCGAGGCAGACCAACGCCTCGGGCGCATCCGTCCCGTCGGAAAAGCTGGAATGAATGTGAAGATCAATCATAACGTGATCGGCGCGCTTCAGGATTGGAACGCGTAGGCGGCTCGCACCTGCGCGGGGGGCACTGCGGCAAAATGGTCGGCGATGGCGGTGTCGTATTCGGCGGTGTGGCGGAAGGCCTTGCGCATGAGACGGAAGCGGGTATCCAGGCCGAGCGTGCCCTGGTTGGCTGCGAGCTCCGCGAGGATCGCGGGATAGTCGGCGGGATCGGTGATCGAGGCGACGCGCAGATAGTTTTTCGCCGAGGCCCGGACCATGCAGGGGCCGCCGATGTCGATGTTCGTGCGCGCTTCTTCGGGTGTCACGCCGGCCTTGGCCACGGTCTGGCGAAAGGGATAGAGGTTGACGACGACCAGGTCGATGGCCACGGCCTGCGTGCGGACGAGATCGGCCTGGTGGGCGGGGTTGTAGGTCTCCGACAGCAGACCCAGATAGATCTTGAAGTCGAGGGTCTTGACCAGTCCGCCCTGCATCTCGGGCTGCCCTGTGTAGTCCGAGACGGAGACGAGATGGCGTTGGGCGAGTGCCGGGCCGAGGACCTTCGCGATGGCGGCCGCGGTGCCGCCCGTGGAGTAGATCCTGATGTCCGTGCCGGGTTTGACGAGGGATGACACCAGGGCATCCAACCCCGTCTTGTCTGAAACGCTGACCAGAAGATTGCAGATGGGGATGCGATCATCTATTTGCCGAACCAGATTCAAAGACATGCCGAAACGCTCCTGTTTTCCATTAAGTCAAACAATCGGATGATTTCATAGGATGACAGATTGTCCCCGTGAACGCAATCGCGAATCGGATGGTTTGCGGTTTGCGGTTTGCGGTTTGCGGTTTGGGGTTGCGGTTTAACCGCGACCCCGGCGATTTTTTTTCTTCGACTTGTGCCGTGTGAATGTGTATACAGATGTCCTGCGGATATGAGCGGTTCATCCGCTGAAAGGGTCACACCATGGAACTCTCTGTCCTGATCAACAAATTCAACATCCCCGGCCGCCTGGTCACAATCAACCCAACCGGCAACGGCAATGTCAACGACACCTACCTGGCCATTTTCCGCAACACGTTCGATGAGCAGCAGGTGATTCTGCAACGGGTGAACCGGGTGGTCTTCGCACATCCGGAGCAGATCATGTCCAACCTGCACTATCTGACTGCGCATGCCCACGATAAGCTTGAGGCGGAAGCCGAAGCCGCCGACCGTGTCTGGCAGATGCCGAAGCTGATCCAGACCCGCGAAGGCCTCGATTTCCTCCTGGATGAAAACGGCGATTATTGGCGGGTCATCACGAAGATCGCCTCGGCAACCGCCTTCAACGAGGCGCAAGGTCCCGAACACGCCGCCGAATGCGGGGCGGTGCTGGCGCACTTCCATGGACTGGTCGCCGACCTGGACACCCGGACGCTGAGCGATCCCCTTCCCGGTTTTCACATCACGCCCACCTACCTGGCGAAGTACGATGCCACCATTGCAACCGCCGCAGGCGGCGAACGCCTGAATGCCTCCATGGAGGCCCGGCGCCTGGCCAAAGTCATCGAAGACCGCCGGACGTTCGTGTCGACGCTGCAGGATGCGATCGCCGCCGGCGAGCTGACGCTGCACGTCATGCACGGCGACCCGAAGGTGAACAACATCATGATCGACGACTTCACGGGGAAGGGCACCGCGATGATCGACCTCGACACCGTGAGCCCCGGATTGATGCATTACGATTTCGGCGACGCCTTGCGCTCCATCTGCAATCCGGCCGGCGAGGAGGAGATGAATCTCAACAAGGTTGTTTTCGACATGGATCTCTGCCTGGCCTTCTGCAAGGGCTACCTGGGGCAGGCCCGTGAGTTCCTGACGGAGGCGGACCGGCGGTATCTCTTCGATTCCATCCGCCTGATCACCTTCGAGCTGGGCCTGCGCTTCTTCCAGGACTATCTGGCCGGCAGTGTCTACTTCAAGACACGCCATCCCGAACAGAACCTCAACCGGGCGCGCGTGCAGTTCCGCCTCTGCGAATCCATCGAGGCCCGTGAGCGGATGATCCGCCAGCAGCTGGATGAGCTGGCGTGAGGCGTGAAGCGTGAATTGTAAGGCGTGAATTGTGAGGCGTCAGGAGACGGGCGGCAGCGAAGTAGCGCGGGACGTATCGGACCGCGCCGCGCAGGCCAGCGATGAAGGCGTGAACTGCGAGGCGCTGCCCGCGAAGCAGATCCGGGCCACGCATTCCTTGAAGTTGTCGTAGCCGTCGATGATCTGGATGTCCATCCGGAGGTAGAAGATGGGCACCTTGGGATTCTCCATGCGGGGGAGGCGGACGGCGTCCTTTTCCGTCGTCAGGATGGCATCGGCTCCGATCTCGACGGCGTGGTTGACAACTTCGAGGATCTCCTGCTGACGGTAGCGGTGGTGGTCGACAAAGCGTTCGCACACCAGCACCTTCGCCCCCATGCTGCGGATGGAGTTCTCGAAGCCGCCCGGAGCGGCTATGCCGGAGAGGACCACCACCTGCTTCCCGGCCACCGCGCCAATTTCCATCTTTGCGCCCGTTTCGGCGTTTTTGAAAAAGCAGGGATGATGGCGGCATTCGGTGATCTCGGCCGTCGGGTTCAGCAGGCTGAGCTGCCGGCGCAACGCCTCGCTCTTGCCGTCCGACTTGGTGATGAAGATGAAGTTGGCGCGCCGGATGTTCCGGGCGGGCTCGCGCAGGATGCCGCGCGGCAGCAGGTGGCCGTTGCCAAAGGGGTTGGTATGGTCGACCAGCACGACCTCGTGACGATGCTGCATGCGCTGGTATTGGAACCCGTCGTCGAGTATCAGCATGTCGCAGCCGAAATGCTTGATGGCGTAGCGCGCGCTCTTGACGCGATCCTTGTCCACAAGCACGACGACGCCCGGCAGGTTGCTGGCGAGCATGTACGGCTCGTCGCCGCTCATCTCACTGTCCAGCAGAATGCGGGTTCCGTCGCTGACCACGCGCGGCTGGCTGATCTGGTCGCCCAGAAAGAGGCGCTCCAGGAAGGACTTCTCCTTCTTGCGGTAGCCACGGCTCAGGATCGCCACCTTCCTGCCGGCGGCCTGGAGTTCGCGGGCGAAGATCTCGACGACGGGCGTCTTGCCGGTGCCGCCGACCGTCACATTCCCCACGCTGATGATCTGGCATCCCAGATGCGAGCGGGGCAGGATCCCGGCGTCGTAGAAGCCGAGCCGGGTCTGGACGATGGTCCGGAAGAGCAGCGACAGGTGCTTCAGAAACCCCAGCAGGAACCGGATGTCGCGCGTATGCCCCTGGTCCGCCCCCGGGTGCTGGATCAGGCGGAGCAGGAAGTGCTCGAAGCGTTCCTTGCGTGTCGGTTCTGCGCGTGGCATGAGAGGGGTCAGGGTGTCAGGGTTCAGGGTGTCAGGTTTCAGTGAGGCCGCTGGCCGGCTGTGCCGGCCAGTTGGATCGCGAGGGAGACTGGCTGAGCAGCCGCGCCCCTGCCGCCTGGTGTATTCCCGGAATCTTTGTCGCAAGCTTTGTCATGAGCTTTGTCGAGTGTTCGAGGATGCGCACAAGAAGGTGTGCAAAAAGGCCGGAGAGAACGGCGCAAGAAGTACGGAAACCGGGGCTTCAGGCCGGGTTGACGGACGGTAAACGGTTTTCATTGACCACCGGCATCACAAAGATTGTTCTCCTGCTTCGATCCAACTGGCGGCCTTTTTGGGCCGCCAGAGGATCCACGGAACCCTGACCCCTGACCACTTATACCGTGTAGGTCGTGGCGGCCGTCGTGCCACCCTGGCCCGTCCAGTTCGTGTGGAAGAAGATTCCGCGCGGCTGGTCGATCCGCTCGTAGGTGTGCGCGCCGAAGTAGTCGCGCTGCGCCTGCAGCAGATTGGCCGGGAGTCGCTCGCAACGGTAGCTGTCGTAGTAGTTGAGCGCCGAGCTCATCGCGGGGCAGGGGATGCCGAGCTTGATCGCGGTCATCAGCACCTGGCGCCAAGCCGGCTGCGCCTGACGGACCGCCTTCTTGAAGTAGGGGTCGAGCAGGAGGTTGGCGAGCCGCGGCTTGCGCGCGAAGGCGTCGCGGATGTAGTCGAGGAACTGGGCGCGGATGATGCAACCGCCGCGCCAGATCAGGGCGATCTGGCCGTAGTTGATCTTCCAGCCCATCTCGCCCGCCGCGGCGCGCATCAGCTGATAGCCCTGCGCATAGGAGCAGATCTTGCTGGCGTAGAGGGCGTCGTGCAGCTGCTTGACGAACTTGGCCTTGTCGCCCTTGAAGGGCTTTTTGGGTCCGCGCAGCGCCTTGGCGGCGGCGACACGCTCCTCCTTGACGGCGGAGAGGCAGCGGGCGAAGACCGCCTCGGCGATCTGGGGGATCGCCACGCCGAAGTCGAGGCCGGCCTGCGACGTCCACTTGCCGGTCCCCTTCTGTCCCGCCGTGTCAAGAATCAGGTCGACGACCGGCTTGCCGGTCTCGTCGTCGAGCTTCGCGAGAATGTCGCGGGTGATCTCGATGAGATAGCTGTCGAGGACGCCCTTGTTCCATTCGGCGAAGATTTCATGAATCTCGGCGGCGGACATCCCCAGTCCCTGTGAAAGGAGATGATATGCTTCGCAGATGAGCTGCATGTCGCCGTATTCGATGCCGTTGTGGATCATCTTGACGAAGTGGCCGGCCCCGTCGCTGCCGATCCAGTCGCAGCAGGGCGAGCCGTCGGCGACCTTGGCCGCGATGGCCTGGAAAATGGGCTTCACGTGCGGCCAGGCCTCGGTGCTGCCGCCGGGCATGATGGCGGGGCCCTTCAGCGCGCCCTCTTCGCCGCCCGAGACGCCGGTGCCGATGAAGTGCAGCCCCTGCGCGGCCAGCGTCTTGCAGCGGCGGATGGTGTCGGGATAGTGGCTGTTGCCGCCGTCGATGAGGATGTCGCCCTTGTCGAGCATCGGCGCGATCTGCGCGATGAAATCGTCGACTGGCTTGCCGGCCTTGACCATCAGCATGATGCGGCGGGGGGATTTGAGCGAGTCGACCAGTTCCTGCGGGCTGTGGCAGCCGATCAGCTTCTTGCCCGCGCCGCGGCCGCCGATGAAGGCGTCGACCTTCTCGACCGTGCGGTTGTAGCAGGCGACCGTGAATCCCTTGCTCTCCATGTTCAGAATGAGATTTTCGCCCATGACGGCGAGTCCGACGAGGCCGATATCGGCTTTCTGGTTGTTCATTGGTTGTGTCCTGTCGTTGAAAGGTGGATGAATGTGGCGGAATCGGCGCAAAACATAGCGCTTCCGGCGTGGAAAGTCAAATAAAGTATGGTCAATAAAATCGAGAGAATCGAACGAATCGATTCCTTCGAATCACTCGAATCACTCGATTCCCTCGACCCGCCTCACACTCCGCTGAAGGCCGAGAAGCCGCCGTCGATCGGGATGACCGTGCCGGTGACAAAACCGGCGGCCTGGTCGGAGACCAGCCACAGCAGCGCGCCGATCAGGTCGGAGGGGTCGCCGAACTTGCCCATGGGGGTGTGCGCGACGATGCGGTTGCCGCGCGGGGTCAGCGATCCGTCGGGCGTCGTCAGCAGCGTCCGGTTCTGATCGGTCAGGAAGAAGCCGGGGGCAATCGCGTTGACCCGGACGTTCACGGGCGCCAGATGTACCGCGAGCCACTGGGTGAAGTTGCTGACGGCCGCCTTGGCGGCGCTGTAGGCCGGAATCTTGGTCAGCGGCTTGAAGCTGTTCATCGACGAGATGTTGATGACGACGCCGCCCTTGCCGTGCACCATCCCCTTCGTGAAGACCTGGGTCGGCAGCAGCGTGCCGAGGAAGTTCAGGTTGAAGACAAACTGGATGCCGGCGGGATCGAGATCGAAGAATGAGACGAATCCCTCCGCCTTGTGGTCGAGATCCTCTTTCGTCAGCTGCTCGCGCGTCGTGGTCCCCTTGGGGTGGTTCCCGCCCGCGCCGTTGATCAGGATGTCAACCGGGCCGAAAGCCGCTTCGACGGCGACATTGCAGGCCTCGATGCTGCCCTTCTCCAGCACGTTGCACTCGAAGCCGAGGGCTTCGCCGCCCTGGGCCCGGATCGCGTCGGCCACCTTGTCGGCCGCGGCCTTGCGCAGGTCGAGGACCGCCACGCGGGCACCGCAGGCGGCCAGCGCCTCGGCCATGCTGCTGCAGAGAATTCCGCCACCGCCGGTGACGGCGGCAACCTTGCCTTTGAGATCGACTTTGAAGGGAACGTTCATTGTGCTTATCCTTGTTTCCGTGCGCAGCTTCTGCGCGTGTGATGAAAAGGTGACGGTACGCCCGGGGCGCATCCGCACCATCAGCCAAACCTGCCGCGAAACGCCCACAGTCCGACGGCGGGGTTTGAAATGTAGTAGAAGCGCTCGCCGTCCGGAAGCTGGTTCATGCCGTCGCGCAGCTTCGCGACGTCGTAGCGCTTCAACAGTGCGGCGAGATCGCCGTAACGGAAGCCCGCCTGTTCGATCTCGGCGCGTGAAAGATGTCCGGGGGCATAGGTGATGGAAAAACGGCCTTCGGACGAGCCGTGGATCAAATGCGCCGCCGCACTCAGGTTGGCCGCCATCTCCGGCTGCGAGCGGACCGCCTCCTGCGTGGCGGGCGTCCCCTTGTACCCGTACCGGCGGATCAGGCGGTCGATCTCGGCGTCTTCGCCGAACTCCTTGACGCCCGGCGCCAGTACGATCAGCTCGCCGCCGTCGGCGATGGCCATCCGGGTGCGGTAGATGCTCTTGTTGCCCAGCCAGGTGCTCTTGAACTCCTCGGGGTCGAGATAGACGACGACCTTGTCGAGCGGTTTGTCGAGCAGGTGGAAGTTGACCTGCAGCGAGAGCGCCGCCGCCTGCTTGAAGCACTCGGCGTCGTCGCCGACGAAAAGACCGCGCGTGACCATCTTGCCGTCGTCGCCGGCGCCGACGACCGTCTGGGCATAGATGATCGGCAGGTGCTTGGCAAAGTGATCGGAGGCGTAATCGAAGAGGCGACGGACGGGGGTGTCGGCGCGCCCCATGATGCGCTCCATGCCGTAGGCAGCCCCCAGGTAATGGCTCTTGTTGATCCCCTCGGGGCCGCCGGTGCCGACAAAGATGTTCTTGTTGTGGTTAGCCATGCCAACCACCTCGTGCGGCACGACCTGCCCGAGCGAGAGAATCAGGTCGATGCCGTCCTCGAGCAGGAGGCGGTCAACCTGCGCCGGCCAGTCGTAGTCGACGGCGCCGCCGGAAACCTCGCGGACATAGTCGGCCGGGACGCGTCCGATGGTCTTCACGCCGTCGCGCCAGTCATGCACGCGGAACAGCGAATGGGGGATGCCGGGATACATGCGGTCCATCTGCCCCGGTGTCATCGGCGTGTGCGTGCCGAGGGCCGGCAGGACATCCGTCACCCGGTCGCCGTAGTGTCGCCAGGCGCAGCAGGCCATCTCGCCGGCGCGCGAATGCATCCGCGTGATGTCGGGCGGGACGATGACGACGCGCCGCCGCGCGCCGAGGCGCTCGAAGGCGATCTTCAGCCCCTGTTCAAGGTCGCTGGTGGACAAGTTGTCCTGGGTGGAACCGCGTGCAAAGTAGATCATGTGTGGAAACGCGGCCGGCAAGCTCGCACAACCGCCCTTTCGTGGAACAATTTATGCCAGATTAATGCCCAAAAGGCAAGCGCCTCGGCGGAACAAGACCAAAAAGCTTCAGCGTGCATAGGAATTCAACGGCAAAGTCGTCGCCATCTGAAATCATCACCAAGCAGTCGCTGCCGTCGTCCTGTTGCGGCCCCAGGCAGAGCCCCTCGTAGTTTGCGAGAATGGTGTTTTGATCATAAAGCCTGGTCTTGCGGATCGGCGTGTACGTTGCGCCATTGAGGGAGGTCATCGCCGCGACATCCGTTGCTCCGACGAAGTCCACCTGGTAGATGCGCGCTCGGAATTCGGGAAAGAAGTGTTTGGTGCTGATCTCCCGCTCAAGTACCAGCAGCGTGCCATCGGGCAGAACGCAGAGATCGGACACGCCGCTGCGCTCGCCGACTCCCTGTACCCGGCCGCCGATCGCGTCGGTTGGATAGGCCCACTGTCCGTCCGCCTGCCAGGTGGTCTGGGGATTGGCGCGCGTGAATCGCGTGAGCCGAACCACGCTGCCGGCGTTGGTTGCCGTGAGGGGGCCATCGTCCACGCCCAGGAGGGGGTTGAACAGGGCTTCCTCGTTGGCTGTCCACAGTTCGCGTCCGTCATGCCGTAGCGTGAGTGATTCCAAGCTGAAGTTGGGGCGGCAGGCCGCCAGATTGGTCGGCACGTCGACGTTGCCCAGCAGCGTTCCGTCCAGACGGTATTCCTTAATGGACGTGTCGGACTCGTCACTGACGAGTACGCTGTCGCGCGCGGCATCGTAGGCCACACCCTCGAGGTCGCGGCCCTGCAGTGCAATACACGGGGCGTTTGTATTTGAAAGCAACACTCCGGTGGCCGGGTCGATTTCAATGGTCATCGGGAAAAGCCAGCCGCCGCTATCCTCGACGGCGTAGAACCGGTTGCTGCCGGCAAAGGTCAGTCCGCTCAGACCGTCTGGCAGCGGGGCGCGCATCTGCTGGCCTGCTTCGAGGATCGATAGGCGCGGCGCGGCGGGCACCGGGGCGGCCCAGGCAAGCGCGAGGGCGAGGAGGTCAATGAACAACAACGTGTAGGTGGTACGCATGACGCCAACTGTCGGATATCGAAGAACTCCAGTCACGGATAAGCGCTTTGTCTCTTTATGGACTTGCCGGATCAATCGATGTGCGTTCGGCGGGGACGGGCCAGCAGGGAGGCGGCCTCGGCACATCCGTACAGGGTCATCGTATAGCTCT
>CAZQKI010000092.1:0-17305 GCA_964592855.1 uncultured Lentisphaerales bacterium
TTCTGGCTCAAGCGCGACTTTCCTGCGGATGTCGCCTTCGAGTGGGATTTCCGCTATGCCGAACCCGGCGACCAGGGTCTCGCGATCATCATGTGGGCGGCGCGGGGACGCAACGGCGAGGACATCTTCGACCCCGCCCTGCCGATCCGCCGGGGCGCCGTCATGAGCGACATGCACAGCGGCGCGATCAACTGCTACCACACCTCCTACATCGCCCGCGGACGCGAGGTGGCGAACCTGCGGAAAAATCACGGCTTTCACCTCCTGGCCAGCGGTCCCGATCTCTCGACGGTCAGCCGTCCCGGCGAGTGGCATCGCATCCGCCTGGAGCAGTACCGCGACACGATCACCCTGCTGTTCGACCACGTCGTCGCGTACCGTCATGTCGACGACGGATCGATGGGAGGCAACCCCATCCGCACCGGCGGAAAATTCGGCTTTCGCCAGCAGAACAACCTGTACCGGGGCGACTACCGTAATTTCCAGGTTTTCGGCCTTGCGACACCGATCACCGATTACTGATTACTGATTACCGGTCACTGTTTACCCGAGTGTTTGTTCGCGGCGCCGCCGCGGGATCAAGCGCATACGGGTGCCCGCGCACCGACTGACGGTACAGGCGGGGCGAGATGCCGATGACAGCGCTGAAGCGCTGGCTGAAATAGAGCGGGTCGTCATACCCGAGGCCCACGCCGATTTCACCGATGCGCTGATCGCTTCCCGCCAGCGCCCTGCAGGCAAGATCCATGCGCAAGTGTTCGCAGAAGCGGCTGGGCGCCAGGCCAACCTGCTTACGGAATAATTTGCGGAAGTGCGATTCGCTGAGGCCGCAGCAAGCGGCCATCTCCGCGCTGCTGAGATGAACCTCCGGCGCCGCCTCGATCCGTTTGCGCAATTTTTGAATCCCGGACCCCTCGGCCGTCGCCGCGCTGGGCACGTCGAACTTCGTGTCCAGCAGCATGCGCTGCAGCACGAGCCCTGCGCGAAGCTGCGCTTCGACGGTACCCTTGTTGAACAAGACGGCGATTTCGGCGATCCGCTCCGGCTCCCGCAACACGATCAAGGGGCGGGCCGGATCGAACAGGCCCAGCCTGGCATAGGCGTCCGCGACGGGGCCGAAGAAGACGACGTAATCCTCGATGCAGGCCTGACCATGCCCGCCGTAGGCATGCAGCAGGCCCGGCCCCACCGCGATCACGCTGCCGACCGGGACGCGGACGATGCGGGGCTGCTTCTCGCTCCAATAGCGGCAGTCCCCCGACTTGATCCAGGCCAGGCTGTAGTATTGCAACCGCCGCCTGACGGCTTTCACCGGCCCCGGACAATCATTTTCCGCCTTGAGAATGTAGAGCGGAACGTGGTCAAGCGTGTCACGGGAGCCGTGATGCAGGCAAAAAGCGAGGTGCCCCTTGCGCTGTTTGATCATCACCCAATAGGACATGGATCAAGCGTACCCGATCCGGCCTCGGGAGTCGAGGCTGGGATGATCGAATAACACATGTTTTTAATCGAATCCCGGATGACGCTCGAAAGGGGATTTATGTTAGCATATTGCCATTGACGTCAAAAAGTGAGGTTGACATGAAAAGCAGAAACAGGGGCATCCACCGGGGCTTGAGGGTTTTGGCCGCATCGTTGACGGTCATGACGCTGGCCTGCCTGCGGGGGCAGGCGGCGACCTATCATGTGGTCGCGTCCGGCGGCAACGACGCCAGCAACGGGTTGAGTTGGGCGGCGGCGCTGGCAACCATTCCCGCCGCGATGGCCAAGGCGGGGGATGGCGACACCGTGAAGCTTTCGAACGGGCTTTACAATGTCACGGCCCAGATCAATCTGACGAGTGCCGTCACCTTCACCAGCGCCAACGGCAGGGAGAAGACGACCATCGACGCGGGGAATGTTGCCGGCAGGCGCGTCTTCCACATGAACCACGCCGGCGCGGTGATCGACGGGCTTACGATTCGGCGAGGATCGGCAAATGCCGCTTCCAGTCCATCGCAGCATGGCGGCGGAGTCTGGTTGTCGGCTGGCCGCGTGCAGAACTGCCTCATCACCAACAATATCGGCTACACCTCTGGCGGCAATGTCTACATGACCGGCGGCACCGTCTCGAACTGCGTGCTGGCCAAGGGAAATGCCTCGGATCAACAGGGCGGCGGTGTCTTTATCAACGGCAGTGGCGCGGTTGTCGAATACAGCACGATCCGCGACAACACAGCCTTGCGCGAAGGATCAGGCGTCGGCTTTGGCGCGAGTGGCGGGACCGTCCGCAACTGCGAGATCGTCGAGAACTATGCGCCCAACCGGGAGGACGCCATCTACATGGCGGCCGGACTGGTCGAGAACAGTCTGGTGGCCCGCAACACGAGCGGCAACTACTACGGACGCGGCACCATCAGCTTGTACGGTGCGGGCGAAGTACGCTACTGCACGGTGGTGGACAACGTCTCGGCCGGTTCCAGCGGCGGCATCTGGACGAAAGCCGGCACGGTCCGGAACTGCATCATCACCAACAACAAACTGGTCACAGGTGTTTCCAAGGACGTAGTGGTCACAGGCGGATCGATCACCTATTCGTGCTCGCCGGACCTGACCAGCGGCACAGGCAACACGACCGGCGACCCCCAGTTTGAGAACCGCTCGTCGGGCAACTACCGGCTGACGCCCGGATCAGTCGCCATCGACAGCGGCACCCTGATTTCCGGCGTGACCACCGACCGGTCGGGTTCCAGCCGCCCAACCGATGGCGACGGCGCCGGCGGCGCCGGCTACGACATGGGTTGCTACGAAGCGGCGCCTGCCAATGCCGGCGTTTTCCGCTGTGGGTTCTCCACGCCCGTGACGGTTGCCGACAGCTCGTTGAACGCAACGTTCACATCGACCGTCTACGGACCGCAAACCAGTGGGCTTTACTACCGGTGGGATTTTGATGGCAACGGCACCGTCGATGAGGAGGGTGCCGACCAACCGGGCCCCACGCATCTTTTCAATCCGGGCACCTACACGGTCTCCCTCAGTGTCAGCAACAGCATCGGCGAGGTTGCCACCTATACCCGACCGGCTTACATCACTGTTTACGCCCCGGCAACCTTCGTGTCGCAGTACGGCGGCAATACGACGCCCTACGCCACCTGGGCATCCGCGGCACGCAGCATACAGGATGCCGTCAACAGCGTGATGGCCGGAGGCACCGTGACGGTCAGCAACGGCACCTACTCGATTACCGCCAATGTCAACCTTTTCAAAGCCGTCACGGTGCAATCCGTCAATGGGTCGGCTGTAACGATCATAAAGCGGGACGGCAGCGCCACGACGCGACTTTTCAGTCTCATGCATGCCGATGCGCTTCTGGATGGGTTTTATCTGATGAATGGGATATCACCCACCACCCTCGACCGCGGCGGCGGCATCTACATGACGGCTGGAACCGTGCGGAACTGCGTAATCAGCAACTGTGTCGCCCGTCTCGGCGGCGGCATTTATCTGGAAAATGGAGCGGCCACCAACTGCGTGGTGATGAATTGCAAAGCCAATCAGAGCGGCAACAGTCATTCGGGAGGCGGCATCTGGATGTCCGGCGGCCTGACGGAGGACTGCGAAATTTTCGGCTGCACGTCGCTCCGCGCCGCCCAGGCCGTCACCCTGCAAGGCGGAGTCATGAACCGGTGCCGCGTCCGGAACAATTCGTCGGCTACGGGATGGGGCGCGGCCATTTTCATGGAAGTGGGCAGTTGCACGCTGAAGAACAGTCTGGTCACAGACAACATCAACAGCGGCACCCACAGCGGCGGCGGCGGCGTCTACATGAATCATGCATCGGCGCGCATCCTGAATTCCACAATCTGCAACAACAGCGCCGCGTATGATCAAGGCGCGGGCGGGGGAGGCACTGGTGGCGGTGGCGTCAAGTGCGTGCTGGGCGTCATCTCGAACAGCATCATCTATTACAACACGATCACCGCTTCGGGGGCGCCCAACAACATCGGCGGGACCACCGGCACCAACAAAGTCCGCTTCAGTTGCTCGCCCGATCTCACCACCAACCCGACCGGCACCGGCAACATCACCGCCGCACCCGGGTTCACGGACTACGACAACGACGACTTCTCCCTGGGCGGCGGCTCGCTCTGCATCGACGCGGGGGCAACGCTGCCGGACGTGATCACCGATCTGGATGGCCTGGCGCGTCCGCAGGACGGCGACGGCATCGGCGACGCCCGGTACGACATGGGATGCTACGAGGCACCCGACGCCGGTGCCGGCCCGCTGGCTGTCAACTTCCTGGCGCCGCTCACCTCCGGCGGTCCCACGCTGGAGGCCGTCTTCACCGCGGCGGCAACCGGGGACGATTCAGCCAACCTCTTCTACTGGTGGGATTTCGACTTCAACGGCACACCGGATACGACGGGCTGGAACCGGTCCGTGGTGACGAACCTCTACACGGTGCCCGGGCGTCATACGGTTTCGTTGACGGTCAGCAACGCTTCCGCGGTGGTGGCCACCGCGACCAAGCCGGACTATATCACGGTGCTGGCGCCGATCACGTATGTGGCGACCAACGCCCCCCACATCTACCCCTTTACGTCCCCGGCGACGGCGGCCACCAACATTCAAGAGGCCATCGATGCGACCATGAGCGGCGGAACGGTCCGGGTGGATGGTGGTCTCTACAAGCTCGCGAACCAGGTCAACATCATCCGCGGTGTCGCCGTCCGTTCGGAAAGCGGTGCCTCCGCCACGTTCATCCAGGCTGTGTCCACGGCGCGCCTGTTCGGCCTCGGCCATGCAAACGCCGTGCTGGACGGCTTCACGCTCCGCAACACGGACGTCGACGGAATTGGCGGCGCCGTCAACATGAGCGACGGCACCGTGATGAACTGCATGGTCACCAACAACCGTGCGAGCCACGGCGGCGGCATCTACATGACCGGGGGCGTGGTGACGAATTGCGCGGTGATCGGCAACCAGACTGACGACCAGAGCGGCGGTGGCATTCACATGACCGGCGGGTTGGTCGTGGATTCCGATATCAAAGCCAACTACGGCCGGCGGGCCGCCGGTGGCATCTACATGGGCGGCGGCGAAGTGCGCCGTTGCCGGATCTGGAAAAACACGTATATTCCCAGCAGTTGGGGCGCGGCCCTGTGGCTGGATGGCGCCTGTCTGGCGCGGAACTGCCTGATCTTTGGAAATCTGGGGGGGGAAGACACCTACGGCGGTGGCGGCGGCGTTCGGATGAACCATGCAGGCGCCCGTCTGGAGAACTGCACCGTCGTCGGCAACCAGACGGCCGGCTCGGGAGGCGGCGTCAAGCTGCTCGCCGGCACCGTGACGAACTGCATTGTCTTCTTCAACTCGGCCACGGTGGCCGGAAACAACATCCTGCTGCCCGCCATCCCCAAGATCGGTTATTCCTGCTCGCCCGACCTGACGGACGATCCCTCCGGCACGGGCAACACCACCGGTGCACCCCTGTTCGTCGATGCCGGCACCGGGTTCGGACTCAATCATGTCGCAGGCGACTACCGTTTGAAGACTTCTTCGCTCGCCTGCATCGACAAGGGGATCACACGGCCGGGAATGGCAACCGATGTCGATCTGGCGCAGGGACCGAGGCTGCTGAACAAGTCGGTCGACATGGGCGCCTACGAAACCTTCGTGCCGCCGCCGGGAACGATTCTGCTGCTGAGATGAGCCCGGTTCTGAAAATGATAACTGACAAGTCTGCACATCTGCTCACCTGCCTCGACCTGAACCGCCCGGAACTGGATGCTGTCCGCGCCGCCGCGAATCCCACTGCGGCCTTCGCGGCGCATCTGGCCCGGTCGTCGCGACCACGCTTCCGGTTTGAATACGAACGCAAGCCGGAAGCCCTTGCTTACCTTGAAAACACCTATGCCTCCTGGCGGAAGTTCGACACGTCCGCCGCCGACCGCATCGCGGGATTCACCTTCGAACAAGCCCAGGGGGCCCGCGCCCTCAGCGGCGTGGCGGAACTGGGGCGGGCCTGGTGGGCCACGGGCAACCCCGCCTACGGCGCCGCGTTCGAGCGCTTCTACGCCAGCGTGCCGACAGGCGACATGTTCAACTGGGGCTCCTTCAACGGCGCGCAGGGGGCGCTGGAACTGGACGCCTTCTTCCTGCTGCTCGACTGCCCGGGATTCACCGCCGAGGGGCGGGTGGCGTTCCTGGATCATCTGCACGCGATCGCGGAAGACGCCTGGGATGACAAAACCTCGCGGTGGCTGCAGCTCGGGCTCGGCCCCGAAGGGCACAACTGGTACCTGCACGGCACGCAGGTGCTGCCATTCATCGGCCTGCTTTTCCCCGAGTTCAAGCGCGCGCCGTTCTTCATCCGGACCGGCGCGAGCATCTTCGAGGAGCATCTGCGCGGCCACTACCGCACCGACGGCGGGGCTCGAGAGACGACGCTCGGCTACCAGGTCGGCTCCATGCACAGCCTGTGGGACTTCTATCTGATCGCCCAGCGGAATGGCTTCCCGCTGTCGCCGCAGTTTGCCGACCGGCTGCTCGACGCCACACGCTTCCTGCTAAATTTGATGACCCCCGACGGCGCGGTCCCCTCCTTTGGCGACACGTACCCCACGCCGGGTCAACTGACCACCCTGGCCGCCACCGCCGCCGCATTGACGGGGGATGGCGCCTGCAAGTGGTTCGCCGAGCGCTGCCGCACCCATGTGCCGGACGATCAGGGCCAGACGCCGGGCCAGATCCCCTACGGCGCCTTCTGGCGCGTGGGACTGGCCGGTGCGGCAACCTATGCCGAGACCCGCGCCAGCGACCCGAACCTGGCCTCGGTGCTGCTGGGGCCGACGGGATACGCCGCCCTCCGCAGTTCCACGGCGCCGGATGCGCATTACCTCGCCGTCGCCGCCGCCGACCGCGGACCGATCGTCACCAGCCACGGCCACAATGACGTCTTTTCGCTGGACGTCCATGCGCTGGGTCGGCGGTTCATCGGCGAAATGGGCTGCGCCCCCTACGGCGATTCCCCCGGACGCCAGTATGACCAGAAGACCGAGGCGCACTCGTGCCTGGCCATCGACGGGATGGAGCAGGCGCCGCTGGCCGGCGAGTGGCGCTGGCGGGGCCACGTCATCCCGGCGGTCCGGCGATGGATCACGACGCCCACCCACGACTTCTTCCACGGCGTGCATGAGGGCTACTACCGCTATCCCGAGCATCGGACGCTCCATGCCCGGAAAATCCTGTTCGTAAAGTCGGAGCCGCAGTACTGGATCATCTTCGACTGGATCGAGTCGGGGACGGAGAACGATGTGTCCGCCTATTTCCACGGGTGCGTCGCGGGACAGCTCAACGCCCAGACCATCTTGCTGGGCCAGGCGCCGGAACCCAGACTGGCCATCTTTCCGCCGGAGGGCGACGACGTGACTGCGGAGGTCGTCTCGAACGACGGACTGACCGCCTACATTCAGGAGAAGAACCTCGATCCGGCAACCTACCCCTGCTTCGCCTACCGTAAACGCACCACTTCGGACTGCCTGGTCTGGGCGCTCGTCCCGCTCGCCGCCGGCGTGCAGCCGCCCAGGCTGACCCGTCTCCCCGTCACGCTGAACGGCAAGCCGGCCGGTCCGCATGAGGTTGCCGCCGTGCAGCTCGCGTTCGCCGGACAGACCGATACGATCTGCCTGTCGCATACCGAGTACGACGCTGAACTGGTCAGCGGTCCCGTCAAGACCTGGGGGATCTTCGCCTTCAACCGGACGTGCGCCGGTGGCAGCGCCCGGCCGCTTGATCTTGAACACACCGTCCGCGATGGCGTGTGCGGACGTTGAACCGAGTATCGGGAGATGTGAAATGAGCAAGCGGTTTCAGGGTAAAGTTGTGATTGTGACCGGCGCAAGCTCCGGGATCGGCAAGGCCGCGGCGATCGAGTTCGGCAGGGAGGGCGCGAAAGTGGCCGTTGCGGCCAGACGTCTGGACGAATGCGAGCAAACAGCCCGGGCGGTCCGATCCGCGGGCGGTGAAGCGATCGCCATCCCGACCGATGTCACCAGTCACGACAGCGTTCTGGCGATGGTGTCGAAGACGGTAGCGACCTTCGGCAGGCTGGATTGCGCGTTCAACAACGCGGGGATTGCCGGTCAGACCGGCCTTCCGACGCATGCGCATTCCATCGAGAACTGGAACCAGGTGATCGCCGTGAATCTGACGTCCGTCTTCCTGTGCATGAAAACCGAGATTGCGGAGATGCTCAAGACCGGCGGGGGCGCCATCGTGAACAATTCGTCGATCTATGGTCTCGTGGGCACGACGATCGGCCATGCGCCGTACGCCGCCAGCAAATATGGCGTGATCGGGCTGACCCAGACGGCCGCCTTCGAATATGCCAAACAGGGGATCCGCGTTAACGCGGTGTGCCCGGGCTACACCCGGACGGAACGGATGCAGGGGCTCTGCGAGACAAATCCCGACTACGTCATGCAGGCGATCCTTCCGCATATCCCGATGGACCGGCTTGGCGAGATGGTGGAGATTGCGCATCTCGTGCTGTGGCTGGCCTCCGAGGAGGCGTCCTACGTCACCGGCCAGGCCATCGCCGCGGATGGCGGATGGGTGGCGAAATGACGGGGCGCAAGGAGTCCGCCATGAACTTCGCAGAACAGCCGCTCTATCGTCTGACCGACGGCGTGACGTGCGCCTGCAGCAATGTGCACAACGTCGAGGCCCTCAAGGGCCGCGCCGGCGCGAAGTCGCGTTTCCCACGCGTCAAGCCCGGGGAAAGCCTGACCGTGGCGGAGCTTGAAGGACCCGCGGTCCTGACCCGCCTGTGGCTGACGTTCGACTGGCCCGGGGCGAATCCCTACGCGGGCTCGATGCTGCGCAACCGCTCGGTCCGCCTCGACATTTACTGGGATGACGCCAAAACGCCTGCGGTGAGCGTCCCCGTGGGCGACTTCTTCGGCCACCCGCTGGGCTACGATGTGCCTTTCGAAAACGCTTTCTTCGCGTCGCCCCGCGGGCGGAGCCTGCTCTGTTTCATACCCATGCCGTTCCGCAGGCGGGCGAGCATCCGGATCGTGAACGAGTATGATGCGACGATCGTGGTGTTCCACGACATCCGGTTTGTCAAAGGCGTCGAACCGGACCCGGACGACGGTTACCTGCACGCCTGCTTCAAGCGGACCGTGCCGACGGAACCAGGCATCAACCACGAAATCCTGCCGCTCGTCCAGGGCCGGGGGCGGTACCTGGGAACCCACGTGGGCTTGGTCACCGACCGGTTCAACCCCCTGCACTGGCACGGCGCACACCCGAAGTTCTTCTTCGACGGCGACGACGAGCACCCGAGCATGATGGGCGCTTCGCTCGACGATTTCGGCGGCGCCTCCTGGGCGTATGACGAGCGCTACATGCACCAGGACAGCGGATTGCCGCTGTCGCGCACGTTCGCGCTGGGAGGCGGGCATTACGGGTTCTATTTCTACCACCGGCGCGATCCGCTCCACTTCGCCAGGTCGTGCGCCGTTTCGCTGCGCCCCAAGCTGGACCTGTCGGGCAAGGCCCTGCTTGAAGTCATCCGCGAACATCCCGGCCTTGCCGGCCGTTTGGCGTTGCCCTTCCCGCTGGAGGCGGTCGAGAAGCGGGTAAAAGCCGGCGAGGATGTCTGGCTCGAATGCGGACGACGCGACGACATCGCCACGGTTTCGTTCTACTATCTGGACCGCCCTGGAGGCGATCACACGCTGAGCCCGCGGGACGAGCGCTGCGCCCCCGCCTGGCAGTGGCCGGCGCCGGATGCCTACAAGCTGCTGGCGGACTGATGGCCACTTAGCCACGCTTCGCCCAGCCGCGCCAGAATGATCTGTTCGCTGAAGCGCTCGGTTTCGCCGCCTTCGAAGAGACAGCCAATCGTTCCATCGGCGGCGACGGCCAGATCGGAGTACGCGGCGCGGCCCGCGTGCAGCACCACCGCGCGCGGCCAGGTGCGGGCCTCGTCGAAGCTGGCGCGCAGCACCAGGTTCCGGCGGCCCAGTCGATCCGGGTGATGGGCGCAGGCCGGATTGCTGAACACGATCACGCCGGGTTGGTCTCCTTCCGGCCAACGGTAGCGTCGGATGGAAGCCTGGCAAACGGGCTCGATCAGGACCGGATCGGAGCGCAGTCCATTCCACGACTCGCCACCATCCGCACTGTACGCCAGTTTGCGATGGGTTTCCGAGGGCAAATGGTTGCGCATGTTCATGAGCAAGCGGCCGTCGGCCAGCTCGACCGCCTCGCACTCGTTCACGCCGGGGCCGATGCGGCCGCCCAACCGCCAGGTTTGGCCGCCATCCTCCGAAACAATCGCGTGCGAGAACCGGCCTTCGCCTTCGATGTGATCGCAGGGAATGATCAGCCGTCCCTTGTGCGGTCCGCGCTGCACGGCGATTCCCGCGCCGGGGCCGGTGGCGTACCAGGTCCACGCGGGCTGCTTCACGTCCGCCGTGATTTCATTGGCGTTGCTCCAGGTTTTTCCGTGGTCGCGCGACCGCAACAGGAACACCCGCCGGGTGTCCTGGCTCTGACGGGCGATGATCGCCGCCTCCCGGTCCGATCCGAGGTTCCAGGTCGCGAGCAGCAGCACATCGCCGGAGGCGGGGTCTACGACGGGCGACGGGTTGCCGCAGGTGTTTTCGCCGTCGGCCCAAACGACCGCCGGATCGCTCCAGGTCGCGCCATGATCCGCGGACCGCCGGATCAGCAGGTCAATTTTTCCCGTGTCACCACCGCCGTCGCGCCGGCCTTCACAGAAAGCCAGCAGGTCGCCGTTGGCCGCGAGAACCAGCGCCGGAATGCGATAGGTGTGATAACCGCCGACGCCGCTGGTGAACAGAGCTTGCTTTTGCATGTTTTCAACTCCCTTGATAATGATCAGCAGATCGAAACAGGCGAGGGTTAGAACCCGAACCCGTACAGCGCGCCCGCTTCGCGCGTTTCCAGCAACAACAGGGCGAGCATCAGGTAGCCGACACCGTCCACCGCCTCGTGGAGCCCCAGGCCGGCCAGGCCCTGGTACATGCCGTTCTGGAGCAATTGGCGCCGCGCATCGGCGGCCAGGAGCGACGCGTCGGCGAGAAGCCCGTCGTCCCCCAGTTGCAGCCCGGCCCGCGCCAGAAAATGAATGCAGCGGCCGTAGCTTTCGGCGTACGCCGGCTTGCCCGTGCGTTCCGGGCAAGTCGCCACGGCCATGCCGGCCAGGCGCCTGACGCCTTCCAGGAACACCGGCTCCCCCGTCAACGCGTGGAGCGTAAGCGCCGCTTCCGCGACGGCCATCGGGTAGTCGTGCGTGGGCCACTGGTCGGTGCTCCAGGGGTTGGCGTTCTTCATCGGCCAGTACCCGGGCTTCTCGGCAACGACCGCTCCGCCGTTCGCGATGTCGACCTGCCCGAAGAAATGTCCGGACGGCGCGTCGAAGGCGTGTTCAAGCCAGGCCTTCACGGCGCTGCCGGCCATTTCCCGGAAGGCGCCGTTGCCCGTGTAATCGGCCGCGCGCAGCAGCGACTGCGCCCACACGCCGATCTCGCTCGTGCAGACCTTGGAATCCCAGCGTCCCATGTCAGGCTCGTTCGGGACGAGTCCGGTTGAAGGGTTGCGGTGGCTGAAGCTGTACCGGGCGATCCGCAGCGCCTGCTCCAGCAGGCCGGGATCGCGCGTCCGGCCGTGAAGCCACGCCAGCGACTCGCACAGGATGCCGCCCGCTTCGATGAACGCATGGCCTTTCTTGCCGTCGTCATGCCGATTGAACCCGCCGGTCGCCGGATCGTAGACGTGGCGCTTGCCCATCGTGCGGATATACGTTTCCGTCTTTTCGGGAGCCCGTTCCCAGAACAAATCCCACGCCGGCGTGATGGGACGGAGCTCATGCACGCCGCCGTGGAACTCGACAACCCGGTGTTCAAACACATCGTAGTAGCAGTGGTTGCCCCAGCGAAACATCCCGTTCGCCGCGACACACCGGTCCAGAAAGGCTGCAAGATAGCGGTCCGCCGACTCGCCGTATTGCTTCCGGCCGGTCCTTTCGGAAATCAGTCTGGCCGTCACGACCAGGGGCTGGTCCCAGTAGAGCGTGCTGCCGCGCGGTGCACCGATCAGGCGGTAGACGCGCCGCGGCGTGTAGTCGCCATCGGGATACCGGCCGGTCTGCACATCGACCACGCTCGGCCACAGGTCGTCGACCGCGCGCGCAGCAAGTCTTTGCAAATGGGTTTCAATGTCGGTAAAATCTGCCGTCATGCAGGTGCTCCAGAAAGGCTGCGGTTGATGAAGAAGCTTCATGTTCCGCGACCCTCTGGTTTTTGTCGAGCACATTCAAACGGACAACCAACAGAAACCGAAGGGCCATTCCCATGAGCGGCAGCAAGAACGCGATCATCCTTTCAACCCGGGTCATCTGCAAGCAGCCGGGGCGCTACATCGGCTGGCCCACCATCGGCCGGTTGCCCGGCGGGGAGTTGCTCACCGTCTTTTCCGGCGACCGGGACTCGCACGTCGATCCGTTCGGCAAGACGCAGCTGGTGCGGTCGGCGGACAACGGCACCACCTGGTCGCCGCATGAGACGATCAACAACACCCCCCTCGACGACCGGGATGCCGGGATCTGCGTCTGCCGCGACGGCACGGTGATCGTGAGTTGGTTCACCTCGCACTACACCGACGAGAAATACCTGGCGATGAGCCGCACCGATGAAGATCGCGTTCGGCGCGCGGCCCATCTGAAGGCGTTCGATCCGTCCGACATCGGCCGCTGGGCCGGCGAGGCGCTGGAGAACGGACGCTACCGTCTCGGCCACTGGATCAGGCGCTCGACCGACGGCGCCCGCACCTGGGACGCCCCCGTCCGCGTTCCGCCCACCACGCCGCACGGCCCGATCGAACTGGCCGACGGCCGACTCCTCTTTGTCGGCATCGAGACCAACCACGGCCGCACGGAGAGCCGCGGCAACATCCTCGCGGCCGAATCGTGCGACAAGGGGCTCACCTGGCGGACGATCAGCCGCATCACGATGTTTCCCCGCTATCCCGGCAGCGATCCCGCCGGCTACGCCTACTTCTGCGAACCGCACGTGACGGAAGTGGCGCCCGGGCGGCTGGTTGCCATGGCTCGCTACGAGGAGATGCCGCGCAGCCCCGAACGCGGCCGTCTCTGGCAATTCGACTCGGCGGACGGCGGCCGCACTTGGACAGAACCGCGCGAACTGCCGATCCTCGGCAAGCCGCCGCATCTGATCACGCTGCGCGACGGGCGGGTCCTCGTCACCTACGGCTATCGCCATGCACCGTTCGGACAGCGGGCCTGCCTCTCGCGCGATGGCGGCAAGAACTGGGACTACGACCGGGAGATCGTTCTGCTCGACGACGCACCGAGCGGCGACCTGGGGTACCCCGCCTCGGTCGAGCTCGACGACGGCTCCATCCTGACGGTCTTCTACCAGCAGGAGCACGCCGGAGAGAAGACCTGCCTGATGACCACGCACTGGCGGATTACGGCAGGCTAGAGCTCCAACTCGGCAAAATAGACATCGTCCGGCATGCCGGCCGCGCTGGAGAAAGCCTCCACACCCAGATGGTAGGCATGCTGCGAATAGTAGGTCAGGCAGATATTCCCCTCGGGGTCCTTGATCCATCCCGGATAGGAGCAGTCGCCCGTCGCCGGAATGTGCAGAACGGGTTCAAGCGTTTCCCGCCGCACCCGCCAGATGCCCAGGCTGCTGCCTCCAAAGGGAAAGACAGGGTTGCCCGCGGACGGCGGCAGGCAGCGGCCGGCAACGTAAAGGTCCCCTGCATGGTGGAGGAAGATCGGGGCATGCACCATGGGTTCCAGTTCCACAACCTTCCAATCCACGTACGGCGCCCGGGCCGAGCAGAAGAAACTCCCTTTGGGACGCACGACACTCCGCGCCACCATCCAGGCCTCCCCATCCGGATGCCAGAAGATATCGCTTTCGTTGAGACCGTGGACTTCCCCTACCCGCGCCAGGATCTTCCAGTTGAACAGATCATCGCTGACGGCCAGGTCGAGCTGGTGCGGCGCAGCGCCGTTGCTCCAGTCGCCCTGCAGGTTCTGGATCAGTCCATAATAGCGCTTCTCGTGGCAGCGGATGCGCCACAGCCACAGGCCCGGCTCCAGGATCGGCTCCGGCCGTGTCCAGTCGAACCCGTTGTCCGTGAAGGCCAGATACTGCTGCAGTTCATGGGCACCAGCCCCCAGCGTCCAGCTGGGAAAGTAGGCGGCCATGCGGTCTTCATTCACCGGCAAAAGCTTGGGATCGCGGTTGTCGCCCCGTGCGCGCAGCCGGGCGGCTTCGCGGAAACGCACCCGGTCGGCCGAGACCGAGACGGTCGCCGTGCCGTCCATGGAGGCATGGGCGGAGCCTTTCCGGTAGCCGACCCAGTAACACCCCTGCCAGAACTGCAGATCGGTAAAGCCATTGTGCATGCCGTCGCGCACGACGGTCACTTGACGCCGCATCGTTGCCATGTGGTGAATCCTTGCTGTTCCAAAGATAACAAATGTAAAAGCGTAGGTTAATCGGCGAAGAGAAGCAAGCGAGAACACAGCAGGCGGAACACTGCGAGTCCCGGCCATGGCTGGGGACGTGCATTCGGTGGAACAGGCAACCTCGGTCGTTCAACTTGAGTTGGCTATGCTCGGGGCGTTCGGCGAGTGTGTTGCGCATGAGTACGGATTTTACGCGCTTCGGACGCGTTCGCCCGTTTGCACGCTCAGAAGGGAAAGCCACGCTTAATCTTAATCTTCCCTGCGGATGCCCCCGCCCCATTGAGAATTGCTGTTGCAGCATGCGGAAAATTTCGGGAGAATGACCGGCATGTGGAAATCCCCCTCACTTACTTGCATCACACTCCTGCTGGCGCTGGCCCTGCCGGGCTGCCGGACGGCGCCCTCGAACGGCATCACGCAGGTCGCCACGATCGACGCCCTGCTGACCGGCGTTTACGACGGGCACCTGTCGCTGGAGAAGTTGCGCACCTTTGGCGACTTCGGCATTGGAACCTACACGGCGCTGGACGGCGAGATGATTCTGCTCGACGGCGTCTTCTATCAGATCCGGGGCGACGGCAAGGTCTATCGCCCGGCGCTTTCCGAACGGACCCCCTTCGCCTGCGTCACGCCGTTTACGGCCGACCTGCGGGAACGTATCGCCGGCCCGGTCAGCATGCAGGCGCTGGCGGCGCGAATCGACGCGCTCGTCCCGCAGACCAACCGCTTTTGCGCATTCATCGCGCGGGGCGAGTTCCGCCAGGTGCAGACACGAAGCGTTCCGGCCCAGCGCAAGCCCTATCCGCCGCTCGTGGCCGTAACCAAAAACCAACCGGTTTTCAATCTATCGGAGGTGCGTGGCACCGTCATCGGATTTCGCTCCCCGGCATTCGTCAAGGGAGTGAACGTTCCCGGCTACCACATGCACTTCCTGGCGGACGACCACTCGGGCGGCGGGCATGTGCTGGCCTTCGAGATGGTTCAGGGGACGCTGGAGGCCGACACCGTGCATGACTGGCTGAACATCTACCTGCCGTCGGCAAGCGAAGCCTTCAACGCGGCCGATCTTGCGCGCGACCGCGCGGCGGATCTTGAATCCGCGGAAAAGGCCGAACAGCCGGGAGGCGACGCGGAATGAAATCGCCCTCGGCATCCCCCGACCCGGCCCGGCGCGCGCAGATCGCGGCCGAACTGCACCGCGACATCGCCGCCCGGCGGGAGGGCTACCGCGAGCGGGCGCTCAAGGTCCTCCCCCACTTATGCGCCAGTTGCGGGCGCACCTTCGACGGCAAACGGCTCAAGGAGCTGACGGTACATCACCGGGATCACAACCACAACAACAACCCTCCCGACGGCGGCAACTGGGAGTTGCTCTGCATCTACTGCCACGATCACGAACACGAGAAGAACCTGCTGGCCGGACACTACGCAGGTGCGACGGCGGAGAAGGAGAAGCTCAAGCCCTCGATCTTCTCCCAGTTCTCCGCGCTGGACGCGCTCCTGCCGGCGGAGCCCGATCAGCCGGACAAGCCCTGACCCAGGCCACGCGTCCGCTTGCGCGGCGCGCGGCTGGTCGGAAATCCTTCTACTCAATCGCCTTCGCGAAAACCTTCTCGATCACCGGCTTGGAGGGGACCCCCTCCATTATCTTCACGCCGCCCACAAAGAACGTGGGCACGTAGTAGTAGTCGTACTTGTCGGCGATCTCGGGATGGAGCCGCTCATCGATCACCGTGAACGGAACCTTCGCGTATTCGGGATGCGCCGCAAAGATCTCATCCAGCATCTCCCTGGCCCGCCTGCAGTGGGGGCACCCGTCGAACATGAACATCTTCACTTCTTGCATCGCAGCCGTCCTTTTTATGATTTCAGAGACCGGACCGCTTTCACGCAGGCCTGCAGCGCGGGAACGGGATTGTCCACATCACCCTCGTACTCGATGATGGCGTCGCCGGCGAAGCCGACCTTGTCCAGCGCCGCCTGCAGCTTCGTCAGATCGAGGTTGCCCGTTCCCGCGACCACGTCCTGCCAGCGACCCGCGCGGTCGAAGATGAAGTCCTTGATGTGAAGGAGGGAAAGGCGCGAGCCAAACTGCTCAACGAAACCGAGCGGATCGCGTCCCGTCTGCATGGCCCACGCGGTGTCGAGCGAAAGGCCGATGCGCGGCGAGGTCTGCTTGAACACCCACGCCAGCGCCGCCTGGCTCCCCAGCCAGTCGTACCCGCCGTGGTTGTGGATACCGAGCTGCACGTCATACTCCTCAGCCAGCTTTTCCGCCACGCGGAAACAGGCCGGCTGGGCGTTGATGTCGAGCGAGATGCTCATGTGCTTCGTTCCGGCGGCCCGGAGAAAATCGAACGACGGGCGGGCCTTGGCTTCGTCGGCCGAAATGCCGTTGACCCCGATGCTGACGATCTTGATCCCGCCCTTGCGGAGTTGCTCCACCACGCCGGCATGCTGGTCGCATTGCGCGAAGTCGGTATGCACGCCGCACAACTCGATGCGGTCCACGCCCGTCGCCTTCACGGCGGCGATCAGCCCCGCCAGATCCTTGATTCCCCGGTAACAGTAACTCTGCACGCCCAGCTTGCTTGCCATGTCCATCTTTCGCTCCAAGTTTTGTATTCGATATGTCGGGCTCCGCGACGAACAGAAAATGAGGAGCCGTGAACGGGCGCATTATATGCCGGATGCGAGCCCCGACACAAGCTCAATGGGCATGTCCGGGGCACAAAAAAAGGGCCCGTCAGGTTATGAAGCCTGACGGGCCCTGGGAAAAAA
>CAZQKI010000093.1:0-17278 GCA_964592855.1 uncultured Lentisphaerales bacterium
GAAGATTATGAAGACGTGGCACACTCTGATCGGTCATGGTGTAAATGGGGATTCGTTTCATGCGTTGTTGTCCGCAGGGCTGAAACGTGTTTTGGGCATGCTGTTGGTTAAACGGCGGCCAGTCGTATGGCTCGTTGCCTCGTTCGCCTTCATGAGCGTAGAGAATGCCAGCGCGACGACGGCAAGTGTATCGGGCAACTGGAGTGATACAGCCACCTGGGGTGGGGCTTCAGTTCCCGGTGCAGCGGATGCGGTGACCATTAACGCAGGGGTAACCGTTACTGTTGACACCCCTGCAAGTTGTGCGTCAATAAACATCCTTGTCGCCAACACTCTTAATGGAATTACCCTGAACAACGGGCAATCCCTTGCCGTGTCTGGCAATCTGACCACCGGGGCTCCCACGGTCGACAACTATCGCACCACAATTGCAGTAGGTGCGGGTTCGTTGTCTGTAGGCGGGAATATTCAACTCAGAGGAAGCACCGCCTTGAAATATACAGAACTCACAATCTCAAGCGGTTCCGTTACCGTTTCCGGAAATATTGCAGGTGCGACTTATGCGCTCGTCACTTTTTCCGGTGGCGGTACGATCAACATAAGCGGTGCTTTCCTGAGCAGTGGTACATTGACTTCCTTCGTGGATAGTACCGTAAACTACACGGGTGCCACCGCTCAGACGGTGAAGCCAGGCACCTATCACAACCTGATCCTCTCCAATGGCGGCGCAAAAACCATGACCGGTGTCACGGTCAACGGGATCCTGTCGCTGGAAGGAACGGCCACGGCCTCGGTTGCCCCGACTTACGGGTCTGTCGCCACGCTTCAATACAATACGGCTGTAGCGCGCTCGGTCGGCGGGGAATGGATAACTCCCTTTGCGGCTATGGGCGGCGTGATCATCACTAATACGGGGGCGATCACTCTGAATCGCGATTCGATCTTGAACGCGTCAGTGCCGCTCGCAGTCAAAAGCGGTGCCGCGCTGACCGCTGGAAGCTACAAACTTACCCTGGGCGGTGTTTTTACCAACAGCGGCAGGTTTACTTCTACCGGTACGGTCGAATGGAATGGGCGCGCGCAAAACATCGCCACAGGTGCTTACTTCAACGTGATCTTTTCCGGTGGCGGTGTGAAGTCAATCGGCCCCGGCACAACGGTTGGGGGCAATATGAGTATTGCGCCCTCGGGAAGTGCCAAAGTCAGCATCGGGGCTGGTCTTAACCTTCCTGTCGGCAGCCTCACGCTGGGCGGCTTTGGCCGGTATAACGGCACGTGGGGTTCTTCGAGTTCGATTGCGACCCATGCCAATAACAACTTCTTTGACCTGACTACCGGCTATCTGACTGTCGCGCGCACGCTCGTCTATCACGTTGTTCCGGTCAACCCGTTGGCGGCGTCACCCTTCGACACGTGGGCCAACGCCGCCACAAATATCCAGGATGCGGTGGACAAGGCCTCGGCCGATCTGGTGGCCGCCGGAGCACAGTGCGTGGTGCTGGTCAGCAATGGCACCTACACGGCGGCAAACGAGATCACTATCACCAACGGCATTGCGTTGCATGGCTTCGGTGAAAACTGGAACGATACGATGATTAAAGGGAGGTATCCAGCTTCGAATAACCGGTGTTTGAATATCACTGGCGCCGGTGCGACGGTGGACGGCTTTACGATCACCAACGGGTATGTTCTAGGAGCCTCCGGGGGGGGGATCAGCATGACGGACGCCGCCACCGTGCAGAACTGCCTCATTATTGGAAATACCACCGTCTCCACCTCGGCAGGCAGAGGCGGCGGCATTTATGCCACTGACGGCAGTATCATCAACTGCACGATTCAAAACAACACGTCATTACCATCGGGTGGGGGTGGTGGCATTTACATGGGTTATGTGGCAGGGCGTACGGTGGTGGTGAGCAACTGTCTGGTTACAGGGAACCGGGCCACAGTATCATATGGGGGAGGAATCAATATGATCGGGGGCCTTGTGGTAAACTGCATCATTTCGAACAACGTAGCGGGCAACACCGGGGGTGGTGTCCTCAAGGGATCTTCGGCGGCCGCGACGTGTCGCAACTGCCTGATCGTCGGCAACCAGACCGCGAATTCTGGCGGGGGTGTTGGCATGGTTGGTAGTGTCGGAGTAGCCCTCGAGAATTGTACGATCGTCGGCAATCTGGCCGCCGGGAATGGTGGCGGAGTCTACACAGCGAACATGATTCCGATTCTCAACTGTATCGTGACATTCAATCAGACCAGCCTGGCTGGCGGCGCCAACGACATTGCGGCGGACGCGATGAATTTCTCCTATTGCTGCAGCCCGGACCTGGCCAGCAGTGTGCGTGGCAATATCGCCGCCGCCCCCCTGTTTGTCAAGGCCGGCATCGGGTTTGGAGCCAACTGCACGGGCGGAAACTACCGGCTCACGACCGAATCGCCCTGTGTGGACACAGGAACGACTATCGCGTGGATGAGTTCAGCGGTGGACCTCGTGGGTGACGCCCGCGTCCAGGGCGAGGGGCCAAACATGGGTGCGTATGAGACGCTCGCCGCGCAGTCCAAAGGCACCATGATGGTGCTACGGTAATCGGTAGGAGGGGACTTTCTTCTGGGCTGCCGCGGCGCGGTCGTGAGTGAATTGCGCAATCTTCCCCCAAGCGCGGCCGTCTCCATCGGCAAGTCCGGCACGCCGGCCGGCCTCTACCTGGGCTACGTCAGCGTCGGGGCGTATGGCAGCGCAAACCGGGCGACCGTGGCGGAACTGCGCCTGGCGAACCGCCTGACCGCCTATCTTCATACTGTGGTGGTCGGCGAGTCGAGCGATGGGGCGGTCGTTGGCAACTCCTGCACGGGTATTCTCGACATCGCGGCGGCCGACGTCCAGATCGGCAATCAGTCCGGCAAGATCACCGGTGTGAACGATCTCCACTCCTCGTGGGGTACGGCACCTCCTATCGTGGGCGCTGCTACGGAACGCTCGACCTGACCGGCTCGACCGTGCAGATTGGTGACACGCCCAACGCCGTAAAGGTGCCCCGTCTCATCGTTTCCGGCGGACGAAACGCGACGACCGGAGACCCCTATCACACCGGCGGCGGTCATACGCGGCTGGTTCTGCCCGCCTCGGTCACCAACGTCACGGTCGGCGAGTTGCAGGTCGGCGCCGGAGGCGGTAACTACGGGGAGCCGGCCAGCGAGGGAATCCTGGAGTTCGTCGCCGGGTCGCAGCTTCAATCGTTCACGGTCACGAACCGGTTCTATCTGGGCGCCTACCAAGCCGTCTCCGGCGTGATTGCGGGACTCCCGACCCATGCATGGACGCTGGCGCTTGGGTCGCCAGGCCGCCGCATCCCCGTCTTCATCGGGCACAAGAGCAACGAGGGTGCCTACAACAAGTCGACCGGCAGCACCGGTATCTTCGCCCCCACAAACGCCACGGTGAAGGCCTACCTGTCGAGCCTGATCCTGGGCGTCGCTTCCAACACATCGTCGTATGGCGCAACGTACGGGGTCCTGGACCTGACCGGGGCGACCGTGGACACGCTGGACGTGGAAACAACCATCATCGGGTACACGCTCCATACGTACAGCGGCTCCGGAAAATCGCGGGGCTGGCTGAAACTGCCTGCGGGCTCCACAGCCCGGACCGGCAACCTGCTCATGGGCTACAGCTTAAACAATGTTGATTGGGTGCAAGGGTTTCTTGAACTGCACGGCTCCGAACTCGATGTCGCGAATCAACTGACGCTGTATCCGCGGGGCTATGTGACAAACCGCTTGGCCGGGGCCACTGGCGGCATCTACCTGACGAGCACCGACACGAACAAGTTCATCATGGCCGGCACCGCCCGGATGCACGTCGCCTTCGATGCCGATCCCGACGACCTCAAGCAGGACCACTACTGGGGCCTGAAGATGAACGGCGACCAGGTCACGTATTTCAACACGTTGCACGGCGACGGCCGACTCACGTGGAACGTCGGCGGGCTGTCACCCAAGCTCGCGGGGCGGGTCGGCATCTACTACGATACTGCAAGCGACGCCACGTACCTTGGCGTTCCCCGCGAATTGCCGGGCACAACGATCCTGTTACGTTAGGTCAGCGAACAGCCGGGCCGCGCGACGCGGATGGCGTCCTTGACGTTCTCGAAGCGGGGAAAGTCGGGCGGCGTTTCGGCCACGGCGAAGGCGAAGATGCGGCGGAAGGTTGACGCGCGGCCCGAGAGACGCAGCCAGCGCGCGGGTGATTTCTCCCCGTAGTTGGGGAACCAGAACATCGCCTCCTCGCGGGCGGTCAGCGGCCCCTCTGCCGACCACGCCGCCAGGGCGACATGCAATCCGTTGTCGAGCCGGACGCGCCAACCCTCCGCGACGGACACCATCGGCTGTGCCGCCGGGAAGAGCCAGGAATGCGTCCAGTTATGCTCCTGGACCGAGGCGAGCGCATCCTCCACCACCAGCCAGGGGCGGGCTTCATCCAGTCCCAGGTAAACCGACCGTGTCACCCGCGCGGTCGGATCGGCGACATAGCCTCCGAACGATGTCGTGATCCGGGCCTGCGCCGCCGTGACTCCGGTGACAAACGGCCCCAACCGGGGATCGCCGGCCAGAGGCACGACACCGATGCCCGAGGCGGGGATGCAGACTCCGGCGGATACGGGCGCATTCTCGATGACCGGCAGGTTGTGGCTGTTGGGCATGATCACCCAGTTGCGGTCCGTGTCAGGCCGGTAGACGGCGCGGCCCGGATCGACCAGGACGGGGCGGCCGAGCGCCTCGTAGTGGATGGCCAGGTTGCACTTGTGGCAGTGGCCTGCACCGTTGGGGCCGTTGTCCACAATCAGCTGGGTGGTCGTGTTGCGGACGGTGGCGATACCGCCGTTAGGAAAAACCTTCACGAACGGTTCGGCGAAACCCGCGCCGGCGGGCTCCCAGGTCATTCCATCCGAGGCCCACAGGCTGCCGTGGGCGGGCGCGCAGGTGTTGCGGAAGGTCATGTCGGGGAAGAGGCAGCGGGCCAGGGCGAGGGGGCCCTTCCAGTTTGCGACGCGGTCGGAATCGGAAACGAGCGGCGTGTTGCCGTCGGGGGTGACGAGGGCGTCGATCACCTCCGCCATGTGCCGCAGGCGCTCGCCGTAGTCCGGGGACCAGTCGTCGCCGAACCGCCGGCCGACCAGATAGGGGAAGCCGTACCAGCGCAGGCAGCCCTCGTGGTAGCCCAGGGATCGTTCCCACTGCAGCCCGTCGGGCGTGGTGGCATCGCGCAGGCTGGACTCCAGGGTGTTGCGCGCGAAGTGGCGCCAGGTGGCCATGCCGCCGACCTCGGGCAGGGAGGCGGCCCAGAGGTAGACGGACTCCAGTTGCATGGCGGTGAAGTTGTGGCGGTGGTTGTTGATGCCGCGCCCGGCGACCATGTCGAACTGCCGCAGGCAGCGGGCCAGGAGCACGGCGCAGCGGGCGGGGGTCATGGCCGGGGCGGGAAGGCTCAGCCAGAAGGCCCAGTACCAGTTGGTCTGACGGATGAAGACATCGAGTTCGTGCCAGGGCGGCGTGGCGGCGGTTTTGCCGATGCCGTGGTAGAGGCGGGCGAGTTCGGGATGGGGAGGCGCGACGTTGGCGGAAAAGAAATCCCAATGGGCGAAGAGCGATTCGAGCCAGGCCGGGTCGGCATCGGTCCAATAGCGGCGGGCGAGGGAGGCGAACCAGCGGTGGCGGTTCAGGCCGTGGATGGTCTGCGGGTCCTCGTGCGGGTAGGCGGAAAAATCAAAGGAGCCGGGCAATTCCAGGAAGCGGCGGCAGTAGGGGTTGGCGGCGCCGAGGGAACGGCCGGCGCGGGCTTCGGCGGCGATCTCGGCATCCCATTCGTTCTCGGCGGGGTCGTAGCGGGCGGCCAGTCGGGCGATTTCGGGCAGGCGGGCGGGGGTGAAGGGGAGGCGGGCCGGCTCGCGACGGCGCAGGTGATCGAGGAGGTGCGCGTCCCAGTCGGCCTCGGGCCAGCCGGCAGCGGCATCGGGCAGCAGGCGGGTCTTCAGGTAGGCGACGGCTTCCGCGCGTTCACGATCCAGGCAAACGGTATTCATGGCCGATGATTCTAACCGTTCGCGCCCGTCCCGCAAGTTCAAATGCACGCCGGTGCGGCGTGAGGTAATGGGTCAGTTGCCGGGGGGTGCGATTTCAGCGCATGGCCGAGGGTTATGATGTTGTGCGTTTGAAAACCAGTCAATCCGCGGGGGTTCACCACGGAGACGCGGAGGCACGGAGTCCGGGAGGGGAGGTTCACGCAACTTCAGGCTTGGCTGACCGGAGGTTGCCGTTGAAACAAGCGGAGTTACAGCCAATCCTGAATTTGCGTGAACACCTGGCAGGGAGCACGATCCATCCTTCACGCAACCTCTCATCCATGTCTCCGTGCCTCCGTGGTGAAGATGTCGCGATAGCCGTGGGATTTGGCGTGCCTTCACGGATCAAGACCGGCTTCTCATGCTCTATTTTTGCACACCCCGGCAACTGACCCGTTACGGCGTGAGGCGCGAACCCTTGGACAAAGCCCCATCAACCTGCCATACTCGTCCGGCGACTTTGGAACCACAAGGGAAGGGCGGATGACATGGCCAACCAGGCAGCAATCACAGGTTCATTCAACGAATGCAAACGGTCAATGGCGCGCGCCGTGGCGCTGGGACTGCTGGCCTCCGCGGCGTCGGCCGCACCGGGCGAGGTCGCCGAGGCCGGGTATCGCTGGACCGTCCGCAACCAGGAACAGGCCGCGCCGGTCACGGGCGGCGTCTTCCGCGCCGGAGCGCAGCGGGCGCGGCTGACCCTCGATGCACCTCTTGAAGCCAACACGCGCCTGACCCTCGCAGCGCGCGTGTCGAAGAACGGCGGCGTGCGCCTCTCCACCGGCCGGCGGGATGAGTGCCTGGCGATCAGCGTCGCCTTCGGCGAAGCGCCGACCATCCAGTGCAGCTACACCGACCCTTCCGGAAACGTGCCGATGCGCCGCACCCTTCGCGTCGGCGGGGTGGCGAAACCGAACTTCGGCTGGACCGACACGCTGCTGGACTGGCTCGAGCACTACCGCGGACTGGAGGCGGCGCAACCCCTCGAAACCCGCTGGCTGCAACTGGCGCTCGAACTGCGCGGCGGCCGCTGCCGCTTCCTCCTCGACGGACGCCTGCTGCATGAATGGACGCCGACCGAGGACCTCTACGGCAACCGGCCTGCCGTCGACGTCGACCCGGGCGCCGACGTGCGCGTCCCCGAGATCCGGCGTCTGACGCCGGAGGACCCGCTCCACCTTCCCCTCGACATTTCGGCCGGCTTCAACGCCGCCGGCCTGACCGGCGAGGCACTGGATCCGGCCTCGCTCCCGGCGCGCGGCGCCGAATTCGCCGTCGGCGGAATCCCGTTCGTGCTGGGCGAGGCGGCCAAGGCGGGCTGCGACAACCTCGATGTCGGCCTGAGCTGGTTCCGCGAGGGGAATCTGACGAGCTACGAGGAGCCGCACAACGGGAGTTTCGGCGGACGGTGGGCGGGAAGCGCCAGCGGCAATCCGACCCGCTTCCAATTTCCGCTGCCGCAGCGGGCTATCACGGCGCTGCACCTGTTGGCGGCCTCGGAATCGAAGCCCGACGCGATACCGCGGCTGACGGCGCAGTTTTACCGCCCCGCCGCCGGTTCTCCGAAGAACTTCGTCTCGCCCGACGTGCCGCTGGCGACGGCCGCGGCAACGGCCTCCGCCGCCCTGCCGGTCAAGACGGCCTCCGGCAAGACGCTGCATCTCTGGCGGGTGACGATCCCCGTCGAGCCCGGCCTGCTGCAGGAGTTCGAGGATCTGGATGTGCTGGAAGTGGAGCTGACGAAGGACGTCCAGATCTTCCGGGCCTATCCCGATCCGAACCACTACAGCTTCCACGCCGCCGGCCTCCCTTCGTCGGTCCGCGTCTTCGCGATGACCCTGGGCGTGGCACCGGTGGCGGTCCGGTTCGAGCCCGAGGCGCTCGGGAACGTCTGGGTCGAGTCGGCGCCCGCCTATCGGGTGACGGCGCGGAACAACACGTCCCAGCCGAAGGACGTCACGCTCGACATCCGCGCGGTCAGCCACGACGGCAGCGAGACCAACCACGCCGAACGGACGCTGACACTCCCTCCCGACGGCGAGAAGACGGTGCGGTTCGACTTGCCGCTGAAGCGCTACGGACATCACGCGGTCGCGTTGCAGGCGACCTGCGACGGAACCGTGCAGACGCACGCGCGCACCCTCTCGCGTCTGCGCCGCCGGGAAACGACCGCGCGCACCTTGGACGCCAAAGGATTCATGTTCGGCTATTGGAACTGGCGCGGCGGACACCACACGCCCGGCGAAGCGGACGAACTGCGCCTCATGGGCGCCCTCGGCATGGAGTCGACCGGCCCCAACCCCGGCTCCTTCACGACGGATCCCGAGATGATCGCCCTGGCCCGCCGCTACGGCATCAAGAGCTACTGGACCGGCGGACGGTGGGCGACGGCGGGCAATTACCTGGAGGATCCCGCGAAATCGATCAACGAGCTGGAAACCCGGTGGCGCGAGTACGGCCGGCCGTCGCCTGCCGCCACCCACGAGCCGACCTACATCAATCTTTTTGCCGAGCCGGGTGGTCTGGGGACGCACGGCGTCCTCCCGGAATTCTACGGCGATCCGCCCTTCAAGATGAACGAGGAGCAGCAGAAGGCCTTCAAGCGGTTCCACGCCACCGCTCTGGCCAGTGCCGAAATCGCCAGGAAGTGGAGCCCCGGCGTCAAGATCCTGTTTCCCTGGGGCGATCCCAGTTTCGCCATTCCATTCCTGCAGGCCGACGACAAGCTGACGAAGCTGATGGATGGCGTGGGCGTCGATATCGGCTACTTCGATCGCGTGCCGGAGATGCAGATGCACCAGTGCGCGCTGCACCGCACGTACCAGTTCACCACCTACTGGAAGCAGTTCAAGAAGGCCCCGCCGGTCTGGCCCGCCGTTGAAGGCCCCTGCATTGCACCGGCCCTGCCCGGCGCCCTGACGCCACAGCAGCAGGCCGATCACTTCGTCCGCGCGGCGCTGATCCTCGGGGCCTATGGCGTCAACCGCCAGTTCTCCATGGGCGCGCCGGCCGACTGCGCCGGCTGGTGGGGCGAGCAGCACTACGGCGGCGGGCTGCTGAGCCGCCTGTCGGGACTGAATCCCCATCCCGCCTACAGCGCGGTCGGCACGCTGATCCGCAACCTGCGCCACATGGAATTCGCCGGCTGGGTGCCGACCGGCTCGCTATCGGTCTACTGCCTGCAGTTCCGCGACAGCCGTGACGGCAAGAGCCTTTACGTCCTCTGGACCCTCCGCGGCCGCCGCGGCGTCACGGTCGCCCTGCCCAAGGGCGCCGCTGCCGAATGGATCGACGACATGGACAACTCGCAGCGGCTGACCGCCTCCGATGCCGGCGTGAGCCTGACGCTCAGCCCCTCGCCCGGATACCTCTACGGCGCGGGCGAAGCCCCCCGGCTGACGCTCGGCGAGCCCGACCACGGTGACTCCGTTCCGGGGCCGCACGTCCGCCCTCTCGGCTCGGTCGCCGACCTGTTCGCCACACCGGGAGACGACGCCGATCCCGAATACGTCGATTCCTTCCCGGATGCGATCCGGCGCTTCCCCGCAGTCATGCAGCTTGCCCGGACGAACGCCCCGGCGGCGCAGGGCGGAACGGCGCTGGCGGTGACGCTGCCGCCGCAGTCCAAAGACCGCGGCGTGATGCCGTTCTACACGGCGCTCAAGCCGGCCAGCCCCGTCGTCATTCCGGGGAAGGGCCAATATCTGACGCTCTGGGTGCGGGCCGCCTCCGACTGGGGCCGTTTGGTCTATGTGCTCCGCGACGCCAAAGGGGAGAAGTGGACCAGCGTCGGCACGGTGGGCGAATGGAACAGCGACGACACCCCCTGCGCCAGCGCTTTCAACTTCGACGGCTGGCGGCTGCTGCGCTTCGAACTGCCTTCCCACGCCCCGTACGACAGCTTCCGCGAGCTGGGCACCACCTGGTGGGGCTCATCGGGCGGCGATGCCGTTGTCGATCTGCCTCTGTCGATCGAGAAGCTCTTCATCGAGCGTCGTCCCAAGGCCATGTACGTCAACTCGCTCGAACCGGCCGACCCCGCGCCGGTTCTGCTGGGAGATCTGGCGGTTGAGTATGCCTCGGCCGCCGACCAGGGGGATGAGGCGGTGGCGCGCAGCCGCGTCCGCATGCCGCCGCCGCCCGCCGGTTCGCCGCGCGTCAATCCCATTGCGGCGCTGGCTGCGGCGGGGACGCTCCCCGCCGGCGCCATCACCGCCGTGGAGCAGCCCGCGCACTACTACGACGGGACGCGCGGCCTCTTCAGCTTCGCCGAGATCGCGGAGGCCGTCCACTACGACATCTGGCTGGCGCGGCACGCCGACGGGCGCGACGCGCTCAAGCTCGGGAGCCGCCTGGTCAAGTCGGGCGCCCAGGTCGGCGGCTTCCGGGCCGGCACCGACTTCTACGCCTTTCTGGTCTACACGGACAAGGCCGGCGCGGTTTCCAAACCCTCCGCCCCCTTCAAGTTCCGCCTGGAGAACCAGTTCGGCATGCGTTAGGCAGAGTCGTCCCGTCCGCGCCGGAAGAGGCCGACCGGGAACCGGACGATGGACATCGGCCATTCGTCCATCAAGGCGCCCAGGAGCTGGCGCGAGTGCTTGGCGCCGGGCTCCCGGATCCGGCGGAGGAGCGGCTGGCAGGCGATCCGCATCACGAGGCTGGCGGCGAAGACCAGATGATAGTTGTTCCAGGTGCGGCCAAGGCAGACGGCCTGCCAGCCCTCCGTGCGGCTCAGGAGCATGCCGGCCAGCATGGCCGAGATGCCGCCGCCGACCCCCGCCAGGCCGGTGATCGCGGCGATGAACATGGAGCGGTTGCGGCGGGGCGCCAGCGACAACATGTAGCCGTTGGTGGCGAGCGCGCTGCCGGAATTGAGCACGCCGTCGGGAAAGAAGGCCAGCGGCAGGAGCCAGATGACGTTTTCCGGCGTCAGCAGCAGGAACACGACGATGATCATCGGCTTCAGCGTGACGCAGGTTTTGAGGACCGGCCGGTGTCCGAAGCGGTCGGCGAGACGGCCCCACATCCCCGACGCCGCCGCCATGCCAAGGCCCTGGACGCACCAGATCAGCGTCGTCTTCCACGGGGATAGGTCCAGAACCTTGAGGACGTAGAGCTGCATGAAGGCGGCGGCGAACATGGTGGAGAAGGTCCACGTGCACGAGAAGGCGACGAAGTGGCGGTAGATCGGGTCCCGCAGCGGCGCCAGAAAGTCCTGCCAGGGGCGGCTGTCGTTGTCGATCAGGTTCGGCGGCTCGGCGACGCCGATGAACAGCAGCACGTCGGCCAGGCCCGCCGCCACGGCGATCACGGTCAGCAGCGGGAAGACGACGGTTGCGGGCCAGTCCGCCAGGTAAAGGAAGAGCGTGACGAGGAGGAAGCTGACCGTCCAGGTGGCCTGCATCGCTGCCTGGCGCCAGCCCCAGACGCGGTTCCGCACCCGGTTCGGGATCAGGTCGGCCATCCACGAGAAGAAGAACGGCACCGCGAAGTTGTGGGTGGCGGCGCTGATGGCGAGCAGCGTGATCACCAGTGTCAGCACGACGGGTTTCCCCGTCTGCCGCAGAACGAAGGGGAGGAAGGCCACCGCCAGGTAGAGAAGGCGGCAGGTCACCAGGCAGGCGATGAAGACGGCCTTGCGCCGCCGGGCCCGGTTCATGACCGCCGCGCCGATGAACTGCATCAGCAGCATGACCATCGGCACGCCGCTGATCAGGCCGAAGTGGAACTCGTTGGCGCCGATGTCGCGGAAGAACTCCGTCGTCGCGGGGCTCGATATGCCGACGTTGTAGACCATCGCCAGACAGCCGCCGACCACCATGATCCGGAGCGACCGCCGCCGCACCTGGGCGTCGTTCATCCCGGTGTTGGCGCCAGGCTGCCGGGAATCAGGGTTCAGGATGCCAGGGTTCAGGCCGGAAACGCCTCCTGAACCCCGAACCCTGAACCCTCCGCTTGCACAAACCGAAGGTTTTGCATGCGCCTCCCCTGTCTGACGACGTGTCCTCATGCCGGTGTCGTGCGCGAGCAGAGCAGGCGCGCGCCGCCGCGGACGGGAAAGTAGTCGAGGCCGCAATCGAGAACGTTGACCGGCCCGTGGCTGAGCTTCATTAGCGAAAATCCTTCATCTGTTGTTTTGTGCCAACCGCCGTCCCGAGCCGCCCCGGATGGAGCGGCGCCTGCGGCTATTTTGCTCGGAGATCGAGGTCGATCCTGAGCGTGTTCGCCTCGCTGCGCCACGCGGCGGCGAGTGAGCCGTTGATGGCCAGCGTGTCCAGCACCTGCTTGAGCCGGGCCATCGCCGCGGACTCCTGCTCCGTCACGCGGATGGCCCCCAGCGCCGTGGCCAGCCGGTAGACGGCATGGATCTGGCGCAGTTCGTAGGTAGTTGCGGCCAGGTCGATCCAGAGGAAGCCATCCAGTCCCAAGGTTCCGGCGGATGCGAGCTGTTCGGCCAGCGGCCCGCGCCACGCGCCCTTCTCCTCCGCCGCGAAGCCGCGCTGCGCATTGAGACTGGCGGCGGAGGAGCAGAGGGTCAGCCAGCCGGGGTGGATCTCGGCGGCGACGCAATCTTCCTTGGCGAGGCGGATGTGCTTGCTGCCGCCCATCCAGTCGATGAGGAGGCGTCCGTTCATGTTGTGTGCAGGTTCGTAGGTGCGCAGCTTGAGGTGGGTCGCGCGGGCAACCTGGTCGACGCTCTGCGTCATGACGCCAGCGATGCCGGCGGGGCCGGGATAGAGGAGCGTGAGCGAGGGGACGGCAAGGTTGAAGAGGCGTCCGCCCAGCGGCTTGGTGTTGATGTAGAGGGCGGCATCCTCGCCGGTCGGGGCCGTGTTCCCAATGATGGGCAGGCCGGGGAGGAGGGTGTTGATCAGGTTGCGCGCCGACGCGCCGGGGAGCATCAGGAGGGCGCAGGCGTCGTCGCTCGCCAGCGAATCGGCGGCGGTGCAGTGCCCCGCAAGCACCTCGTCGACGGCGCGCACGGCGGGCTGGCGGCGAGGGGTGGGGAGGATTGCGGAGAGTCCGAGACGATCCCCCCGGATATGGAGCAGACGGGCTTCGACGGTCCCTTTGACGGGGAGTGCGACGGGGCTGAAGGAGGCGTCGACCCAGGCGCGGTGCGGGAACTGCCCCGTCTTGCGCCAGGGCTTGGGATCATCGGCGAAAAGCGGTGCGAGCGGGGCGTCGTGGGCGAGTCGCCAGTCCATCGCGCGGACGGCATCCGGGTCATCGCCCAGCGTCGCGAGCAGGACGTTTTCGCGGAGGATGAAGGCCAGCTTCAGCCCCGACTCGCCCCGTGCCTTCTTCTTTTTCGAGGCGGTGTCCAGGTAGCGCGTCCCCAGCGGCGTGGTCTGAAGACGGCCGAGTCCGGGAACCCAGCGGACGAACAGCAGGGTGCGCAGGAGGGGCCCCCGGAGGCCGGCCCAGCTCGCGCCCATCCAACTGGGGGTTGCCGAGGGACCGAGCGCCGGGCTCCAGGCGATCAGCGAGCGGCGCCCCGAGACGAGCCGGACGATCCAGACGATGTTGGTGTCGCTCGACCAGTCTGCCACGTCGTGGACGCCTGCGCCCGCGAGCGTGCCGACGACCAGCGGGTTGTCGAAGCGGCTGCGCCAGACTTTGGCGAGGTTGATGTGTTCGCTTGCGAACACGCTGTTGGCCGGCAGTGCACGGAAGACACGGTCGCGCCGCTCGGGTACGTAACCGAGCCAGAAGAGGGCGAGGACGATGAAGGCCGCGACGCCGATGCGGAACAGCCGTGCGTGTTTTTGCACTGGGGGGTTTTCAGATGGGTTCGTAGTAGAATTCTGCATAGGGTTTCGACAGGATTACAGGATTGGCATGATTGGTTTCGGTCTGAACAACGCTTGTGCCGATCGCTAGACTTGCAGGGATCCGGTCAACTGCGCGACGGAGTCCATCTGGTGGCGGACCAGGTAGTTGTGGATGCCGTCGATGACGCGGAGCGGGGTCAGGGGGTCGATGAAGTTCGCGGTGCCGACCGCGACCGCCGTTGCGCCGGCGATCAGGAATTCGATGGCCTCCCGGGCCTCCAGGATGCCGCCCATCGCGATGATCGGCACCTTGACGGCCTGTGCGGCATCGTAGACGTGCTTCACAGCCACGGGGTGGATGCCGGCACCGGAGAGTCCGCCGACCTTGTTGGCCAGCACCGGGCGGCGCCGTTCGATGTCGATGACCATCGCGGGGAGGGTGTTGATCAGCGAAAGGGCGTCGGCGCCGGCCTCGACCGCTGCGCGGGCGAAGGGGCCCATGGCGGGGACGTTGGGTGCCAGTTTGGGGATGACGGGGAGCCGGGTGCGTTTGCGCACGGCTGCGATCACCGAGGCCATCGTCGCAGGATCGGTGCCGAAGGAGGAGCCCCCCGACTTTACGTTGGGGCAGGAGACATTGATTTCAAGCCCCGAAACGCCCTCGACATCGCTGAGGCGTGCCGCGACCTCGGCATATTCCTCCAGCGTCGTCCCCCAGATGTTGACGATGACCGGGACGTTGATCGCGCGGAGCTTCGGCATGTACTGGGCGATGAAGCCGGCCACGCCGGGGCCTTGCAGGCCGATGGCGTTGACCATGCCGCCGGCGACCTCGACATGGCGGGGGAGTGGGTTGCCCGGCCAGGCCTCGAGGCGGATACCCTTGACGGTGATTGCGCCGAGCCGGCGCACGTCCAGCCAGTCGGCGTATTCCACGCCGTAGCCGAAGGTGCCCGAGGCGACCGTGACGGGATTCTTCATCGCGATCCCGCCGACATTCACCGCCAGATTGGGGGAGGGGTCGGTCTTCATGCGGGGATCTCCCAGACGATTTCACGGGCGTCGAAGATGGGCCCGTCCTTGCAGACGCGGGCGATGCGGGTTTCGCCCGCAGGGTTGCGGAGCTTCTGGACGCAGGCGAGGCAGGCGCCCACGCCGCAGACCATGTGGTGGTCCAGCGAGAGCCAGGCGCGGCAGTCGGCCGCAATGGCCCGTTCGCCGACTGCGCGCAGCATGCCGTCCGGTCCGCACGCGAAGAGTTCGGGCCGGGCCTGGGCGGCTTCGAGGTGGCGGTCGAGCAGCGCGGTGACGAGCCCCTGCGTGCCGAGCGAGCCATCCTGCGTCGCGATTTCCACGGTCCAGCCGAGGGCTTCGAAGTCCGCTTTGCAGAGCACATCCTCCGCGTGGCGTCCGCCGAGGAGGGCGATCCCCCGGCGCGGGAGGCGAGTGGCGAGGAAGACGAGGGGGGCGACGCCGAAGCCGCCGCCGACGAGGATGGGGAGGCGATCAGCGAGGTCGATGGGAAAGCCGTTCCCGAGCGGACCCATCAAGCTGACGCGCGTTCCGGCGGACAGGGCGGAGAGGGAATCCGTGCCGCGGCCGACGCGCTTGTAGAGGATGGCGAGTTTGCCGTCGTCGGCCCGGTAGATGCTGAAGGGACGGCGCAGGGCGGTCGCTTCGAGGTTCGGGATGCGGAGATGGACGAACTGCCCCGGCCGGGCGGCGTCGGCGATGGCGGGAGCCTCCAGGCGCAGCAGGAGGTACCCGCCGGTCAGAGGCGCGTGAGAAAGAATGGTGGCGTCACAGATGGGCATGCGTCGTAGTGTGATATTTTTAGCGGTTCGGGTCAAGCCGGGAGGGGCTGGCCGGTCGGGCAAACGCATCTTAATTGAAGACTAAAACCGCAGATTGACGAATAATGAACCGCAGAATATCGAAGTCAATCGTCCGCCTGACTGTGACAATCGTACGGGTTCATGCTATCGATCAGTCTTGCCTTCATGATTCGGACCTCATGATTCGTCAATCTGCGGTTTTTCGGACATACAGTGCGCGATTTAGATGCGTTCGCCCTGGGCTGGCCGTCAAGGCTACCCGGTGTGTGGGTGTGTGAGTGTGTGGGTGCGTGGGTTCAAGCATGCTTTGTCGCAAATTGGGGGAAGTGGAGCCGGCGGTCCTCCGCCGTAGTGACTCGGAGGCCGGAGCGTCTGCACCATTTGCCACCGCCGTGGACGGCGGGGTCCAGTTCTTCCCTTGTCGCGCAAAAGGAGGAGGTGGAGCCGGCGGTCCTCCGCCGTAGCGAATCGGAGGCCGGAGAGTCTGCACCATTCGCCACCGCCGGGAACGGCGGGCTCCATTTCTTTACGTGCCGCGCAAGGTCCGCACGCGCCAGGATCGATGCGTCTTTCCCCGCGCCATTCCGCTTGCACATCCGCACCGTTTCGGCATACGATGAAGCGACAAGGTAATCGAATGAAACAGCCCAACCTGCTCGTCGTCATGTCGGATCAGCATGCGCCGTCCTTTCTGGGACGCAGGCGACCCCGTTCTTTCTCTACTTCAACATCTCGGTACCCCATTGCCCCCTTGCCGATGCGCCGGATCTTTTTCGCGGCATGTACAGACCGGAAGACATCCCCCTGCGGGCCAACGTCGATCTCAGCCATCCGATCGCCAACCAGGACCATTGGTTCAAGGTCTACCGTCACGACTTCCGCTATTACAATCTCCATCTCCCCTATGCGGAGACGCTGCCGGAGACCTACATGCTGCGTCATCTGATCGCCCTCATCGGCGTGAAGCCGCCAACGCATTTTCACGGACGGGACCTCTCGCCGCTGTGCCGCGGAGAAGCGGCGCAGGTGCCGACGCATGCCATTGTCGAAACGGGCGGCGGCGCGGCGATCCGGACGTTGTCCCATCTCTACCACCTCCCCTTCGTGCAGGGACATGATCTGGCTTCGGCACCTTCGCAGTACTACAACCTTGTCCGTGATCCTTTTCAGATGTGCAATCTGGCGGAGCAGGATCGGCTGCCGCCGCCAGCCGGTGAACTTGACGACGCGCTGCGCCGATGGAACACGTCGATTCCCTGGATGGCGACAACATGAATCCACCCCTTTTGAGTGCGCGTGCCTGCACGCGCTTTCCTGCCCGGAGCCTGCTCCGGGCCTCATCGTCGCAAACGTCTTGCGAAGACCGTGAAAGCCCGCTTGAAGGTCCCGGCGGCATGGTATAACATAGGCAGCATCCAGCGAGGTAAAACAGGCTTATGCAAAACTACGAAGCGAAGCGAGAGCGGCTGGTGGCCGCGTTCAGGAAGAAGCTGTCGGAGCGGCCGGAGTTCAGGGAGCAGACGATCAAGCTCTCCTGGAGCAATTGGGG
>CAZQKI010000094.1:0-3837 GCA_964592855.1 uncultured Lentisphaerales bacterium
CGTCGAGCGATTCCCTGCTTCCTCATTCCCTGCGGGCGAACCGCCAACCCCAACCCCTACTCGTACACCTACTCGTACACTCAAATCTTTCCTCATCTCTGGAGATTCGCGTGTACGAGTAGGTGTACGAGTACGTGTGCAAGGATGCCGGAACGACGGCTTCATTCGCTTGCCGCCGGGGACGGCGGGGTCCAGTTCATCTCTTGTCGCCTGGATCTTCCCGACAGCCTTCCGGGTGGACGAGAGTTGAACCCGCATTTTTTCCCGCTGCGCGGGCGCATAATCCCGTTGCGCGGGCGCATAACCCGACGATTGCAGAGGAGCGAAGAAATCGGGGAATCCACTGGACGATACGCCGCGGCACAGTGTAAGCTCAATTCAAATGATGAATCCTGCCGAGCATCCACGCTTACTGATCGTCCGCGACGCCGCCGACGGGCTGCGGACCCTGCGGGATTTGCGGGATTCGGTTCAGGCCGGACACGGCCGGCGCCTCTGGCAGCGGACGCTCGCCCTGGCCGACCACGCCGTGCCGTCGGCGCCGCTCACCGCCTTTACGCCCCTGGAAGGCCGTCAGCCGGAGGACATCCGCCAGGGCAACCGCGAATACGGCATCACCCGCGCCGCCGGGCTCCGCGTCACCGCCTGTGCGCTGGCGGCGCTGATCACGGAGCAGCCGTCGTACAAGGCCGCCGCGCTGCGGCAGGTCGAGGCCTGTTCGATTTCAACAGCAGTGCGCACAACATCCTGACCTTCGACGGCCAGGACCTGATCTGGGACCGCGTCCACCGCGCGCGAATCACGCAGGCCGCTTTCGACGACCGGCTGGGCGGAGTCTGGACGATCGACAACACCGAGCTCCATGCCAACGCCGTGTCGGTCAAACGCACGGTGGTTCATTTTCTGCCGGGGATTGTGGCGGTGCTCGACGAAGCCGTGTTTGCCGCTCCCGGAACGATCCGCGTCCGCTGGCACCCCGGGACGCCGGCGGTTCCCGACAGACACGGCGCCTTCACCGTGGCCATCGACGGCGTGACGCTCAGCGGTCGCATCGTGGTCTTGGACGGCGCGCCGTTGCGCCTGACCACCGGCGTTCACCACTACGATCCCCCTTACGACCACGACCGGATGGGCAACCCGCTGCCGCAGCGGGGCGAACCGTTCATCGACGCGCGGGTTGAATCGGACCGCTGCCGCATCCTGTCGCTTTTCGCGGTACAGGAGGTCGGCCGGGAACCGCGCCCCTGGGAAGGATCGGGAACGTCCTGGTGCATGGAGACCGCGGCGGAACGGATCGAGGTGCAGCTGACGGGCGACCGCCTCCAGGTGGTCGGCCTTGGGTCCGGTCTTTGCCTGGTGCGGGCTGCGCCCGCAACCCAATAAAAACCGCAGATTACGAATACTGAACCGCAGAATTGCGATCGCGGTCAGACACCCGTAGCCCGGGCCGCGGCAGACAGCACCTCGTCCGCCGTGAACAACGTTGCGCCCAGGCGAACGGCGACCGCCAGATAAAGGGCGTCGTAGACAGAAAGATTGTTTCGGATGGCCAACTCCAGAGCGTCATCCATGTGTCCCTCAACCGAAAGGAGATCGATCGGCACGCGGCGCATATCCTGCCACAGACCGGGCCAGTCCGCTTGCCGGATTTGCTCCCGGCGGACTTTGCGGAGCAAGGCATGTCCGGCTTCCACCAGAATCAATTCCGGCGCCGCGAAGGATGCCGTGCCGGTTTCCACTTCCTGTGCCGCCTGCTCCAACCGCGGCACGGTGGGTCCGTCGCGCAGGAAGAAACGCAGCCAAGCCGAAGCGTCAAGAACGTAGACCGTCATTTTCGCTCCCTGCCTGCGCGGATGTCGTCAACGGTGCCGCCCAACTCGCTGCCCGCCAGTTTGCGTTGCCACCGCCGCGCGGCACCCAGAAAGCCGCCCTTGCGCAACCGCGTCTCCTTCGCCAACACCCACAGCACCTGTGCTTGAAGACTTCGGCAATTCGTGTCAGCCTCATTCTTGAGCACGGCGTAAACCTCGTCGGGAACCTCTCGAACCGTCAGTGTTTTCATAGCATTATGAGAATATCATGGATGCGTATTGGCGTCAACAAATTGACTGCATTTTGTAACCAATACCGTGTGCATCTTCGCCGCTGTCGTATATACTGATCCCCCTGTTGCACGATCAGGCAGACAAATGAAAGGCGCCACATGAAACCCAACATCCTCTACATCCATTCGCACGATACAGGCCGGTATATCCAGCCTTACGGACACGCCATTGCCACGCCGCGTCTTCAGCGCCTGGCGGAGGAGGGGGTCCTCTTCCGGCAGAACTTCTGCATCAATCCCACCTGCAGTCCGAGCCGGGCCGCCCTGCTGACCGGCTGCTATCCGCATGAGAACGGAATGCTCGGGCTGGCGCACCGCGGCTTCGCGCTCTACGACTACAAGCAGCACCTGGTGCATGCCTTGCGCGGCGCCGGCTACACCTCGGCGTTGAGCGGCGTCCAGCATATCGCCCTCGGCCCCGAGGCCTACGCGACCATCGGCTACGACCGGGTGCTGACCCCGCACCCGTTCATGATCGACGACCCGGCCGCGAAGGCTGTCGCCTATCTTGACCAGGCGCCGGCGCAGCCCTTCTTCCTCTCGGTCGGCTTCGGCGAGACGCATCGGATCTTCCCGAAGGAGCATCCGCTCGACGACGCGCGCTACTGTCTGCCGCCGGCGCCGCTCCCCGACACGCCCGAGACCCGCGAAGACATGGCCCGCTACAAGGCGAGCGCGCGGCGGCTGGATGAGAAGGTCGGCGCGGTGCTGGACGCGCTGGAGCGGAACGGCCTGGCGGAGAACACGCTGGTCGTCTGCACCACCGATCACGGCATTGCCTTCCCCCGCATGAAGTGCAACCTGCACGACTCCGGGACCGGCACGATGCTGATCGTGCGCGGCCCCGGCGGCTTCGCGGGAGGCAAGGTCGTGGACACCATGACCAGCCATCTCGACATCTTCCCGACGATCTGCGAGCTGCTCGGCATCGCGCCGCCGCCGTGGCTGCGGGGCACCTCGCTCCTGCCGCTGGTGCAAGGGCGTGTCGCGTCGCTGCACGACGCCCTCTTCTTCGAGGTCAACTTCCACGCCGCCTACGAGCCGATGCGGGCGGTGCGGACCCGCGACTGGAAATACATCCGCCGCTACGACGGACGCCGAACGGCCGTGCTGCCGAACTGCGATGACGGCGAGAGCAAGTCCGTCTGGCTGGAGGGCGGGTGGCGCGAGCGCCCCGTGGCGGAGGAGTCGCTCTTCGACCTGCGGTTTGATCCCAACGAGACGGAGAATCTGGCGGGCGACCCCGCCCGGCAGGCGGTGCTGCAGGAGATGCGGAGGCGGATGCGCGAATGGATGGAGGCCACGCGCGACCCGCTGCTGCGGGGCGAGCTCCCCGTCCCCGCCACCGCCATCGTCAACGATGCCGACGGCCTCTCCCCGAATGAAAAGCCCGTGGCGTTTCGATCTTGAACGATTATGAATAAACTTACTCGAACCGTACGCGTCACCCCCTTCCAGCGTCGCGTCTACGACGCCCTGTGCGAAGTGCCGCGGGGGCGGGTGACGACCTACGGCCTGCTGGCGCGGCGCATCGGCTGCGGCTCGGCCCGGGCGGTGGGCGGCGCCCTGCGCCGCAACCCCTTCGCGCCCCAGGTGCCGTGTCATCGCGTCATTGCATCCGACGGCTCCATCGGCGGCTTCTCGGGAAAGCGGCAGGGCGCGGAGATCCGGCGCAAGCTCGCGCTGCTGCGCGAGGAGGGCGTCGAATTCGATGACGACGGACGGCTCCGCGA
>CAZQKI010000094.1:3937-17226 GCA_964592855.1 uncultured Lentisphaerales bacterium
TCGCGCTGCTGCGCGAGGAGGGCGTCGAATTCGATGACGACGGACGGCTCCGCGACCCCGCGTGCCTGTGGCGGTTTGGGAACGCACGTCCTCTTCGGCTCGACGAGGAACCGGATCGTCATCTGATTCGGCTGCAACTGGCCAAGCCGCCCTGTGAGCGGACAAATTTTCTGCGTGTCGTGCTTGCCAACGGCGGAAGCTGCCTCTAACGCGGGGTGTCGTGAATGGGGGGCCGGAACGGCAGCTTCATTCGCCACCGCCGGGGACGGCGGGGTCCAAAGCTTTCTTTTATCACGCCTCGCGTTGTCACGCATCCCCAGTTTCCAGTTTCGAGTTTCCAGTTTCTCCAATCACGCCTCATGTTTCACGCATCACGTTTCACGCTTCATTACGTTCCTTGTTGCCGCTTTCGTGGATGTGGTACACTGACCGGCCATGGAACGAAAGGACTCCGTTATGCGCACGACGCCATGTCTTCTCCTTGCTCTTGGTCTGGCTGCGGCCGTTGGCTGCCAGTCGACAAGTTCGCCGGTGCAACCGGCCCCCGCAGCGATCGTGAAGGCGGCACCCGTCGTCTCCGCCCCCGCGGCGCTCGTGAAGGCGGCACCCGTCGTCTCCGCCGTCGGCAAGAACGTTCAGGCGATGATTGCCGAAGCGGGTACGCGTCGACTCGAGTTCTTCGCGCTTGATGACAAGGTCCTCGAATCGCTTCCCGAGAAGACGGCGGGGAGTGTGTCAATCCATGCCGCCGACGGCTCCGGCCAGGACAACTACCGTTTCGACGCGACCGGCAAGATCGACCGCCACCTCCGCAGCTACGGCGCCAACTACGGGGCGGGCGTCTGGGAACCCGTGCCCTGAGACCGCCCGTTGGATCAAGCGGGAGAACAAACTTTGTCGTGAGCTTTGTCGACAAAGTTCGGGACCAAGCTCACGACAAACGAAAGTGGCTCATCCTATGGCGGAAGCGAAGCGGACGCATCTTTTCAATCAATTCTCGGACGACTATTTCCGGACCATCAGCCAGGTCGGCGTACGGCAGCGCATCGGCCTGTGCGGGCTGAGCTATTCGGGGACCTGGGACACCAAGCTCAATCCAGCCGACGGCGTGCTCTACTACGCCCCCTCCGATGCCTCGGGGCGGGGCAGCCACACCCGGCTTGTCGCCTACGACTATGCGACCGACACCGCCAAGATCTGCTTCAAGGCGGAGGAGGTGGCCCTGCCGTCGCCTCGGCAGTTTCCCATCACCAAGCTGCACGAGTCGCTGACCCTCCTCCCCGACGGACGCATCTTCGCCACCACCCATTCCACCGACCGCTCGCCCAGCCAGCCCGAGTGGATGCCCTTCGCCCACCACACCCACATCTGGGAAGGCTGGCCGGGATCGACGATGGTCTGCTACGACCCCCGGACGGGGCGGACCGAGAACTGGGGCGTCCCCGCGCCGCGGGAATCGATCTACGGCGCCACCTACGATGCCAAGCACAACGCCATCTACATGATCGGCTTCATGCGCGGCCACATCTACCGCTTCTCGCTCGACACCCACCAGGTCCGCGACCTCGGCAAGGTTGCCGAAATCTTCTGCTACCGCCTCCATGTCGGCCCCGACCAGCACGTCTACGGCTGCACCAAGTCGGGCTACCTCTGGCGCGTCAACGTCGATACCGAACGGATCGAAGACCTCAACTGGCGCGTGCCCGAGTATCCCGGCAACTACTGCAACAACACCTGGTACCGCTACATGTCGTGCGCGCACAACGTCGACGACCACACCTTCATCTTCTCGCCCTTCTGCGCCGACGAGTTCTTTTCTTTCGACACGCGCACGGGGGCCGTCTCCTCCATCGGCCGCAAGACGACCTTCGACGACTTCGTTCCCGAAATGCCCACGACCATGGGCGTCAACGAGTTCTCCGTCGACAAGGACGGCGTCCTCTGGTACGCCATCGCCCTGTACCAGTTCCAGAAGTCGCGCGACGATCACCGCGTCTACTCGCTGCCCGACTACCTCATGCGCTGGGACTACCGCAACGGCCAGGCGCCGGAATGCCTGGGCGCCATCGGCACGCCCGAGCGCCTCCATGGACAGACCTCCGCCTGCACGGTTGACAAGGCCCGCGACCGCCTCTTCCTCGTCGACGGCGGCGGCCCTGCCGGCGCGATCAGCGTGCTGGCGATCGATCTTGCGCAGTTCCGCAAGCAGATGCAGGCGCGCGGCCCCATCGCGACCGACCGGCGCTTTTATCCGACCCCCATGACCCCCGAACAGGTCGAGGCCTTCCACAAGCGCGGCAAGGCGATTGAGGAGGTCACCCAGAACAACCCCTTCAACGCCTTTCCCATCGAGACGGTCACGCCGATCCGTCTCTGGCGCCACGTGCCCCACACGCAGATCGAGGACTCCAAGGTCATCGGCCTGGTCTGGGATCGCGAGAACGTCCTGCACGGCATCTGCGGCGAAACCACGCGCTATGCCTTCTCCATCCGCGACAAGCAGGTCGAGCGCTTCGGGCCGCTGGCCGATGCCGCGCCCGCGTACCGCGACTGGCTGCTGGCCGCCTGCGATCCCGCCCGGCGTCCGCCCGTTCCCGACCTGCCGCCGCTGCCGCACGCCGCCGGACGCCAATACCTGGCCAAGCCCAGCGCCGTGGTCGACTGGAACGGCGGACGGAAGATCGTCGGTACGAAGGACGGCCTGCTGGCCATCGTCAACGGCGACGCCGTCTTCGCCCTCGGCAATGCAGCCCCCTTCGGCCCCGTCCGCTCGCTGTGCACGAACCCTGCGCAGACGCGCCTCTGGGGGACGGCGGGCGATGACGAGGACCTGGGCATGGTGTTCTACTACGACGACGCCGTCGGGATTCGCCAGCTCGGGTTCCTGATCTACAACATCCACGGTTATTTCGACGGCCCCACGGCCAGCAACGTCCTGTCGAGCATCGCCATCAGCCCCGACGAGCGCTTCGCCGCCGTCGGCGGAGCCGACCGCATCGGCGCCATTCACATCGCAACCCTGTAAGGATCCCGCAGCATGAAGAAAAATGAAAACAGACTGAAAATAGGCTGGGCCTCGCGCGATGTCTCCACCACGGAACCGGTCAACATCCCGGGCCAGTTCCACATGCGCATCTCGCAGGGGATCATCGATCCGGTGACGGTCACCGCGCTGGTCATCGACAACGGCGCTGACAGCGTGATCTTCCTCTCGGCCGACATCGTCGTGATCCGGGCCGGCCTGCTCGACAGGATCCGCGCGAAGATCGAGGCGATCGCCCCCGACGTGCCGGCGATGAAGATCCTGATGAATGCGACCCACACGCACGCGGGACCGACGACCTACGGGGACAACCCGGACTGGAAGTGCGGTTCCTCCACGGCTTCGGCCGAGGAGGTGCCCCACGACGGCGTCGCGATCGCCTCCGCCGACGTGTATCGGGACTTCTTCGTCGCGCAGGCGGCCGAGGCGGTCGGCGAGGCCTGGGCCAAACGCGCCCCCGGCGGCATCGCCTACGGCTACGGCTACGCCGTCGTCGCGCACAGCCGGCGCGTCGTCTATTTCGACGACCTGTCGAAGCGCGATGGCGCAATCATCAATTCGACGCACGGCTTGAACGGGCATGCGGCGATGTACGGCAACACGAACGACCCGATGTTCAGCCACTACGAGGCGGGCGCCGATCCGTTCATCAACCTCCTCTACACCTTCAACACGCGCGGGAAGCTCACCGGCGCCATCGTGAACGTGCCGTGCCCCTCGCAGAACTCGGAGGGGGAACGGCGCCTCTCCGCATCCTTCTGGCATGAGGCGCGCGCGGCGATCCGCGCGAAGCACGGCGACATCTTCATCCTGCCGCAGTGCGCCGCCGGCGGCGACCTGTCGCCGCGTGTGCTTCACTACAAGCAGGCCGAGGCGCGCCGCTTCGCGCTCAAGTACGGCAACGACAACCCGAAGAACGTCGCCGAGTATTCCGCCCGGCGGGATATCGGCGAGCGCATCGCCGCGGCCTTCACCGAAGTGCTGGGCTGGGCCCGGAAGGATATCCGCAAGGCGCTGCCGATCCGGCACGTGGTCGAGACGGTGCAGCTGGCCAAGCGGCTCATCACGCCGGAGGAATACGCCAACGCGAAGACTGGGCTGGACAAGCTGAATCAGGAGCCCTTCAAGACGGACGGCGATCCGATCGCCCGGCTCGATGTCAACTCCAAGCTGGTTGCCGGGCGCCTCCGCTACCAGCGCATCATCGCCCGCTACGAGGCGCAGGTGGAGCAGCCGAAGCAGCCGATGGAGCTGCACGTGCTGCGCGTCGGCGACATCGCCTTCGCCTCCAACCGCTTCGAACTCTACATGGACTTCCAGCACCGGATCCAGGCGCGCAGTCCGTTCCTGCAGACGTTCATCGTCCAGCTTGCGGGGACGCCCGGCGAAGGTGGCGGCACCTACCTCGCCACCGAGCGCGGCGCGTGGGGCCGGGGATACAGCGCCAGCATGTACTGCAATGAAGTCGCCCCGCAGGGGGGGCAGGAACTTGTCGAGGACACCATCCGGCTGCTCAACCGCGTGGCCCAGGAGACGTCGAAATGAAGAAGACACCATCGAAACAGGCCGGCTGCGCGGCCGCGCGGGCAGGGGAGCGCGACACCATTGATGCCGGACGGTGGCTGAACCGTCATCCGCAGATGGTGCAGGGCTATTACCAGCGCCGTCTGCGCGAGATCATGGATGACAGGCAGGAACGGCTGGACGCCCTGAAAACGCGCGCCGACGCCGAACGCTACGTGCGGCGGGCCCGTCAGGCCGTTCTGAAGTCGTTCGGCCCCTTCCCGGCGCGGACGCCGCTCGCCGCCAGGGTCACCGGGTCGCGCGACTATGATGGACACCGCGTGGAGCGCGTGCTCTTCGAGAGCCGCCCCGGCTTCCTGGTCACCGGTAATCTCTACCTGCCCGCCGGGGCGGCGCCGGGCAGGCGCCTGCCGGGTGTGCTTGGCCTGTGCGGACACAGCGCCGAAGGCAAGATGAGCGCCGTTTATCAGAGCTTCTGCCTCGGCCTGGCGCACAAGGGCTTCGTCGTCTTCATCATCGACCCCATCGAGCAGGGCGAGCGCCGCCAGTACCTCCCCAAGGACGGCCCGAAGATCGGCCTCTGTCCCGCCCACAACATGATGGGCAACCAGATGGTGCTGATCGACGATTTCTTCGGCTCCTGGCGCGTCTGGGACGCGATCCGGGCGCTCGACTACCTCTGCACGCGCCCCGAAGTGGACCGGACGCGCATCGGCGTGACCGGCAACTCGGGCGGCGGCACGCTGACGAGCTTCGTGACCGCGCTCGATCCGCGCCCCGCCTGGGCCGCCCCGAGCTGCTACATCACCTCCTGGCTGGCCAATTTCGAGAACGAAATCCCCGCCGACGCCGAGCAGAATCCCCCCGGCCTGCTTGCCGCCGGCCTGGACGAGGCCGACCTCCTCCTCTGTCATGCGCCCCGGCCGACGCTGATTCTCGGCCAGGCCAAGGACTTCTTCGACCCGCGCTACACGCGCAAAGCCTGGGAAGAGGTGCGGCGGGTGCACAGCCTGCTGGGATCGCCGCGGAGCGCGGAACTCTTCATCGGCCCGACGGTGCATGGCTACGCCATCGAGAACCGCGAGGCGATGTACGCCTTCGCCATGAAGCATGCCGGCATCGAAGGTTCGGCGGCCGAGGGTCCGGTGCAGCCGGTCGAGGCGCCCGAACTGTGGGCCACGCCGCGCGGTTCGACCGCGCGCATCGGGAGCCGGCGCGTCTTCGAATTCACGGCCGAGCGGGTACGTGAACTGGAACGGCGGCGCGGCAAGCCGCCGGCCGAATGTGTCATCGCCGCGGCCCGCCGCCTGCTGGCGGTCGCGCCGGGGCTGCCGGCGCTGCCCTACCGTGCCTTGCGCGGCGCCGGCGGCGGACCGGATGTCGGCATCCGCGGCCAGTTTGCGGTCGAGACCGAGCCGGGCGTCGAGGCCATCGTGACGGCGTATGGTGATTTTGCCGAAGCGATGGTGCCCCCCGCGGGCGCCGTCACGCTCTACGTGGGACACATCTCCGCCGATGACGATGTCCGCCGGATCGCGGACGTGCAGCGCCTCTCGCGCCGGCCGGGTTTCGTCACGGTCGATCCGCGCGGCATCGGCCAGTCGCAGGCGCGGACCTGCGGTTCGCGGCGCTTCTTCGAGTCCTACGGCCCCGACTACCTCTACGCCTCGACGGGCGAGATGCTGGACGAGAGCTATCTGGGGCGGCGGGTGTTCGACGTGATGCGGACGATCGACTTCCTGCTGGCCTACGGCGCGACGGAGGTGAGCCTGGTCGGGCGCGGCCTGGGGGCGGTCACCGCCGCCTTTGCCGCCCTGCTCCATCCCGCCCACCCGCGGGTCCGCCTGATCAACTACCTGCCGAGCTACGCGCTGCTGACCCGTTCGCCGCAGTATGCCTGGCCCCTGTCGGCCATCCTCAGGGGCTGCCTCCTGCACTTCGATCTGCCCGACGTCTACCGGGTGCTCGGCAAACGGTTGCGCTGCGGCGCGCCCTGGAATGCCGCGATGAAGCCGGCGCGTGGTGAAGTAAGGGGCCCGTGAGTGGGGTGCGCGAGCAGCGCGTAGTAACTTGACATGTCCCGTTCAAAGTGACATATTCAATCCTGCATGCTTCACCTGTTGAACATGCTGAATCGTGGAAGTCCGTGCGGCGTGACGGTCGGTGCTTTTCGGTGAGTGAAGCGTTACAGGCGCATGGCTTTCGCCGGTCGATGCAATCATGAACAAGGAGAATGAAAGATGAACGTTTGCAACGCGGGGTCGTTCCGTCAACGTGAGTCGATGCATGCGGTACAGCCTGTGGCACGGGCCGCCGGTTGTCCGTCGAAGCTGCGCCTCGGGCGTGCCTTCGTTCTCCTCGCCTGCCTGGGTTGCGGTCTGGCCGGCCGCGCCTTGGGGGTCAACGGCGTCTGGATCTACAGCGGCAACGCCACTTGGAGCACCCCGGCCCGCTGGGCGGGTAGCGTGATCGCCGATGGCGCCGGTGCGACGGCGTGGTTCACGAACAACATCTCGGCCAACTCCATTATCACCATCGATGGCGCCGTGGCTTCCCGTACGCTGGGCGCGCTGCACATCGGCGACTCGGGCGCCACCTATTACAGGTTCGACTTCGCCCCGAGCGTCGGCGGAACGCTGACTTTCAACAACGGCAGCGCCCGTGCCCAGATCAACAAGCGGGTGAACGCGACGGCCGAAACGATCAGCGTGCCGCTGATCCTCGCCAGTTCGTTGGACCTGAACAATGCGTCGGCAACCGTGCTGACCCTCACCGGCGGTCTGACGGGAACCGGAAATCTGGCGTTCTATGCCAACGGCGCCGGTGGCTTCACGCTCTCGACGCTCCCCGTGAACATTACGGGCGTGATCACCAACGCCGGCGCCGGCGCCGGCACGACAACCATCAGCGGCGGTGTGGGTACCACAGTCCCGACCATCGTTCAGGTTAGCACGAACTCGCCGCTGACGATCAGCACCACGGCGCTGACGGTCAACGCCGGCGGCACCTCGCTGATCAACCACAGCCCCTCCGGTGCGAAGGTGTTCACCCTGTCGGGCGGCACAACGGGGACGGGCAACCTGGTGCTGAAGAACAACAGCGCGATCGCCAACGGCATCACGCTCGCCGCCGTTGCAGGCAAAACCCTCAACCATGCGGGTTTGATTGTCAATGCCGGCACTGGCGCGGGCAACACTTACGCCACGTTGATCATCAGCAACAAGGTGACGGGTGTGATCCAGGAGAGTCCGACCTCGATGTTGACCCTGGCCGGCAACAGCACCGCCTACACCAACGGCGTGACCATCAAGGCCGGCACGGTCTACGGCCTCACCTCCGGCAACTGTTTCGGCTCCGGCGGCATCGTCGCCCTCGGCGACACCTCGGGCAGCGCTTCGGCCACCTTGAGTGGCGGCACGACCATCGCGCGCCCGATCACCGTCACTGCGGGCAACACGGGCAAGGCCTCCATCACCGCCGGCGGCACGGCCGTCTTCAGCGGCCCGGTGACGCTGGCCAACCATGGCCTCTCCCTCTACACCACGGCCGCGGCGACGCTCACGTTGAGCGGCGGCATCTCAGGCACCGGCAATCTCCTCCTGGACATCCAGGGCATCCGCGCCATCGCGCTTTCGACCCAGCCCGTCAACCCCGTCGGCGTCATCACCAATCTCGGTGCAGGCAGCGCCACCGCGACGATCAGCGGGGGCGTGGGCGCCAATGTCCCGACCATCGTCCAGGTCAGCACGAACTCGCCGCTCACGATCAGCACCACGGCGCTGACGGTCGACGGCGGCGGCAAGACCCTGATCAATGCCAGCCCCGCCGGCACGAAGCTCTTCACCCTGTCGGGCGGCACGACGGGGACGGGCAACCTGACATTGAAGAACAACAGCGTGATCGCCAACGGCATCACGGTCTCCGGCACGGCGCTCAACCACGCGGGCGCGATCACCAATTCCGGCACGGGCTCAGGCGCGGTGCTGGTCAGTGCGGGCGTGGGCGCGAACGTGACTGCGGTGACCCAGGCCAGCGGGAGTTCGTCGCTGACCCTGAGCGGCTCCCTGACGGTCAACGCCGGCGGCAAGACTCTGGCCAACGCCAGCGGGGCGGCGCTGACGGTATCGGGCGGCGCCACGGGCACGGGCAGTCTGGTGCTCAAGAACAACAGCGCGACGGATGGTGGCATCACAGTCTCCGGCACGTCACTCAATCCCGCGGGCTCGATCACCAATTCCGGCACGGGTGCCGGCGGGGTGCTGGTTGCTGCGGTGATCGGCGCCAACGTGACCCGGGTTGTCCAGAACAGCACCACCTCGATGCTGACCCTGACCGGCAACAACACCTATGCCGGCGGCACGACGGTCGAGAACGGTAAGCTGCTCGTGGCCAACACCGCCGGTTCGGGTACCGGCACGGGAACGGTTCTCATCAACGACGATGGCGTGCTCACCAATAGCGGAACGATTGCGGGAACGGTTCTCATCAACGCCGATGGCGTCCTCGTCAACAACGGGACGATTTCGGGAGCGGTCACGAACAACAGTGGCGGTCTGCTGGCGGGCAACGGGACGCTGTCGGGGACGGTCAACGTCAAAGCCGGCGGCACCGTTTCCCCCGGCCCGAATGGGGCGTCGGTCGGGAAGCTGATGATGGGCAACCTCAACTGGCATGGCGGCGGCGACTACCGCTGCACAGTCACTAGCATCGATGGCAGCGGGTCTGGCGCCGGCGTCGATTACGACCAGATTGTCGTAAGCGGCGCCCTCGCGGCGGTGACCAACGGCAACAATCTGGTCATCCGTCTGGACTCCCTGGGCGAAACCCTGGCCTTCGATGGCGGGCAGAATTACGGACTGAAGGTCCTCTCCTACGGGACGGCCCCCGGTTTTAATCTAGCCAACATCACGGTCGACACGAGCGACTTCCTGGTTGGCGGCTCCTGGTCGGTGACCAATCTGAACAACGCCCTTTACGTGGTCAGCATGGGCTCAACGCCGTCGCCTTCGGTGAACTACTGGATCGGTTCCGGGCTCTGGTCAACGAATGTGAACTGGTCGCTCAACCATGTTCCGCTGGCTGGTGAGGCTGTCGAATTCGACTTCAATCACTCCCTCGGGAACTGCACGATCGACGTGCTTGGCAACGCGGTTGCATCTGTCACGATCAGCGCGGGCTATACCGGCTCGCTGACCTTCCAGACCCGTTATCCCGGCCAGGGTGTTTTCACCAATTTCGTCGTGACCGGCAATCTTGCGGTCAACGGCGGCGTGTTGACGCACACCGCCAACACGGGGCTCGGCACAGCCGCAAACCGTCTGGCGATCAGCGTGGGTGGCGACTTCACGCTGGGGTCGTATGCCTCGATCAACCTGGACGGTTGCGGATACGCCGCGAATTACGGGCCGGGGGCGGGCGTGAGCGGAACCGCCGCCACCCGCCGCAGCGCCAGCCACGGCGGCGCGGGGGCAAACAACCCGGTCACCTCGTCGACCTACGGCTCGGTCACGCAGCCAGAAACCCTCGGCAGCGGCGCGAACGGCGCCGGCGGCGGCGCGCTCATCCTGCGAGTCGGCGGCACGGCTACCCTCGACGGTCTCGTCACGGCCCAGGGCGTTGGCGGCAGCGCAACGGCCTGCCCCGGCGCCGGCGGTTCGATCTTCATCACGGCGGACAGCGTCGCCGGAAGCTCCTCCCTGCAGGCCGGCGTGGCGACGACGGGCTTCTACGGCAGCGGGGGCGGCCGCATCGCGGTAATCGCCACGAACGGCGCTTCGCTCGGCACGCTGACCTTCCGGGCCAATCCGTCCGCCTCGACCCAAGACGGGGGCGGGCGCGCGGGGACGGTCTACCTGGAAACCACCGCCTTCAAACGGCTGATCGTCGATCAGGAGAACATCGGTACGGCATCGGCCAACTACACCGATCTGCCCGCTGCAAGCGAGACCTTTGCGATCGATCCGGCCCTGGGCGGCGTACTCGAGGATGCGACCCTTGTCATGACCAACGGCGCCTGCGTCAGGATCATGCGCGACCTGCGCATGAGTAACATCGTCTGGATGAGCGGCTTGCTCTCCCTGAATGCCTGGACGTTCTACGTCAAGGCCGACGAGCCGGCGGGCGCGTTCCCCGGTGATTATGGCGGAGGGTCGATCACGCTCCCCGGCATTTTCTACACCTTTGCCAACGGCGACACGTTGACGCGCGACGGGCGGCTGCTGTGGGGCGACGCATCGGTCACCTGGCGCGCCGTCAGCGCGGTCCACGGCAATGCAGGCGGTACGAACACGATCGACCTGGGCGCCAGTGAAGGCTACTACGCCCCCGGCAGCGAGCTGTCGTTCGCGGCCACACCCGTCGCAGGCTACGAATTTCTCCACTGGGACGGGACGGTGCCGACCGGGATCAGCGCGACCAACAACCCCCTTGTCATGCCCCCGCTGGCTGGCAACCTGGCCCTGCGCTCCTGGTTCCGCGACGAATCGCTCGACCTCTCGACCAACACCTGGGTAGCCACGCCCAGCGACGACAACTGGTTCGAGCCGCTCAACTGGAGCCTGTTCACGGCTCCGGCGGCGGGGCAGACGGTCATCATTCCGGCCGGCGCCGCGCTGCGGCTGTCAGGCGCCACCCCCCGGCTCGGACGTTTCGAGTTTGCCAACACCTCCACGCTGACCTTCGAGGGCTGGAACAGCACGCTCAACGCGGACGAGTGCGTGATCGCCGGCACGGTGATCCACGCGCCCCAGACCGTGACCACGACCAACTCACTCGGGCAATGGGTGCCGCAGCACCGGATCTGGATCCAGGGATCCAACCTGACTCTGACGGCGACCGGCAGCCTGAACGCCGATTACATGGGGTATCCGGGGGGAGCCGGCCCGGGGGCATCCACGTTGGCCGGCGGTTACGGTGGCGCCGGTGGCGGCGGGTATGGCGGGAATGGCGGGAGTGGGTTTGGCGGTGCACCCCCAGGACCGGCCTATGGCGATTTCGCTGATCCCTGGCAACCGGGCAGTGGTGGAAAACAACACAGCCTGAGCGGATCGGGCGGCGGTGCCGTCCGCGTCGAGTTGAGCGGGCGAGCCACCATCGACGGCTCGATTTCGGCTCGCGGACAAACGGGTCTTGGCACACACGGTCCAGCCGGTTCGGGCGGCGGCATCGCCATCACTTGCGATACGTTCCAGGGTGCCGCAACGGGGCTGGTCCGCGTCGACGCCGGACGTGGCAATTTCTACGGCGGCAACGGCGGCGGTGGGCGCATCGCGTTGCACTACAATCCGGGGGCGCAGATGGCCTTGGAAAATCCGCGTCCGCCGGTGCGGTTCTCGGCACAGGCCTGGCGCCTCGGCACGCGCGGCGATGATTTCACGGTCAAAGCGCAAATGGGAACGCTCTTTCTCACCGACCTGACCCTGCTGGCCGGATCGCCGACAGCGGCCGCCGTGCTGGACGGCCAGCGTTTCTGGTATACCCGCCTGATCGCGGGCAATTCCTTCACCAACTGGTCGCCGGCCTCGCTGTCGGTCAGCAACTGCGTGATCGGGTTCCCGGAGGGATTCGAACTGCAGGTCGGGGAGGATCTGCTCGTCGCCGGCCCCGCCGCGCCGCTGGTCGGGGATACCGCGGTTGGTGCGGGACTGGTGCTCTACGCCACCGCCACGAACCGCCTCTACGGCGCGCGACTGCGGGTCGGCCGCGACCTGACGCTGGGCGACAAGGCCTGGTTCTACCCCCATACCGAGGGATACAGCGCGGCGGTTGTCGGCGTGCGCGTCGGACGGAATGTCTCGGTTGCCGCCAGCGGCGGCATCGACGCCAACGAGACCGGCTACATGCCGCAGTTGGGAAATCTCAACGGTCCGGGCGCCGGGCTGGATGCCGACAGCGGCGGTGCCTACGGCGGCGCGGGCGGTGGCGCCATGGCGACGCAACCGTACGGAGATGCGGCTCTGCCGCTCGAACCCGGCAGTCCCGGGGGGTGGCGTATTTACGGCGGTTTCACTTCCAGCGGCCGGGGTGGCGGCGCGGTCCATTTGCTGGCCGGCGGCAACCTTGTTATCGACGGTCTGGTCACGGCCAACGGATCGAGCGGCTATTACTATTACGGTCCGGCGGGCAGCGGCGGCTCAATTCTGCTGACCGGCATGCGGGTGTCGGGCTCCGGAACCTTGCGCGCCAATGGTGGCGCCGGCGCACTTGCCCGCGGCCCCGGCGGAGGCGGACGCATCGCCATCTGGCACCACATGCCCCTGGATACCGCCGAGCAGCGCATCGCGGCGCAGGATGCATCGGGGCTGATCCTCAAGACGGCCCCGCTGTTCACCGGCGAACTGCACGCCGACGTGACCGCCTCGATTCTGGCCAATCAACCCGGGGCCGGCACGACCGGCTTCTACACCATCACCGGCACGCTGATCATACTGCGATGATCGGGGGAACGGGCGGCCTCGCCCGTTTCACGCGGGTCGTTGCATGGCCCCTCCGTCGTGGGAGACTTGCCGCATCGTCCTCGTCGTCGTCCTCGTTCTCGAAATTATGCATCGAGAACGAGGGTGCCACGGCTCCCTTCATTGTGCCCCCGACGCGGCGGCTGAAGCCGCACTGGACCCCGCCGTCCCCGGCGGTAGGCGAAAAGAGCAGTCGCCCCGACCTTCCATTTCGCTACGGCGGAGGACCGCCGAGTCCATTTCGTCCCTTTGCGCGCCCGGCACCCGGC
>CAZQKI010000095.1:0-17008 GCA_964592855.1 uncultured Lentisphaerales bacterium
CGGTCGACGACAAGACGGTTCTTCCTCGTCCTCGTCCTCGTCCTCGTCCTCGATGTAAAATTTTGAGGCCGAGGACGATGCGGCAAGTCTTAACCGAACACTTCGTCGCCACGCTTGAGCCGATACCCTTACCCGACCCGCTTCCTCGGCGACATGGAAAGCACCGGCCCCCGCCGTCCCCGGCGGTAAGCGTATGAAGCCGTACTTCCGGCGGGCGATTCACTGCCAATTCTTTGTCGAGCTTTGTCGACGAATTCATCCGTTGGCCGGAGTCCCGCCTTCAGGGCTTCTTGCGCCGGTCTTCCCGGCATCCTTGCACACCTTCTTGTGCGCCTCCTCGAACACTCGACAAAGCTCAAGACAAAGCTTGCGACAAAGCTTTGGGACTAGCCAGGCGGCAGGGGCGCGGCTGCGACGCAAGTCTCCCACTCGATCCAACTGCCCCGGCGCAGCCGGACCAGAGGCCTCACTGAACCCTTGCTACTCTTCGCGTCAACTATTTTGACACGCACCCGCGGCGTGAAGGCGCTGAAGGCGCTACCGCGCATGGCATTGACTTTCGCGCCCCTCCTCCCCATAATATGAGCCATGCTCCGCATGAGCATCATTGAATGAACTATGCTCCGTATGAGTATCATTAAACAGACGGATGTTCCGCATAAGATCAGGCGCACGCCTGGCGCCGCAGCGGAGCCGCCGCATCAAGCACGCCGGGAAGCCTGCGAATCACCGAGCCTGTCCAGCCGCGCTCCTGCGGTCCAGTCGAGCAAACTGGGTTCCCGTGAACAGGAGGTGTTGCGCTGCCTGGCGCAGGGACAGTCGCGCCGCAAGATCGCCTCCTCGCTCTTCATCAGCCCCGCCACCGTGCACACCCATCTCAAGAACATCTACGTCAAGCTGGACGCCCACAACAGCATTGAAGCGATCAACGAAGCGCGCCGACGGTTGTTGCTCGATTGACAAAAAAATACCCCATTGATAAAAATACCCCATTTGGGGTATATGCAGCATCGGCCCGAAGTATGAAAATAACACTGTTCAAGGACATTCAGGTTTGTGTGTAACTAATCAGAAAGGAGAACTGTCTCCGAACTTTCGAGTGTAGAGTCTTAACCACGGTCGCTCCGCAGGGTATCTAGTGATGCTCAATTACGGGGATTGATCGTTTTGTTCAGGTGTCATTAACAACGAGTCGGATGATCAACAGGAACTGGAGCCGCCACTGACGGCGATTCCAAAAGAAGGAGCAGAAGGTTATGAGTATGAGTTTTGGCAGGAAGTTGATGACGGGCTTGGTGGCCCTGTCTTTCTTCGCGAGCAATCTCGCGCTGGCGGTGAATCAGGAATTTCCGGGCGGCAATACGTTCATCCCGCCCTCCGATGGAAACCGCGTGATCGGGACGGGCAATTGGTTCTGGGAGGCTGATGGCACCGGGGCATTTGACAACCGGGTCATCGGGGATAATAACGACGTATACGGCGACGGAAACGTCGTCGGCTGGTACGTCGATGCGGGGCCCACTCCTGCTGCCGGCTGGGATGGTTCGCACAGCGACGACAATCGCATCACAGGCGATGACAATTTCGTCAATGGCGACGGCAACACCCTCTTCAACAACTGGGATGTCGCTTTCTCTTGGGCTTGGGATAACGACGTCACGGGAAATGACAACACCATCAATGGCGATCAGAACACCGTCACGGGCGACGACAACAGCATCCAGGGCGAATCAAACGACATCGTCGGCGACCGCAACGTCCTCCTCGACACCACCGGCGGCTGGACCATTAACAACACCGTCACCGGCAATGACAACACCATCAACGGCAATGGCGATAACAACGTCATCCTGGGCAGCGACAACTTCGTCGAAGGCGATCTGAACAACGTCACCGGCAACGACAACGACGTCACCGGCAATGACAACGATCTTTTCGACACCACGGGCGGTCTGGCCCAGGACAACATCGTCGATGGCGATCGCAACAGCGTCGATGGCGACCTCAACGACGTCACGGGCAACGACAACACCGTCGTCGGCGATGACAACGTTCTCTTCGACAGCACCGGCGGCTTGGCCCAGGACAACACCGTCGATGGCGATGATAACAGCGTCGATGGCGATGATAACGACGTTACGGGCGACGACAACATCGTCGTGGGCGATGACAACCTTCTCTTCGACAGCACTGGCGGTCTGGCCCAGTTTAACGACGTCACCGGCGAGGGTAACAGCGTCGATGGCGACCTCAACGACGTCACGGGCGACGACAACACCGTCGTGGGCGATCTCAACACGCTCTTCAACAGCTGGAACGGAATTGCCTGGGACAACACGGTCACGGGCAATGGGAACTCCGTCGACGGCGAAGAAAATGTCGTCACCGGCAACGGCAACACCCTCTTCAACAGTTGGGATGTCCTTAATTATGCCTGGGAAAACACCGTCACCGGCGATGACAACACCATCAATGGCGATCAGAACACCGTTGCGGGCAACGACAACACCGTCACAGGCGAAGACAACGCCGTTACCGGCAGCAACAACATTCTCTTCGACACCACCGGCGGCCTCGCCCAGGACAACACCGTCCTTGGCAATGCCAACAGCATCAATGGCGATGCGAACAATGTCGATGGCAACGTCAACACCGTCGTCGGCGATAACAATGCCCTCTTCAATAGCGTGACCGGGGATGCATTGAACAACGGGGTCACGGGGAATGGAAACTCCGTCGACGGCGGTTTCAACACCGTAGTTGGCAATAACAACACCCTCTTCAACACCTGGTTTGTGGGCGGAGTATTTGCGGTGTTGAACAATGTGACCGGCAATGGGAACGTCATCAATGGCGATGCAAACGATGTCCTCGGCGATTTGAACGGCATCATCGGCGCCAACAACGACATCACCGGCAATAGCAACATCATCCTCGACACCTCAGATGGCGTGGCCCGGTTCAACACCGTCGTTGGCAGTGGCAACATCATCAACGGCGACTCCAACGACATCTTGGGCATCAACAACCAAGTCGCAGGGGATGGCAACTGGCTCGACAATGCCTGGTTCAACGTTGTCCAGGGCAACGGAAACTATGTCCATTTGGACGGGAACACCATCGTCGGCGACGACAACTCGGTCAGCGGCTTCGACAACGGCGTCACCGGCGACGACAACGACGTCACCGGCGACGACAACACCGTCGCGGGCGACGACAACAGCGTTGTTGGCGATAATAACGACGTATTCAACAGCTGGACCGGAAATGGAGCGCTGAACAACGTCACGGGCGATGGTAACTCGATCGACGGCAACTGGAATACCGTGCTGGGCGACGACAACACCATCTTCAATACCTTGGATGTCGCCGAACCGTGGGCTTGGCTCAACAATGTGACCGGCAACGGGAACACCATCAATGGCGACATGAACACCATTGTCGGCAACGAGAACCTTGTTATTGGCTACGAGAACTACATCGAAGGCATCAACAATCTGGTCGTCGGCGATGGCAACTGGCTCGACAATGCCTGGAACAATGATGTCTTCGGTAACGGCAACTATGTCATGTGGGACTACAACACCATCGTCGGCGACGAGAATTCAGTCGTTGGCTGGTACAACGATGTGACCGGCGATCAGAACTACGTCGATGGCGACGGCAACACGATCATGGGCCTCAACTGGATGGGTGCGTTCTTCGCCGGAAACAACAACACCGCCATCGGCGATGGAAACTTGATCGAAGGATCCGGCAACACGGTCGTTGGCGACGACACCACCGTATTCGGCCTCGACAACATGATCCAGGGCTCAGACGCCTGGGTGATGGGCGATTCCAACGTGGCCGTCAACGGCGACCGGGCCTGGATCGTCGGCAGTGACAATCTGGTGACCGGACCCGACGCCTGGGTCTTCGGCCAGAACAACGTGGCCGGCCAAGGTTCCACCGCCATTGGTAATGGTGCAGACGCCTCCGGCAGCTTCGCCATGGCAATCGGTCCGAACACCGCCAGCGGTGACTACAGCTTCGCGGCTGGCAATGGCTCGCTCGCAGCCGGTGACAACTCCGTGGCGATCGGCAATGGCGCCGGGGCTCTGGGCGATGGCTCGATCGCGATCGGCAATGGCGCTGTCGCTGCCTCTTCGGTCGCCATCGGCGTCGGCGCTTTTGCGAGCGGGACCGATACCACCGCAATCGGCGACTACTCCTGGGCCGCTGGCAATTACAGCGTGGCCATGGGCGCTGGCGCCGTTGCTTCGGGCGACAACAGCGTGGCGTTGGGTTCCGGCAGCGTTGCCGCCGAGGCCAACACCGTCAGCGTGGGCGCACCGGGAGCCGAACGCCGCGTCACGAATGTGGCACCTGGCGTCAACGGGACCGACGCAGTCAACAAGAACCAGCTCAACGCGGTTCAAAGCTACGCCGCCCGGAACCGTGCGATGATCAACCAGAACCGTGCGATGATCAACCAGACCCGCACGATGATCGAGGAAGACCGCGCGTCCATCCGTGATCTGGACAGCCGGGTTCACGACTATCGCGACAAGGCCTACAGCGGTGTTGCCGCAGCAGCGACGTTGGCTTCGCTGGCGACCCCCTCCGCCCCTGGCCGTACCGTGGTCAATGCGGGCGTCGGCTTCTACGAGAGCGAGAGCGCTCTGGGCGTGAACGCCACCCATCAACTCGGCATCGGGAAACTGGCCGAGAAGCGTGCGTTCGTCAATGCCGGCGTGGCGGTAACCTCTGAAGATACCGTCCTCGGCCGCGTGGTCGCCGCCTTCGAGTTCTAAGGCAATCATGGGCGTATTCGCCAATTGGAAAGGGTTGCTCCTTCTGGGAGCAACCCTTTCCTTGTTGATAACGGCCGCGGCCAATGCGGCGGAACCGTCTTTGCGCACCGTGCGTTTTGCAGGTCGCTTTCCCTTCTCCGAGTCCAGCGCGCGCGACCTGGTTTCACCCAGCCTGGGCAAGCCCTTCAACACCAAAGCCGCAAACGCGGCCGCCATACGGCTCAGGGACGCCTGTCGCAGGCGCCACTATCCATTGGCCAAGGTCGAATGGCGTGCCGAGACGCCGAGTTTTTCGGGGCTTGATGTCGTGTTCACCGTGGAGCTTGGCCACCAGGGACGGCTGAAGGAAGTTCGCTTTACAGGACGTCGCGCCCTATCCATTCCGGCTTTGCTGCAGACCCTGAGCATTCGGCCTCGGCCGAGGCGCTGGGATCGCCTGCTCGGACGCGACTATCTGATGTACGAAGATCTGGCGAAGGACCAGAAGTCACTGCTGGCGCGTTATCTTCAAGATGGCTACGCAACCGCGGAGATCGGAGAACCTTCGCTCGAATGGGTGGGCGCGATTCGTGGTTACCGATTGACCTGGCCGATCTACGAGGGCTCAGTCTATACCGTCGGATACATCCGCCTCGATGCGGAGCCTCTGCCCGCACCTGCCGATCTGAAAATGATCCTCGCCCTGAATGCCGGTGACCGTTTTGAACGGAAGCGTGTGCAAGCCGCCGTACAAAGGTTCGAGGCCTACTACCGGAATCGGGGACACGCCTTCCCGTCCGTCCAGGCGAAGGAGGAGTGGGTGGATGCGTCTGCGCGGGTGGATCTCCTTTTCCGAGCCATCCCGGGGACCAAACCCGTCCTCCGCCACATCCAAATTACCGGCAACACCAACACCGCTGATCGCATCATCCTGCGCGAAATTCCATTGAAACCGGGACAGGTCTTCGATGCCGCAGTCTTGCAGGAGGCGCAGGACCGGCTCAGTGCCCTCCCGATGTTTTCCAAAGTCGAAATCGGTTACGACGGCGCTTACGATGCGCCCGGGTTTGTTCTCAACGTCGCCGTGAAAGAGCGTAAAACGGGGCGCGTCGAAGTCGGGGTGGTCTATGGCGAGGCGGAAGGGGCGGCCTTCCAATTCAATGTGACGGAAAACAATCTGGCGCTGGCCCCTCCCTTCCGGGGGGATGCCCTTCAGGGAAAGCTTGGACTGACTGTCGGCTCCGAGATCATGCGCGGCGAGGTCAGCATGCGCAATCCACGTCTTGGCGACAGCCTTTGGAGTCTGGACATCAAAGCCTACTACGAGGACAGCCAGGCCATCAGCGACTATTACGACCAGCTCACCTACGGCGGAAATGTGCTGTTCAGCCATCCGCTGGGGCGGCACAACCTGATCTCCTCCGGATATGCGGTCAATGGTTACGAAACCTACAATCTGAACGATGCGCAGGTTCTTCCCTCCCTGGTGACGAACCAGGAGTTGTTTGTGACCTCCTGGATTCTCGCCTGGAGCATGGACTACGCCGATCGCAGGATCCGGCCGACTCGCGGCGTGCGCCTGAACAGCAGCGTGAGCCTGGGAAACCAGGCGCTGGGCGGCGATGTCGACATCGTTGAAACCGTTGCCAGCGGCAGTCTCTTTGCGAGTCCCTTCCTGGGACAGGTGCTTAGCCTGCGGGGCGGCGTGAAGAGCGTGGATCCCTACGGCGAAACCGAAGAGGTCGCCCAGCCCTTGCGAAGCTATCTCGGGGGAAGCCGTGATTTACGAGGCTTCGAATACAAGTCCGTCTCCCCGCTCGACGCAGCGAGCCGTCCCATGGGCGGCCAGAGCGCCTGGTGGGGCACCCTCGAGTATCGGCTCCCGGTGCTCCGGTGGCTCGATCTGGCGTTCTATTATGATGTCGGTGACGTCAGCCTGGAATCCTACCAGTTCGCCGGCGATGGCCCCGTCAGCAACTGGGGAATCGGCGTCCTTGTCCAGGCCGAGGAATTCCCTGTGCGCTTCGACTTCGCAACGCCCATCAAGACCCTTGAAGGGGACCCGAACAATGAAACCGGGAAACCCCATTTTTCATTCTCGGCCGGTTATCGGTTTTAGCCGCCAGGGCCATGATTAGTGCGCTTGCGGGTTCGCCACGCGCGGGCATGCGAAGGAAAGGAAACGATATGCGGCTTGCTACTGTCATTGGCTCCAGTCTGGTCATCCTCGCTGTGTCCGGTTGCATGACGGGGCGCCGAATGAACTCGGCCAAATCCGACAATCAAAACCCGTCCCCGGATCTGAATTTCACCTTCGTCGTCCAATCGGATCCCCCTGGCGCAGAAGTCTTTCAACGGGTGGCTGGCGGAGAAAAGCTATTGGGAACCACGCCGCTGAATCTGCCCCTCTGGCTCGTGCGCTGGCGCGGCGACGGCGCCTTGAGTTTTTTGAACAGGGGAACCTGGAAGGCCCGTTTATCCCCCAATTCGCCAATCGATTTTCAGACGAATCGCGACTCGGTTTCCGTACGGATTACCGATCTGATCTTGCGCAAGAAGGATTTTCAAGAGGAACCTTTCGGCGTTCAATGGGTGTTTCCGGACAACCTGAAGCATCGTCTCTCCACATGGAAGTCGGTTCCAATTCCGAGAAATTACAGCAAAACAGTGGTCTTCAAAACGCCAACCGCATCACTCGAAACGACCGAAGTGACAATCGACTGCGCCACAGGGGCGGCCAAGATTTATGCGCTAGACACGCAGGGAAAACAGGGCCGGCTTGTCGGGACGACCCCCTTGGTCTGCATGCTCGGCTACGGCCCCACGCGTTCCGCTTTAGGCGATATCACAGATTGGATGCGCTGGCATGAAAAAGACAACGATCTTTGGGAGAGCAATCGGAGTGGCGATGTTTTTCTGAACTGCATCCTCGTCCGTGACGGCTACGAGGATGAAAAGATCGTGAAACGCCTGCTTTTCAGATTCCCCGACAAACCGGCGGCGAAGCAAACCGCCATGTTCCAGTTTGCGAAACCCACCAAGCCGGAGGCCAGCTTTACGCTTCACTTTGACTCGTTGCCATCGGATGCAGCGGTCTATGCCCTGAATCCGGATGGCTCGCTAGGGCAGGAAATCGGGAAAACCCCCCTGGACGTCGTCGTCGGAATGGCTCAGGAGAGCGTGGAGGAATCGCCCGGCCGTTATGTCCACAAAGATTGGCGGCTCTGGGCTCCCGGCGGCATCGTCGCCTGGGACTCCACTCAGGAAGGGACGACGTTCTTCAAGCTGACTTGCGCCGTATACAAGGATGGGTTTGCCGTGGAGAACATCGTGCATCCCATCTTTCAGTTGAAGCCGGGAATGCCGTATCCCGAGAAGATGACTTTGACGATCCCCTTGCCCAGCTCCGAACAGGCCGCCGTCCGTGAATCCCACCGGCTGCAGCAGGCGAGAATGACGGCGCTGGAGTCCGAGAGCCGCCCCAGGTCCGGATTGATCTGGCAAGCACCGCCGAAGCCGGTAGCTCCGACGGATGGACAGGACCTGCAACAGGATAAGACGCAGGCCGAGGACGCGGCTCCGCGCCGACGCTGGTGGAATCGAATCTTGCGCCGAGAAAAGCGTGTAATCGACGAAGACAACCCGTAGCTATGTTCTGTTCGGCCAACGATTAAGATCCACAATTTCTAATCCGGGGGCCTCACCGGTATGGACGGCACCATCCGTACCCGGTCGGCGTGCCTGAAGTTGCGTGAACCTCCCCTCCCGGACTCCGTGCCTCCGCGTCTCCGTGGTGAACCCCTGCGGATTGATTGGTTTTCACACGCACATAATAAAATACCGCGGCCATGCGCTGAAATCGCACCCCCCGGTAACCGACCCATTACCCTTTCCCGCTCCTTTCCTCTTGCCAAATCCGCATGGGGAGTTCATACTTTTACCCTCTTTACAAAGGATTTCGGCATGCATTTTTCCATTCCCGTATATGCGCAGGTTGATTTGATTGTCGTGGGCGGCGCCACGGGGGGCGTGGCGGCCGCCTGCGCTGCGGCCCGGCAAGGTCGCAAGGTCTTCCTGGGGGCGGCGGAATCCTACGCGGGCGAGGATGTCTGCGCCAACGGACGTCTTTGGCTCGATGCGTCGGTCCCGTTGAACACCGAACTCTCCCGCTCAATCTACATCCAGTCAACCGGCGAACGGCGGACTTTTGTCCAGCCACTGCACGTCAAGGCCAGACTGGACGACGCCTTGCTGGACGCCGGCGTCCAATTCCGCTTCGGCTGCGCTCCCGCCGACCTCCTCGTCGATGGCGCTGGCCGTCTGGCCGGTGTGCTTTTCACCAGCAAATGCGGCCCCTTTGCCATCACCGCACGTCAGATCATCGACGCCACGCCGGCGGCTTTCTGCGCGCGGCAGGCGGGCGTGGCCTTCACGCCATGGCCGCAGGAGGAGCCCATTGCCTTCTCCCGGGTCATCATCGGCGCACCCGTCACACCATCGGACCCCGGCCATGCATCCACGCACATGCTGTTGGCTCAGCCGCTCGGGGATGTCACCTACGTGCATCGGGGCGAGGCGTGTACGCGCCAGGCCTGCCGGTACCTGCTGCCCCTGGTTCTGCCGTCGTTCTCGCCGGAAGCCGTTGCAGAGGCCGAGCAAACCCTGCGTGCCTTGACCTGGAGCACCGCGACAATCTGGTGCAGCGAACGGGTCGACTGGCTGCTGCCCGACGCCATGGCCTCCGACAAGCCCTGCGACTGGACCGATGCTGAATCCGTCGACCTGGCCGCGTTCCAGACCTCGATTCCCGGCCTCTCCGTTCTCGGCACCGGCGCGGCGCTCTCACGTAAAGATGCGATGAACCTCGCCATCGCGCCCTACGCGATCGCCATCGGCGAACGGCTTGGCGCACAGGTCAAAGCCTCCGCCCCCGTCAAACTCGAAGCGTGCCGGACGCTGCAGGAGGGCCTGCGTGACCCGCTGCTTTTCGAGCCATCCACCCATCCACGCCCGCCGGCGGCCGCGGGCGATCATCTCACCATCGAGCCCGCCGGGCTTCCCCAATTTGGCACCTATGATGTTGTCGTGGTCGGTGGCGGCACAGGCGGGGCCCCGGCCGCCCTGGCGGCCGCACGCGCCGGGGGGCGCGTTCTGCTGCTGGAGGCCCTTCACGACCTGGGGGGCGTGGGCACGCTGGGCTGCATCTCCACCTACTACCATGGCAACCGGGAGGGGTTCACGTGGGAGGTCACACAGGGCCTTTTTGAACTCGGCGGCAAGGATCCCGCCTTCGACGCCAAACGCTGGAATCCCTTCCACAAGGGCGAATGGTTCCGCCGCGAGATCGTCAAGGCCGGCGGCCGGATCTGGTTTGGCGCACTCGCCTCGGGCGTGCACAAGACGGGGTCGCGCGTCAGCGGCGTAATTGTCAACACCCCCTGGGGCCGCGGAGTCGTGCGCGCCGGCTGCGTCATCGACGCCTCGGGCAACGCCGACGTGGCGGCTGCGGCGGGCGCGGAATGCCGGATCGCAAGCGAAGCCGACCTGGCCATCCAGGGCAGCGGACTCCCTTCGCGTCCCTTCATTCCCGCCACCCACAATACCGACTACACCTTCATCGACGACTGCGACCTCGGCGACTCCACCCGCGCCTTCGTGGTGGCCCGGCGCCGCTTCAAGGAGGGCTTCGAGATCGCCCCCCTCGCCGACACGCGCGAACGACGCCAGATCGTCGGCGATGTCACAGTCACCCCCGTCGACGTTTATTCCGGCAAGACCTGGGCCGATGCCATCTGCCTCAGCCGCAGCAACTTCGACAGCCATGGCTTCACGGTGCATCCGCTCTTCTTCGCCCTGCCGCCGGACCGCACCAGCCTCGACGCCTGGCTGCCGTTGCGCGCCCTCCTGCCCAAGGGACTGGCCGGGCTGCTGACGACCGGGCTGGCCATCAGCGGCCATCGCGACGTCATGCCCGTCTACCGGATGCAGCCCGACATCCAGAATCACGCCTATGCCGCAGGGCTGGCCGCCGTCATGGCGCTCGCACGCAAGGGCGAAGTCCGCCGCATCGACGTCCGCGCCCTCCAGCGCCGGCTGGTGGCCTGCGGCATTCTCGCCCAGACGGCGCTGCTGCAACGCGACACCCCCCCTGCACCGCCCGCCGTTCTCCGCACCGCCGCCACCGGCCCGCTTGACATCCATGCGGAGCTGGCTGCACTGCTCACCCATCCGGAGTCTTCGCGCATGCTGCTCCGCCAGCGCTTTTCCGCCGAAACCGACCCCGAACTCCGCAACCGCTGCGCACGGATGCTCGCGGTCATCGGCGACAACACCGGCGCCGAATTTCTCATCCAGCGTCTTCGCTCCGCTGCGGCCTGGGACCCCGGCTGGAACTTCCGCGGCATGGGCCAGTTCGGACGCAGCTCGAGCCCGCTGGATGACATCATCCTGCTTCTGGCGCTGGCCCGCGTGGGCGAGGCCAAGGAGGCCGTCCTTGAAAAGATCGGCCAGCTCGGTCCCGATCCCGATTTTTCACACATCCGCTCCATCGCCGTCTATTGCGAGGCCCTGCCCGACGCCGTATTTGCCTCAGCGCTGGAGGCCGTATTAAGTCAGCCCGCCCTCGCACACCATGCCTGGACAAGCCTGGAGGAGGAGCTCGCGAACATTCCCGAGAGTTCAACCGACACCACCACGCGCAACAACGCCCTCCGCGAACTCTATCTGGCCCGCGCCCTCTGGCGCTGCGGCGACCGCAACACGCTGGCGGCCAACTGCCTGGCGCGCTATGCCCAGGACATCCGCGGTCACTTTGCCCGGCAAGCCCGGAAGATTCTTGGAGAATCTCACGGACACCGGACCGCCTGAGGCGGTTGAAATCGGAACGCGAACCATGCCGAAGAGCTGTTATTTGATCTGCGGCGAAGACGATTTTCAAATTGCCGTCGAGGCGCGCAAGATCGTCGACCGCCTCGTTTCCCCGGAAAATCGCACCTTCGGTCTCGAAGTCATCGATGGACGCGTCGAGACCGTCGATGAGAGTCTCCGCGCCATCCGGCAATGCATCGAAGCCATGACAATGGACGGTCTCTTCGGCGGGGGCAACAAGCTGATCTGGCTGCGCGAACCGGCGTTTCTTTCCAACGACCGCGTGGCCAAGTCGGAAGCCGTCAAGACGCTTATGCCCGATCTGACCGCAAAAATAAAAGGGGGGCTTCCCGAGGGACAAAGTCTCCTGGTCACCACCGGAAAGATCAATCGCGCCTCCGCCTTCTTCAAGGCATTTGCTTCCGGGGGCGAAGTCACGGACTTCGGGAACGGCTTGAAGCCGCGCCAGTGCGAAGCCCGAGCCCGGCAACTGCTGGATGCGTGGCTGCCCCAGGTGGATCTGACGATGGACAACGCCGTCAAGCAGCAGTTCGTGGCGCGCGTGGGGACCGATTCGCGTCAGATCGTCAGTGAATTGGAAAAGCTCAAATGCTACTGCGGCGACCGCTTGGCGGCGACGGCAGACGATGTTCAGGCCATCGTTTCCGGCGGACGGATCACGGAGATCTGGGACTTTCTCGATGCCTTCGGCAAACGCCAGACGGCGGCTTTGATTCAGCAACTTAGAATCCAGTTCACCCAGTCCGAGAGTCCCATCCGCCTGGCCAACTCCCTGGAATCCAAGACAACTGAACTGATGATAGTCCGCGAGGCCCTCGACAGGAAGTGGGCTACTCCAGGCGGCTATGCGGGTTTGAATTGGACTTCACTGCCGCCGGATATTGCCGCCTGGTTCGACTCGCAGGAATCCGACTTCAGAAAACTGCCGTCCTTCCGCATCACGAAGGCGGTCGACCAGGCGGGGTGCTGGTCGTTGCGGGAACTGCGTGCGGCGCGCCACCTGCTGCTTGAGCTACGGGAAAAACTCGTCTCGTCAAGCCTGCCGCAGGAATGGCTGATGGAAATGTATCTGATCCGGGCGCTGGGACAAAAGCCCGCACGTGGTTGCCACATTAGGATTCGAACCTAAACAAGCAGTTCCAGAGACTGCTGTGCTACCATTACACTATGTGGCATTCATGCGAAAAACGTGGGTCAATATACAGACACCCCCGGTGAAAAGCAACTTGTTTCGTAATGCGAATCAGTTCACGCGCAGGGGCATCAGCACGTAGAGGAATGGCTGATCGCACTTGATGATGGCGGGGCTGTGCCCGTTGCTCATCTCGATGTAGACCTCATCCATGTCGAGATTGCGCAGGGGTTCCATGATGTATTCGGGATTGAAGGTCACGGAAATTTCCTTGCCAGTGTACTTGACGGGCAGGGTCTCGCGGGCTTCGCCGATTTCGGCATTCTGCCAGATGATTGACAAACGGTTGTCCATGAAGGTCAAGCGGGCTGAGACCGACTTTTCCGTCTTCATCAGCGAGACGCGCCGCAGGGCGGTTATCAGTTCTTCCCGCGCCACGACCACGCGCTCATCGCAGCCGGAGGGAATGACCTGCCGGTAGTTGGGATAGATGCCGTCGATCAACTTGGTGCTCAGCGTGGTGTCGCCGGATTCAAAAACCGCCTGCCCCTTCTGGGTGAAAACGCGGATATCCCCTTCGTCGGCGAGAATATGCATCAACTCCGAGGCGCTCTTGCTGGGCAACACAAATTCCGCTTCGGCTTCCGCGGGGAACTCGACCTCCTGCTCAACCAAGGCCAGCCGGCGCCCGTCCGTGGCCACCATCGTCAGCTTACCATCTTTGAACGCAAGAAGAATACCGGTCAGTACACGGCGTGTCTCGTCGGTGGAAACGGCATAGGATGTCTTGCGCAGCATTTCACGCAGGACAACCGATTCCAGACGATAGCAGGATGTGCCCTCCGAATCCGGAACCGGCGGAAAGTCGCGCTGGGGCAAGCCGATGATTTTGAAGAAGGAGGACCCGCATTGCAGGGTTGCAACGTCTTCGTCGTTGATTTCGATTTCGATGGCCTGATCCGACAATTCGCGGACAATGCTGACCAACCGGCGGACGGGCAGGGTTGTGCTGCCCTCCTCGGTAATCTCCGCTTCGACGCTGCACCGGACGCTGATGTCGAGATCGGTGGTGGTCAGGTGCAGACGCCCGCCCTCAGCACGAATCAGTGCATTGGAAAGTATTTGAAGCGTGCTGCGTGCGCCAACGACATTCTGCACCTTTTGCAGGGCGTCGAGAAATTTTGAGCGTGCAATGGTAAACTTCATTCTGGGTCTCCTCTAACCGGGACGGGTCCGTGTCAGTTGTTATTATAGATATAAAGTTAGAAAAAGAAAACAGTATCATTAGAGGGTGTCAATAACGGCAATAACTCGTGAATACCCCGTAAAATAAAGGAAATATTGAAATTTTCAGGTATCGTAACATTGTTCATAAAGGTTAATAACCCGGGCGTTTATTCAAAAAACAGGAACGAGGCTGGCAATAAGTCGAAACTATTGACAGGCTTATGACAGGCTTATTGCCAGGTTGTTGAAAGGAATTTTCCATTGAAAAGGGCCTCAAATTTGAAGGGCGACGGGGTCATGGCCGAGCTTTCGGACCACCGTTCGGACGTTTTGCCGCAGCGTGTCGTCGACCGACATGCGGCTGTGAATGCACCTGCAGGCGTGCAGGACGGTGCCGTGGGTCTTTCCAAAGGAGTCGGCGATCTCGGGCAGAGAAGAGCGTGTCAGACGCCTGCACAGGTACATGGCGATCTGGCGCGGCATGGCGACGGAACGGGGACGCCGCTTGCTGGAGAGATCGGTTACGCGGACATCGAAGAACTCGGCCACCGCCTTCTGAATGTCATCGAAGTTCAAATCCTCCTGGCGTTCCTTGTCGAGCAGATCGCGCAGCAGATAGCGGAGGGAATCGAGCGTGAGCGGCTCGCTGGTCAGCGAACTGTAGGAGATGGCACGGAGCATGGCTCCTTCCAGCGCACGGACGTTCGACTGGACATTTTCCGCAATGAAGGTCTGAAGTTCGTCCGGAAGCGGTTTGGCAGCGTGCGCCTGCTTGTAGCGCAGGATGGCGAGACGCGTTTCGAAGTCGGGACACTCCAATTCGGTGACCAAGCCCCACTCGAAGCGTGAAACGAGGCGTTTTTCCAAACCGGCAATTTCGCTGGCGGGCCGGTCGCTGGTCATGATGATCTGCTTGCGCGATTCGAAAAGGGCGTTGAACGTGTGGAAAAATTCCTCCTGAAGCCGCTCTTTGCCGGCCAAAAAGTGAATGTCGTCGATGAGCATGACATCCACATTGCGGTATTTGGTTCTAAAATCGACAATGCTTCTGTTTTGAAGGGCGTCGACATATTCGTTCAGCAAAGCCTCGCTGGAGATGTAGGCGACGGTCATGCCGGGTGTTTCAAGGACGCGGTTGCCGACCGCTTGAATCAAATGGGTTTTTCCAAGACCGGTTTGACCATAGATGAAGAGCGGATTGTAGGCACGTCCCGGCGCCTGTGCCACCGCCAGAGCCGCCGCATGTGCAAAGCTGTTGGAGGGGCCGATCACAAAATCATCGAAGGTGAATTTGGAATTAATCGTTCCGATGGCGTGCGACTTCTGGGTTGGAAGGGGCTTGGTTTTGCGCGCTTTTCCGGCCGGTTTGACCGCCTGGGGTTTGGCGGGCTCGGAAAACTCCGAACTTTGGATGCAGAAATTCAACTGAATGGCGGTTTCGGGAGCGGCCAGTTTCATGGCCTGCTTGATCAACGGAAGATAATTTTCCATGATCCACATCTGGTGAAAATCATTTTCCACCCCCACCGTCAGGACGTCGGCTTCCAACGAGATGGGCTTGAGAATGTCAATCCAGCGGGAAAAGGTATCTTCGTTCAAAACGGTTTTCAACTGATCGCACGCGCGACTCCACAAGGCTACAGCGTCCATAAAACCATACAATCTAAAGCAGGTTATAAAAAAGAAACCAACAGGCGGGCTTTTGCAACACCCCGGAAGCGGGAGAAAACTAACTCGCCGCACACATGAAAATCACATATCCAGACGCATGCGACAAGCGAAAAGAGTCATAAGGATATTGACAGGTTGTTCACAGGGCGAAAGAAGGGGCTAAATGGTTGACGCCTAACCATTTTATAACATACCGTTTATATTTAGGAGCGTGCGCTCGAAAGGAGTTGTTGCAGCCCCCGCAGGATTGCGGAGCGGCCCGTTATCTGAAAAAGGTTTTTCCCGCCAGGTACAATAAAATCAGCCTTCCCTGCGTTGTTCAGATCTGTCGGGTTCACAGCGGTTCTGGGCCATTGAAAATCGGTTCGCGAAGCGAACACAGGGAGAGAAAATATGAGGAAAACATTGGGTATTACGGCAGGTTTGACACTTGCCATGGTTCTGGCGGGACAGGGATATGCACAGGAGGTGCCACCCAACGGACCCTTCGGCGGGGCCGCAGGCGAGCGGGGCCGGGAGATGCGGCAACACATGGGTGATCGCGGCGGCGGCAACCGCGGGATTGGTGGCAACGAGATGCTCTTCCGCTTCGTGCAGGATCCGCAAATGGCGAAGGAGATCGGCCTTTCCGATGAGAAGACAAAAACCTTGAAGGCCGCCTTTCAGAAACTGCAGGAAAAGCAGATTGATTTACAGGCTGAACTTGCCAAACTGAATCTGCAGCAAACGGGTCAGGTGGCCGGACTTCTGACTGACCGCAACAAGAACCCCGACGAGGCGCTTAAACTCGTCGAGGAAATGGGAAAGATCAACACCGAGCTGTCGAAGCTGGCCATTGAGCGCATTCTTTCGATTCGCGAAAATCTGACCAACGAGCAGATTGCCAAGGCCCGCGAGATCGCCCAGGACCGGATGGCGCGGATGCGCGAGGAAATGATGAAGCGCGAAGGGCGCGAGGGCGGCAGGCCCCATGAAGGTGGCGAAGGGCGCGAGGGCGGCAAGGGCCGCAAGCGTCCCGAACGGGCGCCTGGCGAGTAGCAGGTCGGCGCGGGGTGCCGTGCGCGTCAACGCCCCGAGGGAGGGTTCAGGAGACAGGGTTCAGGGTTCAGTGGGGCCTCCTGGCGGCCGGAGGCCGCCAGGAGGATCGAGTATGAGACTTGCCGCATCGTCCTCGTCCTCGTTCTCGAAATTTTGCATCGAGGACGACGACGAGGACGAGGACGAGGGTGCCACGGCTCCCTTCATTGTGCCTCCGACTCAGCGTCTGAAGCCGCACTGGACCCCGCCGTCCCCGGCGGTAGGCGAAAAGAGCAGT
>CAZQKI010000096.1:0-16942 GCA_964592855.1 uncultured Lentisphaerales bacterium
CATCGTTCCGGCCCGCACCTTCTTGAGCCAGTTGCCCTGACGCTCGGCTTCCAGCAGTGCGCTAAGGGACTCGGGGACAGGGACAGAGAAATAGTTGCCTGACGCCGTTGTTCGCGCCGGCCGTCGCGCCTGGCGATCCGGAGTAGGACGGTGCTCCTGCGCCGTCCGGTATCTGCGAATCCGCCGGGACGGCCCGGAGGACCGTCCTACGACAGGCGCCCCCCCCCGCTTCGTCATTCCCGGCGAACGAACCGCCACCCCTGCAAGGGACAAGCCCGCCGCGCCTCTGCCCGGACGGCCCGGAGGACCGTCCTACGACAGGCACCCCCCCGCGTCGTCGTTCCCGGCGGACGAACCACCACCCCTGCAAGGGACAAGCCCGCCGCGCCGCCGCGCCACGCCGCGAATGATCGACGAGGCGACTTATTGTGGGAGATCGGTTCACGAGAGCGGGCGACGCGAAGGGATTACGAGTGTAAAGTATCCCCATTGTCAACCCTTCTCGTCGCCGCTCTCGTCCACCGAAATACAGAAGCCGGGGGAGCCTCATGCAACCCCCCCGTGGTCGTGCGATAGCCCCGCAAAAAAAAACACCTCACCCGTTCCCTCCGGGAGAGGGGCGGGTGAGGGTTGCGGGGGTCGCCCGCATGGGAAGAACGGGATCAGGACTCGGAGCGGCGACGGCGGCGGAGTGCGAAGGCCGCCAGTCCGACCAGAGCCAGTCCCACGGTTCCCGGCTCGGGTACCGGGCTCGGGCTCCACATGATGATCGCATGGCTGATCGAGGCTTCGCCAGCCGGTCGCGTTTGCAGGACGCTGCCGTAGCCGTCCGGGGAAGGCGGACCCAGCATCATCACCACGCCGTAGTTTCCGGCTGCCGGCTGGGGGGATTCCAAGTCGTATCCCAACGCGGCGAGGCAGGCGCGATGGCGCCCCCCCCGTTGATCCACTCATAGGAGTCGCTGTCGTTGTTCACGGCGCCAACCCAGGCGATGTCCCAGGCCCCAACCGACGGGCTGGTGAAATTCCCCTCGTTCGCCACGAACCATGAATACTGTTCTTCGGTCTCGAAGGTCGCCAGGGACGCCTCCAGTCCGGCGTAGGGAGCCAGAGTGCTCGCCAGCGTGTTGGCCGTCGTCCAATCGACGGATTCGTCGAACACCGCATATGCGTAGTAATGCGTCGCGTCGTACATCAGCGGCTCCGAGATGTCCGAGATTATCGCCGCCCGTGCGGAAGTGGCCAACACGGCCCCGACGAGCAACGCCACACTGCTTCTTCTCAACAGACGAAAATTCATGCCAGTTTTCCCTTACCTGTCCATACACCATCCACCTGCGCTTTTCGCGAGGCAACCCACCACGTCCAAAAAGAACGATTGGGTTGTCTCATATATCGATGAGCTTGTCCACCCCCCTGCTGAAGATTTGCATGGGTCAGTGAGAGGTCAAGATGGCGTAAAGACCGCACGCGCATGGCGTGCAAAGAGGCCGCGAAGGTCGTCGCGGTAGCGATCAAGGATACTTCGGCCCAGGCCGTGGAAATCGCCGCAATGAAAAAGGGCGCGGGCCAGGGTGATCTCGCGAAGGCTGGCGGTACGGGCTTCGATCACCGATCCCTCGGACAAGGTGGTCAGGGTGTGCCCGGTCATTCCCGGCTTGCCGAGCAGCTCGGACAGCGCTTCGGCGGCAGCGGGGTCGGCGAGACGCTCCAAAGCGAGGGCCACCGAACGGTGATGCGAGAGCGTCACGTCGGCATCCAGCAGCCGCGCCAGCCGCAGGATGGCAGGCACGGCCGACCGGTCGCCCGCCAAGCCCAACGCCAGCACCAGGGCATCGACAGGCGTTGGTAGATAGGCATAATCCGCCATGCGGCCCTGAAAAATCTTGGCGTCCCATTCGGCTACGCGGCTGAGGGCCTCGATCAGCGTCGGTACGCCTTCGGTCCCGCCCAGCACAGCCAGCGCTTGCGCATACAGGATTCGGGAAGGTCCCGCCGCGCCGCCCAGAGCCCGCTTCAACGCCGCTGCGGCCACGGTGGGATGGGTGAGCAGGATGGCCAGCGGCTTGCCGGCCGCGAGGGGCTCGGTCGCAGCACCGTATGCGACAACGGCCTGGTGCACGGCGGCGTCGGGCAGTGGAAAGGAATCGACGTGCTCCAGCACTTCGGACGGCAGATTACCGGTGGCGACCAGGTGACGCTGCAAGGCACGGACATCGATCCGCCGCGGCGGCACGCCGGCCGCAACGGCCATGGCCGCCGCGACGCCCGCGGCATAGCCCTGGTTGGCCAGATCGTATTGCATCCGGACCATCGCCGTGGCGTCGCGGTCCATGCTGATGCCCAAGCCGCAGACCAGCAGTCCTTCGAGGCCGCGCGGCAGCAGGCTCCGGTAGGGCGTAAAGCAGGTGCCGCCCGGCGCCGGATGGTTGGCCAGCCGCGAAACCGCATCGTGCGGCAGGAGGGCGAACAGGGGCGAACTGGGATAGCCGTGTGAATCGTAGTCGCTTCCCGAATGCACCACGGCATCGGGATAGGTGCGGCCGGCGAGCTGATCGACGTAGCGCATCGTGAACTCCCCGATCACGCGCCGCCGTTCGCGGCTTTGGATCATCGGCGTCACGTCGTACTGCTGCCGCCGCGCCAGCTGCACGCTGACCAGCGCACGCCAGACGTCGGTCAGATCGGCTTCATCGACGAGGAGGAAGTCGCTGTTCTTCTGATCGGCTCCCGGGATGCGCACGGAGAGCCCGGCGCCCTGGAGGGCGAGATCGCCGGCTTCGATGTCGCCGAACCGGTAGGCGGCACCCGCGCTCACGGCGACATCGGCACTGCCGGTGGCGTCGATAACCACGGCCGCGCGGACGACGCCCCGCCGTTCCGGCGTGCAGACCACGGCGCCCACGACGACATCGCCGTTCACGCAGGCCCCGCATCCCAGTGCGCCCAGCCAGATTTCGCCCCCGGCCTTCTCGATCTCCTGTCGATACCAGGCCATCTTCTTCTCGGCGTTGCGCGGGAACGGCACCTCGCGGGCAAAGCCGATTTGTTTGCCATGGTAAGGGTCCGCAATCAAGCCCACGGTGCCGATGCCGCCCAGCCCCTCCTGCGTTTCGACGACCAGTGTCCGGGCGCCCTGCCGCGCCGCAGCGATGGCCGCCGCAGCACCGGCGGTACCGCCTCCGATCACGACCACATCGACGGAAGCCAGGACAGGCAGGCAGCCTGCACCGCAAGCCACCGTCGGCAGACTGCGGGGAAATGGGCGTCCGCCCGTGAGATCCTCGCGAATGTCGCCCGGCTCCGTGCGGGCGGTTGCCGCCGGTAGGGCAAGACGAACCCCGGTCGGCCGGGGCAGCGCCGCGGCCTGCGACGCCGCGTCAACTCCCATCTGAATGCCGACCGGCACGAGCCCGGCCGGTTTCAGCAGTCGCTCGGCCAGCTCGCGGGAAATGTCGGCGCATCCGCCGAGGACCCGGAGGCGCGGCTCGTCCACGGCCTGGAAACCGGACATCTCAAATGTCGACCGGGGCGAGGCAGCGGCGTCCGGCGGCTGAATCCCGCACACGTGAAAGGGCGGCACGCAAAAGAGACGCTCCGCGGCACGCAGCAAGCCATCGCCGGGGGTGATGGCCCGCGCACGCAATTCCGCGCGGTTCAGCGAGGCATAAGACCAGTCTTGCATCACTTCTTCGAAGGCGAACACTTCGGTCTGAAAGGCGGGCGGCCCGGCCGCGGCGGCAGACGGGGCCACGCGCAGGAGCGTTCGTTCAAAGCGGACCGTCCCCCCCGTCCAGGGCGAAAGGGCGCAGCCGGCCTGGCGGCAGACCCACGCGTACGGTGTCGCATCGATGAGGATCTTGGCGACGATGGCCTGACGGCCGCTCCGGTTGGCGATCACCGCGCCGCAGATTCGGCCATCGGCATCGCGGAGCAGATCGGTCGCCTGCGATCCATAGACAAACGTGACGCCCGCATCCACGAGCCTGCGGACCAGTGCGGCCTTGACCTGCCCGGGTGTCGTGTCAGGGCTGGAACCGAACAGGTCCGCCATCCAGGACGAATCACACGTGTCAGGCTCCGGGCGCGAAACGCGGAGGGTGGCGCAGATATCCTCGCCGAGATAGCTGAACGGCGCCGCGAGGAACACCCGGGCGCCGGCCTGGCCCGCGGCCGCAGCCGCCGCCACGGCGGCCGTTGTGCCACCGACAACCAGCAGATCGACGTCGGCCAGCACCGGAATCTCGCGCGCCGACTGAGCCATCCCCTTCATCCCGCGACTTCGTCTTCCGTGAAGGCCTTGGCCTCGACCAGCACCGGTTGAACCGTCTCCGTCGCTTCGAGCTGCACGCGCGAGGCGTGCAGCGGAAGGCCGTGGACGTCCGGCACGCGAATCCGCGCGAGCGAGCCGGCGTGAATCCCGTCAATCTGGCGACGGTGACCGCCCGCCGAGGTCATGAAGATCTCATCGAAATTCTCGCCGCCAAAGCAAAGCCCGGTTGGCTTTTTGACAGGGAGGTCGATGCGCTGCAGCAAGGCGCCGGCGGCATCGCACTGCAGGATGGCGCTCCCGCCCCAGCGCAAAAGCCAGACGTTCCCGTCGGCGTCGACCGCCAACCCCGAGGGTGCCCCTGGGTCGTTCATCCGCACGCCGTCCCGGAATGGCGTCTGATTGGAGAGCACGCCGGTGGGCGGCGCGTAGTTGAAGCGCCAGGTTGCCAAATGCGTGCCATGGGCATCGTTGAAGTAGAAGCTGGTCGTATCGGGACTGAACCCCATCCCGGCCGGCGTGCCGAAGCTATCGGCGATCAGATTCAGCCGCCCCGTCTGATCGAGACACAGCAGACGGCCGGGATGGTGCTGGTCGGATTGTGTCGCGCAATAGACGCGCCCGCCCGGGTCCGCAACCGCACCGCTGAAATGCGTCTGCCGGAAGTCCGCGATGCTGTGGATGACCGTCGCGACGATTTCCCCCTCCCGCCAGATCACGATGTTGGCCTGGTCGCGGAACAGCAGCAGCGAGCCATCGGCCTGTACCGTGATGCCGCCGACCGGACGCCCGTCATCGAGGCACGTCAGGTTCTCGCCGCTGACGGGATTGTAGCTGTAGAGTTTGCCGACCGTCAGATCGCTCCAATACAGAAGCTTCTGCCCGGCGTGCCAGGTTGGGGCGGTACCATAGGAGGTCGGCAAGTCCACGACCCAGTCAAGCATGTGCATAGGTTATTCCCACTCAATCGTAGCCGGGGGTTTTGAACTGATGTCGAAGACCACCCGGTTGATCCCCCTGACTTCGTTGATGATCCGGTTGGACAAGGTGGCCAGCGTATCGTACGGCAGACGCACCCAGTCCGCTGTCATGCCGTCCAGGCTGTTCACGGCGCGGATGGCGCAGACGTTTTCATAGGTGCGCCCATCGCCCATGACGCCGACGGACTGCACCGGGAGAAGCACGGCAAAGGCCTGCCAGATCTCCTTCGCGTTGGGGAGCTTGCGCACCTCCTCCTGAACACGAAGATCGGCGCGTTGCAGGAGTTCGACGCGATCCCGCGTGACTTCGCCGAGAATGCGTACCGCGAGGCCGGGGCCCGGGAAAGGCTGACGGTCGATCAGCTCGGGGCTCAGCCCCAGTTCGCGTCCCAAGGCGCGGACTTCGTCCTTGAACAGCTCGCGGACGGGCTCGATCAGCTTGAACTTCAGGTCGGGCGGGAGCCCGCCCACGTTATGGTGGCTCTTGATCGTCACGCTCGGTCCGCCGATCGGCGACACGCTTTCAATCACATCGGGGTAGAGCGTCCCCTGCGCCAGAAAACGGCAGTCGGTCAACCGGCGCGCCTCCTCGGCGAAGACATCGATGAATATCCGGCCGATGATTTTCCGTTTGGCTTCCGGATCGGTCACGCCGGCCAGCGCGTCCAGGAAGAGATCCTGTGCGTGCGCCACGCGCAGATCAAGCCCCATCTTCTCACGGAACGTCGTCTCGACCTGCTCCGCCTCGCCGAAGCGCAGCAGCCCGTTGTCGACAAAGATGCAGTGCAGTTGCGGACCGATCGCCTTGTGCAGCAAAGCGGCGACCACGGAGGAGTCCACGCCACCGCTCAGTCCGCAGATCACATGCGACGAGCCGACCTTTTCGCGGATGCTCCGGATGCTCTCGGCGACGAAGGCCGACATCCGCCAATCGGCCGGGCACCCGCAGACATCGAAGAGAAACTTCCGGAGAAGCTCCGTGCCTCTTGGAGTGTGGACGACCTCGGGATGGAACTGCAGCCCGTAGATGTTGCGCGCGGCATCGCCAATGGCGGCATTCGAGCAGGTCGGCGTCTGGGCCAGCCGTTCAAAGCCGGCGGGCAGGTCAACCACCTGGTCGCCATGGCTCATCCAGACCTCGAGCTCCGGGGGGAGTCCATCGAACAGCGGCGAAGCCTTCACCACGCTGATGATCGCGCGACCGAATTCGCGCCGCTTTTCGGATCGCACCCGGCCTCCCAGCACCTGCGCCGTCAACTGCATCCCGTAGCAGATGCCGAGCACGGGAATGCCCAGGTCGAAAATGGCCGGATCGCAACCCGGAGCCCGGTCGTCGAAGACGCTGGAGGGTCCGCCCGACAAGACGATGCCGGAAGGCGAGCGGGCCCGCAAGGCCTCGGCGGTAATGTCGTGGCGAACCAGTTCGGAATAGACCTGCTGCTCGCGGATCCGTCGGGCAATCAGCTGGCTGTATTGCGAACCGAAGTCAAGAATGGCGATCCAAGGGTGTGTAGGCATGGCGGTACTCAATACGATATCCGGCGGAAATGCCAAAAGGCACGTTGCAAGAGTCCCGTATCATATCGCATTTACACAGAAGAAGGTAATCACTTTTTGGAGCCCTTGAAAAATATTGAAAATCGGGTCTTGCAGGGCGCCGTTCCCCTTGCTAACCTCGCCCTGTACGGGATCTTTCCCTTTATTTCCCAGCGATGGAGCGTTTGATGGTTCAAAAAGTCGTGAAATTTGGCGAAGACGCCCTGCGATGCCCTGCGGTTCCTGTGACCGAAATCACACCGGAGATCCGCCAGATTGTCCAGGACATGCTCGAAACGATGCAGGCGGCCCGCGGCGTCGGCCTGGCGGCGGAGCAGATTGGACGCAAAGAGTCCATTTGCGTCATCCATGTCCCTGAAGATTCCGAAAAGCCCGACTGCGTGGCGTTCAACAAGCCTGTTGCCATGCCGCTCGTCATGCTCAACCCCGAAGTCTCCGACCCCAAGGGCAAGCAGCGCGACGATGAGGGGTGCCTCAGCTTCCCGGACATTTCCATCCCCATCACCCGCGCCAACCAGATCGCCGTCACCTTTACCGATCTCGAGGGAACCCGCCGCACCGTCTCCGCCCAGGGACTGCTCGCCAGGGCCATTCAGCATGAGAACGACCACCTGAACGGCGTGCTGCTGGTCGACCGGATGAGCGCCATGCAGCGCATCTCCGTCGCGGGGCAACTCCGTCGTCTGCGCCACAAAGCCGGTTCGTGAGACTCCGTGCGTCAGCAGCCCGTCGGATTTTGGCGCAAAAGGGGTATTCCGGAGGTGCGCTGGCCGAACAAGGATGACGATTGTGCGTTCACTGGAACGTTGGGTTCGGCTTGTTCGCCTATTTTTCAGAACAGGTCGCTGTGACTGCCTGTGCGCTCAAGGAGGATCTCGTCGTCTCTTCTACCGTATATCAGAATCCAATCTGCCTCGATATGGCAGTCGCGCCTGCCTTTCCAAGCACCTTTTAGGGGGTGGTCGCGGTTCTTGGGAGGCAGCGGCTTCCCCGCGAGCAGAAGATCCAAGACCGCAACGAGCTTCATCTGGTCCTTGCCTTGCCGGATTTGCCGTTTGATGTCCTTGTTGAACTGCGAGGTCTGTGAGAGCTTCATTCTTTCCAACTCGCAACCATCAAGTCCAGAGAATCGAAGGTCTCGATTTCCTCGCCGCGATCACTCTTGTCCAACGTGCTCGCGGTCAACTTGTTTGGCACTCGCAACTCGAGAGGAAATTCCTTCCGCAGGGCGATCTGTCGATAGAGCAGGCGGACGGCATCCGTGGGGGTCATGCCGATCCTGTGCAGAACCTGTTCAGACTCCCGCTTGGTCCTCGCATCAAGTCTTGCGTGAACTGTCGCTGTTTTGTTCATGGCATCACTGTAGCACATCTGCATGACACATCAAGCATGTTCTCTTCTCACGGCGGAGGACCGCCGGGTCCATTTCTTCCCTTTGCACCCCTTAACCGCCCCCCCCTTTGCGCGCACGCCCGACGGGCTGCTAGGCGTCCAACTGCCCCTTGCGCAGGCCGGTCGGCAGGGGCGCGGGACGCTCGGTGGTGCTCCGGATGGTCACAATCCTCCCGCTTAGCGAAGACTCGTGAAACGCCTGCATCACATCCAGGACATGAAAGACGAACTCCCCGGAACACCGATGCGGGCGTCCTGACCGCAGGGCATAGACCATGTCCGCCGCGCCAATGCCGCGCGACTGCTCGCAGTAGGGGTTGACCAACGGCATTTCGCGCCACTCCGCATTCATCCCGGGCCTAAACAGTTTGACCGGCCCCCCGAAGGTGTTGGGATCGGGCACGCTCAAGCTGCCCTCCGTGCCGAAGATCTGGATGGGGGGCATCTGATGCGCAGGCACCTCCCAGCTCATCACCATCGTGATGATCGCTCCAGAGGCGAACTCCAGCGTTCCGGCGACATGCGTCGGGACCTCCACCTTGATCTTCCGGCCAATCAGGTCGGGATGTCCGGGAACGCGTTCCTTGAAGCTGGTCTGTGTAAGCCCCGCCACGCGCTTGACCGGCCCGAGGAGGTTCACCAGGGCCGAGATATAGTACGGCCCCATGTCCAGCATCGGTCCCCCACCCCGCTCGAAGAGGAAAAAGGGATTGGGATGCCAGCCCTCGGGTCCACAGCTCATCATGAAGGCGGTGCCGGCAAGCGGCTTGCCGATCCACCCGCCATCGATGATCTTCCGGCAGGTCTGAATGCCGGCACCCAGAAAGGTGTCGGGCGCGCAGCCCACTCGGAGCTTTTTCCGCCTGGCCAGCTTGAGGATCTCAAGGCCGGCGGAGCGTTCGACGGCAAAGGGCTTCTCCGAATGGACATGCTTGCCGGCCAACAGCGCCGCCCGGTCCACCTCGGCGTGCGCCAGCGGCGGCGTCAGGTTGATGACCAGCTCAATCTGCGGATCGGCCAGCAGCTGCTTCACGGTCATCGGCTTGACATTGAACTGGGCGCCTTTGGCCTCGGCCACATCCATCTTGATGTCGGCACAGGCCACCGGCTCCAACACGTCGGAGAAGAGCTTCAGCCCGGCAAAATAGGCCGGCGAGATGGTGCCGACGCCAATGATGCCAATCTTGACCTTGTCAGCCATACCGGATCTCCCGCCGTTGCCGCCTGCACATCACCCCGCCGCTGCAGACTCAGCTTTTCGCCGGCGTGTTCTGAATCGCTGCTGGCGGTTTCGTCGGCATGTTCTGAATCACGCTGCTGGCGGTCTTGATGAACCCGGCGACGTTGGCCAGGTCCGTCGGGATGATCATCGAGTTCCCCACCTTGGCCAGCTTGCCGAATTCAATGATGTACTGCTCCGCCAGACGCAGGTTCACCGCATAGATTCCGCCTTCGGACTGCGTGGCCTGGGCGATCTCGCGGATACCCGAAGCCGTCGCGAAAGCCACCATCTTGATTTCCTCGGACCGGCCTTCGGCCTCGTTGATGCGCTTCATCTTCTCGCCCTCGGAGCGCGCGATGGCCTCCTGCTTTTCGCCTTCGGCGCGGTTGATGCGCGCCTGGCGGTCACCCTCCGATTCCGCGATCAGGGCGCGCTTCTCGCGCTCGGCGCGCATCTGCTTCTCCATCGCATCGCGGATGGTCTGCGGCGGCGTGATGTTCTTGATCTCGTAACGCGTCACCTTGACGCCCCAGGGATCGGAAGCCTTGTCAACCGCCTCGACGATCTGCGTGTTGATCAGCGTCCGCTCCTCGAAGCTCTTGTCCAGTTCCAGCTTGCCCATTTCGCTGCGCATCGTCGTCTGCGCCAACTGCGTCGAGGCGAAGAGATAGTTCGCAATGCCATAGGATGCCTTGGCGGGATCCATCACCTTCAGGTAGAGGATGCCGTCCACCTCGACCGAAATGTTGTCGCGGGTGATGCACTGCTGTGGAGGGACATCAATGGCCTGCTCCTTCAAGGTGTGCTTGTAGGATACGCGGTCGATGATCGGCACGAGCAGGTGGAACCCCGCCTCGAGCGTCGCATGATACTTGCCGAGGCGCTCGACGATGTACGCACTCTTCTGCGGCACGACCCGCACGCATTTGAAGAGCGTCACGATGACGAAAAAGACAATGACCAATGCGATGAACTGCATAACCCGACCAACCTTTCCTTATGCACGCCGACGGACCGTCAGCGTGAGACCATCCCGACCCACCACTTCCACCTGAACACCAGTTTCAAGGACCTCCGCAGCCGTCGCCTTCCACGAGGTCCCATTGAGCTCGACCCGGCCGTCGGCCGGTGCGGCAATTCGCGACAGGACCACGGCATGCTGGCCGACACAGGCATCGTCGATCTCGGCGACGTTCCCGCGACTGCGTCCGGTGAAGAGCGCCTTCATCTGCTTGCGCAACGTCAACAGCGTCACGATCGACAGCACGGCGAAGAGCAGCAACTGCATGGTTTCAGAAAGGGGGAGAACGAAGCAGACGACGCCGACGAGCACAGCGGCCAGTCCGAAGAAGAAGAGAATGAAGCCCGGGGTGACGACCTCCAAAGTCATCAGCACAAAACCCAGCACCAACCAGAAATACTCAGCTTTCACGATGTTTTGTCCCAGCCAACGCCAGCAACCTTGAAATGAACCGATGGCAAAGATAACTGGCCAACGTTTTATGGGGTCAAGGTTACCATACCCACTGCCATTGTCAAAGGAGAATCATCTCGCAGGAGACCGGAAAATCTGGCATGCTCAAAGTCATAAAAGGAACGCTCCATGCCCAGCATCCACGACGATCCCCCACCCGCTTTCCCCCAGGCCGAGCCACGCGCAACCGGCAAGACCGAGACGTTCGACGACATCATCGAGATCGAGGAGGATTTCAAGCATCGCGGCCGGCGCTTCTGGCGCGGGCTGCTGTTCAGCTTCCTGGGCGTGCTGATCCTCGCCCTTGTGCTGGCGCCGCGCCTGGCTTCGCTTTCCGGACCGCGCACCTTCATCCTCTCCGTCGTCAACGCCAGGATCGGTCCGGCGACCATCGAGGTTGCCGACTGGCGCCTGCGCTGGGTCGGCCGGCAGACCTTTGAAGGCATCGGCATCACCGACGCCGGCGCCGGCCTTTCGGCCGACATCGTCCGCGTCCAGCTCGACGCGGGTCTCCTGCGCCTCATCCCCATGGGCCATGTGAACCTCGGAACGGTGACCGTCACGCAGCCCGTCATCCAGCGCCGCACCCCGCAACCGGCCGTCGTGCCGGAAACCGCGAACGGCTCCCCGACGAGTTCCGATCCGGAGTCCGAGAACCGCACCGCGACGAGCCCCGTGCCGGAGCCGGCGCAAAACGCCGCCACGGCCCCCGCCGATGACGGCAAGAAGACCCGCATCATCGTGCCCTTGTACGATCTCACCGTCGAACTGCGCATCGTCGACGGCTCTGCGGACTGCGAACTGCCGGGCGGCGAATTCTTCGGCATCCGGCAGCTTCAGGCGACGTTCGCCGTCCCCTCCCTCAAGACGCCCTGCAACCTGGATGCCTCCTGGACGTGGAGCGGACCGGGCGGGTCGGTGAAGATGACCGGGACGCTTCAGCAGCTCCGCGCCGCATTGGAATCGCCGCCGCAGGCCGCAGGGAGCCTGAGCATCAACCTCGCGGACAACCCGGTGGTTCTGTTCGCCCCGCTGCTCGTGGCGCACCTGGGCGGAGTCGCGCCGGCCGCAGGCCGTCTCGGCGGCACCTTCACCGTCACCGCCGACGGCAGCGGCAACTACTCGCTGGAGACCGCCGCTGCGCTCGACAACCTGCAGGCGACGCTGCCCTTCGAGGAGACGCCCGCCATGCCCCCGGCCCAGGTCCGGTTTGCCGCCCAGGCCGTCCTGAAACAAGGCCGGCTGATGCTCAACGAAGCCGCCCTGGTCTCGCCATGGGCGACGGCCAGCGCCAACGGAAACCTCGCCCTGGGGGTCGCCCCCGGATCGCACCCCGCAGACGAAGCCAGCCTTGCGCTCCGCCTGGAACTGGCCCCGCTCATGCGCGACTGGGGACGTCTGCTGAAACTCAACCCCGCGCTCTCCGTCACCAGCGGACGCCTCACGGCAGACTTTGCCGCGGGACACGACCTCAATGGACTCTGGACCACCGCCGCCGCGCAGGCGACCAACCTCGTGCTGAAAGTGGACCAGGAGTCGATCACCTTCACCCCGCCACCACTGTTCACCCTGCGCGCGCGGCGCTTGAACGAAAACCAGTGGCAGGTGGATCAGTTCGTCCTCCAGTCCTCGTTTGCCAACATCACGGGAGCGGGTTCTTCGACGCAGGCCGCACTGAACGGCAACATCAACCTGACCCGGCTCTCGCGCGACTTGCACACCATCGTGCCCCAGCTGCCGCGCATGGTGGGGCAAATCGCCATCGCCGCTTCCAGTCGCCTGACGGATGGCACGACGAAGGCCAACGGCACCGTCACCTTCACCGACGTCGCCGTCGACGGCGGGGCGGTGCGTCCGTGGGTCATCGAAGCGGGCAAACTGACCGCCTCGGCCAATGCGCAACCGACGGCAGGCACCGCCTGGCCGCGTGAATATGGTCAGGTCAGCGTCAACTTTTCAGGCACGCCGGGCTCGCTGACGGGCAGTTGCTCCCGCTGCGAGTTTCCCTCCACCAACCGCCTGGACTGGCTGATTCAGGGCGGACGCATGCAGGCGAACCTCGATCTGGCCCGCACAATCAAATTCATCAGTCCGCTCTACACGCTGCCGCCTCAGTCCGATCTGTCTGGACAGGCCGTCGTGGGCGTCGCCTGTGAAGCGGCCGCCGGCGTGATCAAGGCCTCCTACAACGGCGCCGTCCAGAACCTGAAGCTGACCAGCACGACCTGGGACGTCCGTGAACCCGATGCCCGGCTCGAAGGCCAGGCCGAATGGACCACTTCCAACCGCAACCTGCGGATTGCCGGTCTCACGGGACGCGCCTCGCTCGGAACGCTCGGCATCCCGCTGGCGCAGATCGGCCAATCGACCATCACCGGCGACGTTCACGCCAAACTCGACCTCGCGCCGCTGTCCAGATGGCGCAAGCCCGCCGATCCGAAAAAGGCCATGCAAGTCGCGGGCAAGCTCGACATCCAGGCTCATGCGGACTCCATCGCCACCGGGAGCACCCTGACGCTGGATGCGAAAGGCTCGGAACTCACGTTCACACCCGCGAAGGGTCAGGCCTGGAGCGAACCGGCGCCGGCCATCCACCTGACGGCCCAGCTTCCGCCCGACCGCGAAACTGTCTTGTTGAAGCAGCTCATGCTCACCAACTCGCTGGGTTATCTGCAAGGTGCCGGCAGCGTCACCAACGGCAAGACCATTTCGCTGTCGGGCCTGCTGGCCGTGAACTGCGATACGATCCATGCACGTCTGCAGGAGAGCGATTTCAAAAAGCTCGCCCTGAAAGGTTTCCAGGCCCGCCCCTTCAGCTTCAGCGCCCCGCTGGGCAGCGGAGTTCCCGGGATGCTCGCCTATGGCGAGGCCCGCCTGGCGATCCATCTCGCCAAACTTGAAGGCTACGGCATCGACGCGAAACCGGCCGACCTGCAGGCGTGCCTGACGAAGGGCGTCGTCTCGGTCGACTATGCGCCCCCGCTCGAAAAGGGCTCGATGAAAAGCGCGCTGGCGATTGAAGTCGGGACGCAACCGATGGTGCTGCAGCTTCCCGAGACGGCCTTCCAGGTCAAGGACATCCCCCTCACGGACTCACTCCTGCAGCTGCTGGGTTATGTCAATCCGCTGCTCGCGAACTGCACGGTGATCGAAGGCCGTGCGGGCATCGAAGTGAGCAAGGGGCGCATCCCGCTGGACGGAACCTATACCCGCGACACCGATTTCGACGCCGTCATCGCGATCAACGATGCGGTTCTGATGCCCTCCGGCGTGCTGGAGGAGATCCTCTCCTACACCGGCGCCGCGGGAAAGCCGCTGGACATCAAACAGGAGCGGCTGACGGCAACGTGCCGTGGCGGACGTATTGAAATCGCCCCGCATCAAGCGATGCTGCACGGCAACCCGGTGACCTTCAAGGGGAGTGTCGGTCTCGACCAGAGCATCCTCTTCCATGTCGACGTTCCGCTCACCGAGGATCTGGTTGGCGACAAGGGCGCAAAATTCATTGCCAACCAGACGCTCACGATCCCCGTCCGGGGAACCATTCAGAAGCCCAGGATCGACAGCGAGGTTCTGACCAAGGAGGTCCGCAAGATCGCCACGGATGCCGCCCAGCGCGCCCTGGCCGAACAGGCCGGCGACCTCATGCGCAAGCTCCGCGAGAAGGTCAAGTAGCGGGAATCTACGTCTTGCGGCAGGCGCCGGTGGTGTCGAACCTGGCGAGTTTTTCCGCCTTGGCGAAGCGCCGCCGGATGGCGGGCAGGTGTGAACGATACTGCGGCAGCCACTTGGCCTGGGCAATCAGCATTTCATCGGTCATCTGCTCGATTTCCGGAGGTGTGCAGACGGCGCCAACCAGCGGATCCAGCAGCATGGCCTGGTTCAGACTCCACACGTCGCCGTCCACCGCCGCCTTCACCGCCAAGCGCTGGACGTTGACGGACTGCATGCAAATCGCCGCGCACTGCATGGGCAGGTCGCCCACCTTCGGGACGTTGATGCCGTTGCGGTCCACATAGCAGGGCGTTTCGATAATGCAATCGTCCGGGAGATTGGTGATGCAACCGTCATTGAAGACGTTGAAATGTCCGCGATAGGTCCGGCCGGTCTCCAGCGCTTCGATGATCCAGGAGCCGTGCTCATGGGAACGCCGATGCCCGTCCAGCGCCCAGGGCTTTTCGGCCAGCAGCTTGGGAAACTCCGTCTCGAACCAGTTCCGGCCCGCTTTGACCACCCGGAGGTAGCCGCCCGTTTCGCCGTTGATCCACGACCCCATGTGAATCCACTTTTCGATCTCTTCCGGACGCTTCCGGTACCACGGCACGTATTCGGACAAATGGCCGTTCGATTCCGTCGAAAAATAGCCGAACCGGCGGAGGATATCGATCCGCACCTTTTCGGTCTGGCTGTAGTCCGGGTGCTTTTCAAACCCCTCCAACAGCCTGCCGAGCCAGCTTTCGCCCTTGTACTGAACCTGGATGTACCACGTCTGATGGTTGATGCCGGCGCAGACGATGTCGACCTCTTTCGGCTCGACGGCGACAAAGCCTTTCTGGTCAGGCTTGCGGCTTTTGTTGATCAGAAATTCGATGACCTTGCAGATTTGATGATGGCCGCCCTGAACGCCATGGCACAGGCCCAAAGTCGGCACACCGCCAAAGGCATTCGCCGCCCAGGTCAGCATGGCGTTCGGGTTCCCGTAGTTCAGCAACCGCACATCCGGCTTCGCCAGCGCACGGATGTCGGCGCAGAAGTCCAGCATCGCCGGAATGCCGCGCTGGCCGTACATGATTCCCCCCGCGCACAGCGTGTCGCCGACGCACTGATCCACGCCGTATTTCAGCGGAATGTCCACATCGTATTGGAACGCTTCGCAACCGCCGATGCGCGAGGAGTTCACGACATAGTCCGCATCCTTCACCGCCTCCTTGCGGATCAGCGTGCTGGAGATTCGTGCCGGCAGGCCGTTGGCCTTGACATCGCGCTTGAGGATCTGCGTGATCATGCCCAGGTTGCGCTTGCTGATATCGTGTAATACGAAATTGGCATCGCGGAACTCGGAGACGGCAAGCAGATCGTGAACCAGCGTCCGTGTAAAACCCAGGCTACCGGCGCCGATGAATGCAATTTTGATGGCCATAAATTCCTTTAGTTGTGCGGTGATGACAGTGCGGCACGCGGTCCGGGGATTACCGTTTCCGTGTCCACTTGGCGATCTTGCGGAGTGCCGCCTCGGCCTCCTGCTGGTTCGAGACGTCCCCAACCGCACTGATCCAAACCCCTTCCGGGGCGAGCACCTCGAACAGGTTATCCAAATCTTCAAGCGGAACGTATATCTGCATGCCCTTCTTCTTGCGCTGGATGCGCTGGTACACCTCGATCCAGTCTCCCCAATATTCATGGCCCGAACCGGGAACCCATTGAATGGCATGTATTTCAGGGATTTCCAGGAGCCGGTCGAGGAAGCGCAGCGCCTGCGGACCGTCGAGATGGTAGATGCACCGATCCATGTGCCGGCACTCGCGGATGATCCCGGGGATGAACAGATCTTCAAAGGTTGCATCGGAGATCATGCAGGAGAAATCATTGGATGGGACGTGGTACTTCCCTTTGCAGATGGCCGGAAGCCAGGTCGTGCTGGGCATGCCTGCGGCGGACAGCTTGTCATGGAAAATGTCGTAGACCTTGAGAAAGTCGGTCGTGACCCGCTCGTTAAGCGCCTTGATTTCCGCGGGGTGATCGATGGTGTCGAGCAGCAGTTCCTGCGGGTCGCGAAACGCGGCGATCGCATCCCCTCCCCCGTGCAGGTCGGTATAACCCACGATGAACCGGCCTTTGCCGGCCTCGAGCAGGGCGTCGGTCATTTCAATCAATTTGCGGAAGTAGAATGAACCGGTGTCCAGACGCAGCTTCCCGACCGACTTGTCCGACCAGTCGGCCAGAATGGGTTTGCTCCAGGCGGTGCTCTCCCCGTATTCCATTTCACAGCCATAGAAAGCGGAAAAGACTTCAGGCCCCAGGTTGGGCCACGCAATCGGAAGGCAGTC
>CAZQKI010000097.1:0-12392 GCA_964592855.1 uncultured Lentisphaerales bacterium
ACGCCATGGCACCTCCGATCATAACCGGTATCGCGGGCGGTTCGGGCTCGGGAAAGACAACGCTGGCCGAGGGGCTGCGGGACTTGACGTCGGATTTCGGCAGCGTGTTGATTTCCCAGGACGACTACTATCGCGGCCTGCGGGACGGCGAGGCGGCGGACGCCTGCAATTTCGACGAACCCGCGGCGCTCGACCTGGACCGGCTCGCGTCCGACCTGGCGGCGCTGAAGGCGGGCCGCACGGTCCGCCGGCCGGTTTACGACTTTGTCCGGCATCGCCGGGCCGATGCGGAACAGGAGACGGCGCCGGCGCCCCTGATCATCGTCGAGGGGATCTTTCTGTTCGTTCTGCCGGAGCTTTGCGAGCTTTTCGATTTCCGCTTTTTTGCAGATGTCCCGGCGGACGAGCGACTGCGGCGGCGCATTCAACGCGACGTGGTGAGCCGGGGGCGGAGCGAGAAGGATATCCGGGAGCAGTGGCTTCGACAAGTGGAGCCGATGTACCTGAAGCACACCTACCCCACGCGCCGCCAAGCCCACCTTGTTCTGGAGTTGCCGCATCCCGGCGACCTGGCTTACAGCGAACAGGTCGTCGCCATGTGGGGCCTGGTTGAAAACCGGTTGTGCGCGATTCATGGCGCGAAGAAGTCCTTGAGGTGCCGGTCCCCGAACAAATCGATTCCCAGCGCGGACTTGAGGTGATAGAGGAGGAGCAAGGTTCCCGCTCCGGCCAGCAGCAGAACGAGGCCCGCGGCGACGCAAAGCCCCGCGCTCCCGGCAATCATGCAGGCCAGCGACGCCAGCGAGGATCGGAAGCGGAAGAGCCAGTAGGGCATGATGTGAATCGTCCGGTCGATCTCCGTCGCGCGTTCGACCAGCACGTTCTGCACGCGATCCATCTCGAACCGGCGCACGGCCGCGCGGACGGCGCGCGTCAGGGCGTCCGGCGCCACCGGTTCGAGCAGGCAGCGGAAGAGGCGGTTCTCGTTGAACGCATCGATCACCCCGCCCTGCCCGGCCTCGCCGGCGACGAGGACGCATTTGATTTCGGGATGGCCTTGATGCACCCCGCGGCAGAACGACACGCCGTCCGGGCTGCCGGCCCGTTCCCGGACAACGAGGGCGTGAACGGTCTTGCGCGCCAGGATGGCATGGGCTTCCTCGGCCGAATCCACGGGCGTGCAGTCAAAAAATTCGGCGAGAACCTTCCGGGTTTCCGCGCACCGCTGCGGATCCGGATCCCGCAGCAGGACTGAATCTTTCGCTTTCATGGCGCCATTTCAACTGATCGAACCGGACAACCGCATCAGCAGCCGTCCCGCCAACACGCCGACGAGCAGGCGCAGATCCTCGGCCGGCGTGTGATAGCGCTCGTAATAGAGGGCTTCGGCCGTCGTCGTCGTCCGGTCGCCGGATTCGCCGCGGAGGGAATGATAGCCGATCGCGGCCGGGTAGTAGCGGCGCAGGCGCCGGTGCAGATCGGCGTCCCGTTCGGGATGCAGCGGCGCGTGGCCGCAGAGCCAGAGGCGGCCCAGCGCGGCGAGCGCAATCAGCGGGAACAGATCCAGCGACAGGCTGGTGAAGACGCGGTTCAGCCACGACGATTCGCCGGTCGCCGACCAGAACGGCAGGTGCCGTGTCCGGGCTCGCGTCACGAGCCTGGGGCTGAGCCGGTAACCGCCGGCGCCGCACGCGCGCAGCAGGAGCACGAGCACGGCGAAGGGGATGGCCTGCGCCAGCGTCAGCACCACCGCCCCCATCCATCCGCCGACTGCGCGCAGCAGGTCGGCTGCGCGGACGGGCGCGGCCAGCGGGGCGAGCAACCACGGATCGGCGATGTCCACCACCAGGCCGTCGGCCGGGGAAATCAGGCGTCCGCCGCTGACCACGCGATCCTTGATTTCCAGGTTCCGCCCCAGGTAGGTATCGTCCATGACAACGGAGCCGGACAGCGCTGTCTGGCGATCCACGATGACGCCATTGCCGATCACGGCGTTGGGGCCGATTACCGCCATGGGATGGATCCGGCAGTCGTTGCCGATGATCAGCGGCGGGCGCAGCTCGACGGAGGGGGGGATGCTCACGTTGCTGCCGATGCAGGCGCCGTCCCCGCCGCCGAATCCCGGCCGCACGTACCGGGCGATCTCGCCCTGCACCAGCCGCATGTTCAGTTCGTAGTAGGCATTGAGGTCGTCGAGCTTCACCGGTTCGATGCCGAGCGTCGCCCAGTCCCCGACCGCACCGGGCTGCTGCCCGGCCAGGACGGCCTTGACGGCCGCCGGGTCGCGGCTCAGGAAGCAGGCGGGGCTGCCCGCCGCCTGGCGCAGCAGCCACGCTCCTTGCGGCCCCGGGGCGGGGGTGTTGGATTCCCTGTCCGCGCCCAGGTCTTGCAGCCGGCGCGGGAAAACCGGGGCGGCGATATACAGCAGGCCGTCCGCCCACTGCTCCGGCGAGCGGCGCAGGTAGGCTTCGGGATCGGCGATTTTCTTGAGAAACCCGTAGGTGATCCGCAAGCCCCAGCGGCTGCCGTCGCCGCAATAGGCCTCGACCTCGTCGGCGCCATCGCCCAGCACCAGCCGCACGTCGCTGGCGCCCAGTTCTGCCGCCCATTCGAGCCAGTACTCGGCCAGCGGCTTTCCGCCCACGGGCGCCAGGCACCATGGGCGTCCGCCGAGGGCCTCGCCCCAGGGCACCGTCACGCCGGTGTGGAAGACCGCTTTCACGCGTCGGCTCCGAGCGCCTCGTCCACGGTGTCGAAGATCTCGAAGATCTTGAACGCGCGGGTGATCTCGAAGACCATGCGGGCCTTTTTACACAGGCGGGCGATCCGGATGTCGCCGCCGCGCTCGGTGGCGCGCTTGAGCAGCGCGATCAGCACCCCCAGTCCGGCGCTGTCGATGTAGTCCATGTCGCCCGCATCCAGCACGATCTGCCGGACCGGATCGTTCTCCGTCATCCATTTGTGCATCTGCTCCCGGAAGGCATCGACGCAGGCGGCATTCAGGGGGCCGCAGACGGTGATGATGCCTTTTCCGGATCGAATCTCTGTGCGCATGTTCATGGCTTGCTCCTCGCTAGTAAGCGCCGCGGCCGAACAAGACCGCGGGCACGGTTTTCAACAGGATCGCCAGATCCTTCCAGAGACTCTGGCTGTGAATGTACTGCAGATCCAGCCGGACCTGCTCCTTGAACGGGATTTCCGAGCGGCCCTGGATCTGCCACAGGCAGGTCAGGCCCGGCTTGGCGTGCAGGCGTTTGCGCTCTTCGAGCGTGTAGACGGCCACCTCGCGTGGGACGGGCGGACGCGGGCCGACCAGCGCCAGATCACCGAGGAGCACATTCAGGAACTGCGGCATCTCATCGATGCTGAAGCGGCGGATGAAGCGACCCACCCGCGTAATGCGGGGATCCCGCTTCATCTTGAAGATCACGCCGTCGCCCGATTCGTTCTGTTGCGCGAGCTTCTCCTTCAGTTGCTCCGCGTTCTTCACCATCGACCGGAACTTGTAGAACTTGAACTGCCGGCCGTACTGTCCCACGCGTGTCTGGGCAAAGAAAACCGGCCAGCCGTTTTCGATGACGATGGCCAGCGCCACGGCCAGGAACAGCGGCGCCAGCAGGATCAGCCCGACGAGCGCGCCGCCCACGTCGAGGATCCGTTTGAAGGCAAACAAGCTGCGCAGGCCGATTTCCCACACGGCCAGCTTGCGGGCCTGCCGCCGACGCAAGCGGCGGACGTCGGCCTGCGACACCGGCAGATCCAGTGTCTTGAACAGATCCATGCGTGCCTGATAGATGGCTTCATTCATGATGCTTCCCCCTCCGTTCCCAGACAATCCGCGCGAAATGAGCGGTTGACGTAATAGCACGACGTGTTCCGTCCATCAGACCGCATCAAGTCGACGTGGCGCGAAATGGCCTGGATGATCCGCAGGCCGCGTCCGCGTTCGGAATCCACGGGCTGCCGCATGGTGTAGGCCAGGCGCTCCGCGAAGTCCCACTCGCGTCCAGAGTCGCGAAACAGCAGTTGGGCGTTCCGCGACGACAGGCGCAGCGAGAACTCCAGACGGTCCTCCGGGGCGAGCCGCCCGTAGTCCACCACATTGGCGCCATGTTCCATCGCCACCAACTGCGCGGCGCCGGCGCTGGACTCCGGCCAGCCTTCCGCCCGCAACAGGTGCTCGATCTCGGCGGCGAGGGCGGCGACGGCCTCGTACGTGGGCCTGACGCTGCGCTGCAGGCGCACGGCCGCAGGGTTGAGCGCCCGGACCACCAGCAGCGTGCAGTCGTCCTGAATCAGATCGTATCCTGCCTCCGTCAGCCGATCAAACACGGCGCGCGCCGGGTCCAGATCGTCGGCCTTCCGCAACACGTCGGACAGGGTTGCGGCCAGCGTTTCGATGCCGCAGGACTCGTCCGAGGTCCCCGTCCGGCGCGCCTCGATCAAGCCGTCGCTGAAGATGCCGATCAAGGCATCGGGGGGCAGGAAAAAATGGATCTCGTCGCCGGCGTCGTAGGCCGGTTCGGTGTCGGAGTCCGGCAGGCCGACCGGCATGCCGCCCCGATCATCCAGCAGGGGCAGAGCCGATCCGTGCGCATCGAAGAGGAGCGGCGCCGGATGACCGCAATTGAACGATGCGCAGCAACCATCGGGCTGCAGGACCGCGAGAAATAGCGAGGCATACGATTCCGGATTCGTGACGTAGTGGCGGAACCGGCGGTGGATGTCGCTGCACATTGCCGCCGGGCCGCAGTCAGCCTGTTCGCGCGCCACGTCTTCCACCAGCGCTTTGAGCAGGGTGGCGATCATGGCCGGGGCGACGCCGTGTCCGGCCACGTCCGCCACGTAGAAACAGACCCGTTGTCCGCTCAGCGGGATGGCGTTGAACACGTCGCCGCCCACGCTCATGCTGGCCTGGTGTGCGAACCGGATCTCGACGGCATCGCCCAGAAAGGGATCCCGCGCGAGCAGCTTGCGCTGCAGGGCGCCTGCGGCGTTCATTTCGCGGATCATGCGCGCCTGCCATTGGCGGATTTCGTCGCTCTGGCGTTTCAGTTCCAGCGCATGGCGGACGCGGGCCAGCAGTTCACGGGCGTGAAACGGCTTGCGGATATAGTCGAACGCCCCCAGCACGAACGCGTGTTCGACATCCTCCGGCGTTGTCCGTGCCGTAACCATAATGACGGTGATGTCGCGGGTCGCGGGGTCGTCCTTCAGCCGCCGGCAGACTTCATAGCCGGACAGATCGGGCATCATCACGTCCACCAGCGCCAGTTCCGGCGTTTCCCGCCTGGCCAGGGCCAGCGCCTGCCCGCCGTTCTCGGCTTCGATCACGGTCGCCCCCTGCGCGGAGAGCAGCTTGCGGAGATAGAGCCGGTTCGCGAACTCGTCGTCCACGATCAGGATGCGGCCCGGCACATGCGGCGCATCGGCCACGGCCCGCGGCGGGGTCTGAACGCCGGCCGGCGCCGCGCGCCGGTCAGCCCAGTGCGCCAGCCGCTCCGCCAGCGCCGCGCACCGCGCGAACTCGCCCTCCCTGGCCGACCGGCTCAGCTCCTCGCCCACCACGGAAATCTCCGGCGCGCCGGCCGCGCCGCCCATGCCCTGCAGCGAATGCGCCTGGCGGCGGATGCCCGCTTCGTCGGCGGCGATCAGCGCGTCTTTCAGGGATGACCTGACCGCGGCCATCTGCCGCTCGAACGCAGCCAGGATCGCGTCGTCCACGAATTCGTTCGAGACACGGAAGTGTTCGGCGCGCTCGTTCAGGTTCGGAATCAGGTCCAGGAAGACTCCTGCCGCGTCTTCAGACCACTCTGGGCGTCCAGGTGTGGGTGCCGTCATGCTTCGCCTCCGCGTTTTTTCGCGTTTGGCGGGCTCAGCCGCCAAATGCCCCGCGCGTACTCCTCCACCGCGCGGTCGCTGGAGAACCGTCCCATGCGCGCGATGTTCAAGGCCGTGGCGCGCGACCAGGCGGCCGGCGTACGGTATAAATCTGAAACACGCCGCTGGGCATCGGCATAGGAACGGAAGTCCGCCAGATGAAAGAACCCGTCGTGACCGGTCAGCGCGCCGTGAAGGCCTTCGAACTCGCCGGCGCTTCCCGGACAGAGCGTGTCGCCGCGCAGCAGTTCCAGCACCCGCGCAAGCTCGGGATCGCCGGCGATCCAGGCTTCGGGACGGTAGCCGCCCCGGAGTGCGTCAAGCTCCTCGACCCGATGGCCGCACAGGAAGAAATTGTCGAGCCCGACGGCTTCCGCGATCTCGATGTTGGCACCATCCCACGTGCCGATCGTCAGCGCGCCGTTCAGCGCCAGTTTCATGTTTCCCGTTCCCGATGCCTCCAGGCCTGCCGTGGAAATCTGCTCGGAAAGGTCGGCGGCCGGGATGATGACCTCCGCCAGCGAGACCCGGTAGTCCGGAAGAAACGCCACGCGCAGCTGGTCGCGCACACGGCGGTCCGACTCCAGCATCCGGGCGACGCTATTGATCAGCTTGATGATGTGCTTGGCCGTCGCGTACGACGGTGCGGCCTTGGCGCCGAACACGAACGTGCGGGGCACCGGGTCCGCTTCCGCGCCGTCTTTCAATCGCAGGTACATCGCCAGGATATGCAGGACGTTCAGCAACTGGCGTTTGTACTCATGCAGACGCTTGATCTGCACATCGAACAGGGAGTCCGGATCGACCGCCAGCCCCAGCACGTCCCGGATCCTCGCCGCCAGCCGGTCCTTGTTCCGCCGCTTGACGGCGCGCAGTTCTTCAAGAAAATCCGGCTCATCAATATGCGCTTCGAGTGCTTGCAGCTTCGTGGCATCGCGAATCCAGCGCTCGCCGATGCGCGCGGAGATGCACGCGGCGAGGCCGGGATTGCACTGGCGCAGCCAGCGGCGGTGCGTCACCCCGTTGGTCACGTTTGTGAAGCGCTCCGGCCAGAGCTGTGCGAAATCCGCCAGCAGCCGGGTGCGCAGGAGCTCCGAGTGCAGGCGCGCCACGCCGTTCACCGCGTGACTGCCCACCACTGCCAGATGGGCCATGCGGACCTGCTTGACGTCCCCTTCTTCGATCAGGGACATGCGTCGAAGGCGATCGGTGTCCCCGGGACGCAGGTCGGCCACGTGGCGCAGGAAACGCGCGTTGATTTCGTACACGATTTCCAGATGCCGGGGGAGCACGCGCTCGAACAGCGGAACGGGCCACTTCTCCAGCGCTTCCGGCATCAGGGTGTGGTTGGTGTAGGCCAACGTGCTGGTGCTGACCTCCCAGGCCGTTTCCCACGGCACGTCCTCCTCGTCCACCAGGATGCGCATCAGTTCCGCCACGGCCAGCGCGGGGTGGGTATCGTTCATCTGCACGGCCGCCACCGCGGGCAGCCGCCGCCAATCGCGGCCGCGGCCGCGAAACGCACGCGTGACGTCGCGAATCGCGCAGGCCACCAGGAAGTACTCCTGAAGCAAACGCAGTTCCCGGCCCGCGCCGGTGCCATCGGAGGGATAGAGCACCTTGGTAATCGTCTCGGCCCAGTTCTTCTCCTCCACGGCGCGTACGTAGTCGCCCTGGTTGAAGACATCCAGGCGGAAGCCCTGCGCGGCCCGCGAACTCCACAGGCGCAACGCGTTGATCCGGCCGCCGTCCCAGCCCATGACGGGCACATCAAAGGGAATTCCTTCAATCATCTGCCAGTCGGTCCACACGGACTGCGAGCCGCCGCGCGGGTTTTCAACCGTGACGGTGCGGCCGTAGGCCAGCACGCTGACCGCATCCTCGGGGCGCACGATCTCCCAGGGGTTGCCGAACTTCAGCCAATCGTCCGGCAGCTCCGCCTGCCAGCCGTCGTCGAACTCCTGCCGGAACATGCCGTGCTCATAGCGCAGCCCGTGCCCGTAAGCGGCATAGCCCAGCGTGGCCAGCGAGTCGAGATAGCAGGCGGCCAGCCGGCCCAATCCGCCGTTGCCCAGCCCGGCGTCCGGCTCGATCTCCGCAAGGCTCTCCAGATCCCGGCACGGCCATCCAGAAGCCGTCCCGAAGTCTGCCGCAACACCCAGCGCCAGAAGATTGTTCTGCAGCAGCCGGCCAATCAGGAACTCGAGGGAAAGATAGTGGACCTCCTTTTCGTTTCCGCGCGGTTCCGACCCTCCCTTGCTTCGCTCGATTGCCAGTTCACGCAGGGCCAGGCAGGCGCAGACCCACTGGTCGTACTCGGTGGCCTCGCCGGTCTGCTTCCCGCGCGCGGACATCAACAACCGTCGCATGCGCCGGTCCAGGGATTCCGTCATAGCAGCACCTCGCGCAATTTCGCGGCCAGTTCATCTCTGGAAAACGGTTTCTGAATGAAATGCACGCCGGGTTCCAGCACACCTTGGGGGGCGATGACTTCGGCCGTATAGCCCGACATGAACAGCCGCCGGATGTCGGGGTGGATGGCCAGCAGTTTTCTGGCCAGATCCCGGCCGTTCATCTCGGGCATGACCACGTCGGTCATGAGCAAGTCGATCGGACCGGCGTGTTCACGGGCCAGGAGGATGGCTTCGCCCGGTGTGGCGGCCGCCAACACGATGTACCCCAAGCGCTTCAGTATCCTGGATGTGGTGCTCAGTATCGCCGGTTCGTCTTCCACCAGCAGGACCGTCTCGTCGCCCCGCGCCGCTGCCTGCGGCTTGGGTTCCTCCGACTCCGCCGCCCTCACCTGGTGGCGCGGCAGGTAGATGTGAAATGTCGTTCCCCGGTCCGGTTCACTGGCGACGTCGATCCTCCCCCCGTTCTGCACGACGGCCCCGTAGGTGGACGCCAGCCCCAGGCCGGTGCCCTCGCCTGGCGCCTTGGTGGCGAAGAAGGGCTCGAACACGTGTTCCATCGTCTCGCGGTCCATCCCGCAGCCGTTGTCGCTGACTTCCAGCTTCACGTACTCGCCGGAGAGACAACCCGTGTGTCGGGAGCAGTAGTCCGCGTCGAGGATGGCGTTGCTGGTCTCGATGGCGATCCGGCCCATTCCGTTGATGGCATCGCGGGCGTTGACGCAGAGGTTGGTCAGGATGGCATCCACCTGGGCGGGATCCATGCGCACCGGCCACAGGTTGGCCGCAGGTTGCCAAACCAAGGTGATGTCCTCGCCGAGGAGCCGCCGCAACATCTTGAGCAAGTCCGTCACCTTCTCGTTGAGATCGAGCACTCTGGGCGCCACCGTCTGCTTGCGGGCGAAGGCCAGCAGTTGGCGGGTGAGATCCGCCGAGCGCAGGGCCGCCTTTCGGATATCATCCAGTTCGGCACGGACGAAATCGTCCGCTCCGACCCGGTCCAGGGCCAACTCCGCGGCGCCCAGAACGTTCTGGAGCATGGTGTTGAAGTCGTGCGCCACCCCGCCGGCCAGCCGGCCGATGGATTCCATCTTCTGCGCCTGGACCAGTTGGGCATGGAGCTTCTCCCGCTCCGCTTCGGCCTGTTTGCGCGTGGTGATGTCCTGAAAGATGCAGACGAACTGGCCCGGAGCGGGACGGAAGGCCGTTACCTCGAAATGCTTTCCGAGGTCGGCGGAATGGTTTTCGAAGAAAGCCGGCTCGCCGGACAGCGCCACCTTGCCGTAGGTTTCGATCCAGTGCTGCTCGGCGCCTGGCAGGATTTCCAGCACGGTCCGGCCCACAACGAGCTCGGCCTTCAGGCCGGTCATGCGCTCGAAAGCCGGGTTGACGGACAGGAAGCGATAGTCCACCGGCGTCCCCGCCGCATCGAGGATGATCTCGTGCAGGGCGATACCATCCAGCATCATGTGGAACAGGGTCTGGTATTCCTGCTCGGCTTTGCGGTGGGCGGTGATGTCGCGGCTGATGGAGAGCACGGAGGACACCGCGCCCCGCGCATCCCGCTCGGGGATGAGCCGCCAGTTGAAGCAGATGGCCGCGCCGGTCTTGTCCTCCAGGGTGAACTCGGTTTCGAATGGCGCCCCGCTGTCGAACACCCGCTGGATGGATTCCTCCCTGAACCGGCACAGCGCCTCGGGGTAGCCCAGCTCGGCATGCGTCTTGCCGATGTAGCGCGCCGCCTCGACGCCCGCCCTGTCGCGGATGTTGTCGGAGACGAACAGGTGCCGCATCCCGCGGTCGAAGCGCATGATGATGTCCGGCAATCCTTCGATCAACGCCCGGTGCCGCCCTTCGCTCTCGCGCAATTCGCGCGTGCGCGCTTCCAGCAGGTCCTCGGCGCGTAAAAGGGCACGCTCGCGGCGGGCTCGGGCGCACAGCTCGATGAGCACTTCGGGCGCAAAGGGCTTGTGCAGAATGGCGGCAGCCCCGCGTTTCATCCAGTCCAGCGTCAATCTCGGCGAGGGGTCGCCGGTCATCATCAGACAGGCGCAGTCGGGCTGCGCGACCCGGAACGCGTCGAGCAACTCATCGGACGTGCCGTCGGAGAGGTAGTAGTCCAGCACGGCCACGTGGTAAGGCGTGTTGTAGGTTTCCTTGGCCTTGCGGATCGAGGAAGCCGTATCCACCTGGTAGCCCTGACCGGTGAAGGCTCGCTCGATCAGGCGGATCAAGCCCGCGTCGTCATCGACAATCAGCGCCCGGGGCTTGCTGCGCGTCTCCTTGCCGGCCAGCAGGGCCAGGACCAGGGCCGTGAACGCCTTGCCGTCCACGGGCGCGGGCAGAAAAGCGTCGGCTCCCACATCGACGGCGATGCGTTCGGGATGGTCGCCGGCAAAGGTGGCCGAGACAATCAGGATGGGGACCTTGTTGAAGGCCGCGAATTCGGGGGAACGGAGCAGGCGGCAGAAGCGCCAGCCGTCGATGCCCGGCATGTAGAGATCGGTCACGATCAGCGCAGGGGGGGTGGCGGGGTCCATGGCGGCAAGGACCGCATCGACGCAATCAAAGACGAACGCCTCGATGCCGGCCTTGGACAGCAGCCCGGCCAGGATGCCGAGCTGGGTCGGGTCGTCATTGACGACGACGGCCGCTGGTTTTGGGATCTTGCTGTTCATAGCGCGTAGCCTACGGTTCTCCTATCTCCCTTGTCAACGTCTCAAATTCCGCAGCCAGTTCGTCCAGGCGTCTCTTCAGTTGCTTCAGATCCCCGGCCTTGCCGGCCTGCTCCAGTTCACCCGTCCGGACGGACCCCCGGTTCGATCGGAACGCGACCTAGCCATGGGTGTCACCTTTCGTTCGATAATGGACTTTATCTGTCCCCAGCCACTTCGCCAGCACTGCCGCGAGCGCCTTCACCGATATCGGTTTGGCAATGTAGTCGTCCATGCCCGCATCCAGGCACTTCTCGCGGTCGCCCTGCATGGCGTGGGCCGTCATGGCGATGATGGGGAGGCGGGGTCCCTGAAACGGGGGACTGGAAACTGGAAACTGGAAACTGGAAACTGGGGGAACAGCGTCCGTATTGCGTTCGGACCGCTCTCCGGTCTCGGTCGAAGGTGTTTTCAAGTTTAGAGTTTCGAGTTTGAATTCTCGTATCCTCCGTGTCGCCTCCAGTCCGTCCATCACCGGCATCTGGACGTCCATCAGGATGAGGTCGTACGGCGTCCGCTTCAGGGCGGCAAGCGCGTCGGCCCCATTGCCCGCCGCGTCGGTCCGCACGCCCAGCGCCCGGAGCATGCCCTCGGCCACCAGTCGGTTGACCTCGTTGTCCTCCACCAGCAGCACGCGCGCCGCGTCGGATGGAATCGGCGGGCGAACTTCGGGCACGGGCTTCACCTCGTCCGGTTGCGCCGCGCCGACGGCCAAGGCCTCGTGCAGGGTGTCGAAGAGCGCCGAGGCGCGCACCGGCTTGGTCAGCCAGGCTGAGAAACCGGCCTGCTTGAACCGCCGGCTTTCGCCCGCGTGGCCCATCGAGGTCAGCAGGATCATCCGCATGGCGGCATAGGCGGGTTCGTTCCGGATCACCTGGGCCAGCGCCACGCCGTCCATGCCCGGCATCTGCATGTCGAGGATGGCCGCCCGGTAGACGATCCCCGCCTCGCGCGCTTCGCGCAGGAGCGCGAGGGCCGACGGCCCGTCCGCTGCCTCCCGCACGCGGAAGCTCCAGGCCCGGAGCTGCGTCATCAGCACCTGCCGGTTGGTCTCGTTGTCGTCCACCACGAGGATGCGCGCGCCGTGAATGTCCGACGGCGCGGCGTCGGTTTTTGCGGCAGTCTCCCGCTTTTCCGGAGCAGTCTCCACGCCGATCTCGAGGCCGACGGTGAACCAGAACGTCGTGCCCCGGCCCTCTTCCGATACCACGCCGATCCGTCCCCCCATCAGTTCCGTCAGTTGCCGCGCGATCGCCAGCCCCAGCCCCGTGCCGCCGAAGCGGCGCGTGCTCGATGCGTCCACCTGGCTGAACTTCTCGAACAGCAACCCCTGCTTGTCCGCCGCAATCCCGACACCGGTGTCGCTCACCGAGAAGCGCAGAGAAGT
>CAZQKI010000097.1:12492-16438 GCA_964592855.1 uncultured Lentisphaerales bacterium
GTTCCGGCTCCACCTCCACCCTCACCTCGATTTCCCCCCGATCCGTGAACTTCACCGCGTTGCCCGCCAGGTTCACCAGGATCTGCCTCAGCCGGATCGGGTCGCCGTGCAGCCGGTCCGGAACGTCCGGCGCAGCGGCGCAGATGAATTCGACCCCCTTCGCCTGCGCCTGCATCGCCAGCGGCGCCACAGACTCGTCGAGGATTTTGCGCAGGCTGAACGACTGGTGGTCGAGCGTCAGCTTGCCGGCCTCCATCTTGGAGAAATCGAGAATGTCGTCGAGCAGCGCCAGCAGCGACTCGGCACTGCTCATCGTCGTCTCGGCAAACCGCCGTTGCTCGTCGTTCAGCGCGGAGTCGAGCAGCAGGCCGGTCATGCCGATCACGCCGTTCATCGGCGTCCGGATCTCGTGGCTCATGTTGGCCAGGAACTCGCTCTTGGCCCGGTTGGCCGCCTCGGCCTTCTCGCGATGGAGGCGCAGCGTCTCCTCCATCTCGCGACGCAGGCGGATGCTGGCCATCATTTTCGCGAAGACCGTCAGCAGCCTCCGTTCCGCCTCCGTGAAGGCATGCAGCCCGCGCACGAAATCGAAGCCGACAAAGCCCAGGCAGCGGCCGGCATCGATCATCGGCACGGCCAGCAGGCTAAGGATACCCTGCGGTTCGAGGATCTGGCGCACGGCATCCCCCGGCGCCAGTGCCAGGACGTCCGGGATGTGCATCGCCTCGCCGCGCCGGTGGACCTCCACCCATTGGGGAATGATGGAAATCGGCACCTCCTGCAGGTCCTGGATTTGCGGCGCAATGCCCGCCGCACACCATTCATGCGTGTTCCGGCAGCTCTCCCGCTCGAAATGGTATTCGAAGATGTAAACGCGGTCCGCTCCGACTAAACGCCCCAGCTCGCGCAGCGAACCTTGCACCGCTTCGTCCACCCGGTCGAGCGGCAGGTTGATGTATGTTGCGGCTATCCGCGTCAGCAGTTCCTGCATCCGTGCCTGCGTCCGCCGCTCTTCCTCGACCGACATCGCGTAGCTCGCCAGGCGCAGGAAGTTGAGGTGGTCCTCGTTCAACTGAACGTCCTTCTGGTACACCACGCACAAGGCGCCGACCGCCTGCCCGCGGCACTTGACCGCCATCCCGACGTAGGCGTGCAGCCCGTACGCCTTCACGTTCGGATCGCTCGCCGCATAGGCCGAGTGCTGCAGGTCGCGCACGAGGGTCGGCACATCCTTGCCTTGGCGGATGATGTCGGTGCAGATATGTCCGTCGGGCCGATCCTGCGCCTGGAAACCGGGAGGCGTTTGCCACTGCCCGATCGCGCAGAGCAGGTCCTCGTCCAACCGGTTGTACAAGGCGCAGACCCCGCCGAGCAGGCTGCCGCACAACGCCACCAGACGGTCGATGTTCGCCTGGGTGTCGGCGCTGAATTCCAGCAGGCACTGCGCGAATGCCCGCAACCGCTCCTCGGCCGCCTTCCGCTCGGAGATATCCACGAAACACTCGAGCAGCTTGTCCCGCCCGCCCAGCCGGACGCGCCTGACCGTCTTGAGAATGGGGAGGCGGCTGCCGTCGGCGCAAAGCATTTCGCGCTCCATGTGATCCACCGTGTTGCCCAGATCGCACACCGGGCAGGCGCCCTCCTGGGCCGGACACAGGAACTTGTGGCACCGGTTCCCGACGATGGATTCCGCCGGCGCGCCGAACAACTCGGCTGCGTGTTCGTTCACCCGCTCGATCACGCGCGTCACCGGATCCACGATGATCACGCCCACAGGCAGGTTCAGCAGCAGCTCGCGCTGGAAGGCTTCGGATTCCCGCAGTTCATCCCGCCGCCGGTATTCCTCGGTCACATTCCGGAAGACAAGCACCGCGCCGATGACGGCCTCGGCGGCGTCATGGATGGGTGCGCAGGAGTTGGCAATCTGGTGTTCCGTGCCGTCCCGGGCGATCAGAACCGTGTGGTTGACCAGGTCCACATTCACGCCTTCGGTCAACGTCTGGATTGCCGGATTCGCCGCGGTTTCGCGGGTCTGGGCGTGGACGATGTTGAAGACTTCGTTCAGGGGGCGCCCCGCCGCCTCGGCGGTGGTCCAGCCGGTGAGCGCCTCGGCCGCGCGGTTCAAGGTCGTCACCGTCCCGTTGCGGTTGCAGGCGATCACCCCGTCGCCGATGGAGCGCAGGGTCGCCGCAAGCTGCTTCTCGCTGGCCACCAGTTTCCGCCGCGACTGGGTCACCGCCTCCAGCAGCAGGTTGACATCGCACGCCACGCCGGCCAGCTCGTCCGCCCCCGCCCAGGCGATGGGCTGGGAGAAGTCCGCCGTGCTGGCGATCCGGTGGATACTCCCGCTCAGGCGCTCCAGTTTGGCCAGCACCAGTTTGCGCATCAGCACGAGCACGCTCAGGATGACGAGTACGCCCGTTACGGCGAGCAGGACCGCGATGAGGGCGGAGGTCCGGACGGCTTCCCGGTGGATGTCGCGGGTCATGCTGACCTGGACGAGCAGTGCCGGCTGGCCGCCGAGATCCGACATCAGGCCGTAGGCCGCCAGCGTCTGGTCGTCACGAACCCGCACCGCATACCCCGCTTGGCGAGCGAGATCGCGTACGATCCCGGCCTGCTCCGGGACATCGTCCAGCCGGTCGGCGCGAAACAGGGCCAGGTTCATTTTCAAGGTCGCGGCCAACTGCTCGACCTTGTTCCCGTCGAGCACCTGCCCCATGGCGATATGCCCCCGCGCCGGCCCCTGCTGCTGGCTTGTGAGAATCGGTGCGAAGGCCACAAGCAGCGGGGCGTCCCCCTGCAGCACGATTCCCGACTGCGCGCCATTCGTGCCTTGGGCGGAGGGCAGAAAGGATAGACTCCCGTACAAACGGGCGAAGTCCTCAGCGGGTAGGAAATCGGCTGGGCTTTCCGGATTCAACGCCCCGCCCCACACCAGTTTCCCGTCGGCGTCGACAATTGCCAGCATCTGGATGCGGAGCGTAGCCATCGCCTCCGCCGTCAGATTCTCCTCGCTGAAGGCTGCGTTGCGATCCTGCGCAAAAGCGTAGGTGCTGTCCCAGTTGGCCCAGTCCTGGACCGTCGCTTCCAGCGTCGAGCGGTGCTCGGCCAGAGTCAGCAGGACACGCTCCACATCCTTCCGCGCATCGCGCTCCTCCAGATGCACGAACCCCTGCTCAATGATGCCGCGTGAGCCGAAGTGAAGCACGGCCATCAGCGTCACCAGGACGCCCCCCAGCGTCAGCGCCGTCTTCGCCCGCAGCCCCATGGCCTGTCGGAGCCCAGCGAGTCCCGCTTCGTGTCCGGCCACCCACGTGACGGACCGCGAACTCGCCAGAACGATCAGCAGCATCAACAGAATCCCCGTCGGCAGTGCAACCTGTGCGGCTACGTCCCATTTCCAGGTGCGGGCATCGATGTCCATGCCCAGCACGGCGACCAGCTTGCCCGTCTTCGGGTCGTTCATCGGCACCAGCGCTGAAATCCACGTGCCCCAGCGGTCGGGCACAGGACCATCCACGGCCGGCTTCCTTGTGGAGAACACGCGCAGGACCACGCCGGACGCTTCCTCATACGTCTGCCCGGCCGGCGATTCATCCTCGGATCCGACCGGTTCGCTGTCGGCAAAGAAGAACACCGTTTCTCCAGACGGTGGCGCGTCCGCCGCGGCCGGCTGGCCCGCCCTGCGTCCCATAAGATAGACGAAACGGCACTTCGAGTTGGCCGCGCGGACCGCGGCCAGCTGCTCCTTGAGCCGCACGTAGGCGGGCGAATCGAGGTCGGTCGCGGTGCCAGTCAGAGCCTGGATGCGTTCGAGGTGCAGCGTTCCCGTCACGAGGCGCGTCCGGGCGAGCAGGTCCTCGCGCATCTGGCGGTCGGCCCGCGCGGTCAGCCACCAGACACAGAGCGCCCCGGCGATGAGCGCCGCCGCCAGCAGCATCAG
>CAZQKI010000098.1:0-14532 GCA_964592855.1 uncultured Lentisphaerales bacterium
CCGATCCGGCCGTCTATCTCGAAGCCATCCGCCGCCTGGGCTTCGCTCCGTCCGCGTGCCTGGGTGTCGAGGACACGATGACGGGGCTGCGCGCGGCGCGGGCGGCGGGATTGACCGTGCTCGCCGTGCCCAGCTATCCGCATGAGGACGCCGCGCTCAGGCGGGCCGCCGATGTGGCGTTCCCCGCTCTGGCGGAGGCTGCACCCTGGATTCTCGCTCAGTGTGCGGCCGGCGAATCATCGTAATGCGGGCTCCGCCCGCATTAATATACGGCGCGGATCGTGTACGCGGAGATGGGGTTGCGCTCAGGCCATTGCGGCAGGAACGACGTGGGGCCCTCGATGCGGACGAGCGGCGGGGTCTGCGCGGCCAGTCCGTTGATCTTCTGCCAGAGCGTGGTGTCGCCCCAGTACTGCGGGGGAATATCCTGGGCGGCCACCGCCTTGAAAACCGCCTGCGGAGTTCTGGCGCCATCGCGGATGGCTTGCCAGGCAAGCTGCTCGAGCCGGCCAAGGCCCGTGTCGGGAGCGGGGATCTCCTGCAGCCAGCGCGCGACGGAGGCGGGAATCCAGGGGAGCGGGGCCTGCTGCAGTCGGGCGAGTTCGCGGAAGGCGACGACGTCCTGGCGGCCGAAGGCGGCGTCGGCCGCCACGGCGAAGTCGACCATCGCCGGCGTCACGGGAACGCGCCCGGGATAGTGGGCCGCCAGTTGGTCGGAGGTCAGTTCGCCGAGTCCGTTGTACCGCGACATCCCGGGACAGGCATCGATGCAGATCAGTTCGGCCGCGGGCGCCCGGAGGTGCCTGAGGCAGGCCAGGATGTGGACCAGCATGGACTGGTCGAAGAGGCAGGCGTCGAACCACAGCACGATGGGACGGGCGCGGGCGGCCTCGCGCAGAACATCGTATTGGCCGCGGAGCGTCTGCAGCGCGTGCGGGAAGGAAACGCCGCCGCCGGTGGCGTCCGCCAGCAGTCGGGCGCGGAGCAGCAGCGTCTCCTCGACCGGCCAGCCGGGATTGTGCGTCCCCTCGTAGAGGATGTCGTGCCAGACGAAGACCGAGCCGGGCAGCCCGCACGCCTTCAAGGTTCCTGCGGCGCAGTCGCCGCTGGTGATGTGGAGGATATCCGTGGCATTCATGGATCTAGCTTATGCGCAACGGCCCTGGCGGGCAAGTGCGAAAGCAATCCCGCAATTCCGTTGACGCACCTGCCCTGGTATGACACCATCTGCACATATCCCAACGGAAATATGACACCATGTCTATGCTGCCGCTTTTTGACGAAACATTTACGGGGTAATGAAGGTGCTCTGTGTAAACACAGGCGGCAATACGCCATCGCGTCCTGCCCAGCCGGTTCACCGGCTGCAGGGGATCCGGTTCCCCGGCCGCGACTACCGCATCCCGGCCTTCTACATGATCACGATGACGGCCCTTGACCGCAAGCCCCTTTTCGCGACCTGCGAGAACGACAAATCCACGCTGAACGACGACGGCTGGCTGGTGTACGAACTGTGGCACCGCATCGCCAAAGACTACCCCAAGATCGACACCTCTACGCTTGTTTAGGTGTGCTCGTATCGCCGTTTATCTCGCCGGGAGAAAAGGAGGCCGCACGGAGCGCGCTGGATGCTGGCGGGTCAGTCATCCTGATGAAGCCCGACGGGTTCGACCGCTTCTTTAAGCCCCGCGGCCGTTACTTCGACCTCTGTGCACAAGGCAAGCTCCTGATCCTCTCCTGCCGACCTCCGTCACCTACCGCCGTATCGCTCACGCGTGCGATGTGCCAGGACATGAATCGCTGGTGCGCTGCGATCGCCGAGCCAGCCGGCCTGTCGCATTCTGCCCCGATAGTTCACTAATGCATGCACCCATGCGCCTTTCCTGATTCGCGCCTGATTCGCAATGCTTAGTAATCCATCGACAGCCGCGTCGGCAGTTGTCATAATCGCTCCATTTCAGGAGACCCTGCATGCAGACCATTTTCGCTATCGAGGATTACGGCGCCGTCGGCGACGGTGCAACCCTGAACACGGCCGCATTCCAGCGGGCGGTCGACGCCTGCCATGCCGCCGGAGGCGGCCGCGTCATCGTCGGGGCGGGCCGCTATCTCACCGGCACGGTCACGCTGAAAAGCCGGGTGGACCTGCATCTGACGGCCGGTGCCAGGATCGTGGGCAGCACGCGGATCGAGGACTACGAGGCCTTCGATGCGCCCGGCTACCACATCGAGCGGTCGCCGGAGAAGTGCAGCCACACGCTCTTCCGGGCGGCCGACGCCGAGCAGATCGCCATCACGGGGTCCGGCGTCATCGACGGCTCGGGCCGCGCCTTCTACAACACGGCGGAGCGGGCGTGGGGCGTGTTCTACGCCAAGCCGGCCACTCCCCGGCCGCGTATGTTGACCGGCTTGCGCTGCCGCGACATCGTGCTGGAGGGCGTGCAGTTCAACGAATCGCCCTGCTGGACGATCTGGCTGATGGACTGTGATCGCGTCCGCATCCGCGGCATCCAGATGCATGCCGACCAGGCGATGATCAACAACGACGGACTGGACATCGACGCCTGCCGCGACGTCGTGGTCAGCGACTGCATCTTCCAGACGGGCGACGACTGCATCGCCGTCCGCAATATGCGGCAATTGCGTGATGCCGAGGGGATCTGCGAGAACGTCACGGTCAACAACTGCTTGCTCGATAGCTGGTGCCAGGGAATCCGCGTCGGCTGCCCGAGCGATGGCGTGATCCGCAACGTGCGGTTCTCGAATCTCCAGATCACGAGCCGCTCCAACGGCATCACCCTGGAGTATCCCGAGCGCTACCTCGCTCCCGACGGCGTGGCATCGGCGGATGTCTCCAACCTCTTCTTCGCGAACATCGGCATCCGGTGCGGCAACACGCCGATCAACGTCACGGTGGCCGAATCGATCGAACTCAAACGGCTGGGAGGACTCCACTTCTCGAACGTCGACATCGCCAGCGGCAAGCCCATCCGCCTGGTCGGTTCGCCGAAGACAGTCATCGACGGCGTGCAGTTGAGCCAGGTGCGAATGGTCACGGAGGCGCCGGAGCCGCTGGTCGTCCAGCACTGCCGCAACCTCGTCATGGACAACACGTCCCTGTCGGCAGGCGTTCCCGGCGCTGCGTACCGCATTGAGCCTTGAGCTTGCCGCGCGACGGGCGGTTAGCGGACGGGCAGCGCCCGTTCGGAACACATCAGGCTCAGAGGCGGGGTGCCGGTTGACGCTTACGGCGACGATTACGGTGGACGATTGCGCGGCACGCGACGACCTGCGCGGTCCGATACGTCCCGCGCTTGTCTGCCTCATCGGTCGGGCGCATGCCGGTAGGACGGGACGTATCGGACCGTCCACCCGTTGGTCGCGGGCTCGTAACGCCCGCGCTTGTTCAGCCCGCGCCGTTCGATCACTATTTTCGCTTCCTGAACGGGCGAGGCCGCCCGTTCCCCCAGGGGTCATGCTCCTGGCCTGCGTGTGTCTGTGTGTCCCTACGCGTACACGCATCGTACACCCGAATCCCTGGTGAGGCTCGAGGGCGGAACCCTCCCCCTCTTTCTCTGGCGCGACAAGGGAAGAACTGGAGCCCGCCGTCCCCGGCGGTGGCGACTGAAGCGGTCGTTCCGACCCCGATTCACAACGGCGGAGGACCGCCGGATCCAAATCCACAAGAGCACCCAAGGATTACTAAGCGTCTCGAAATTGTCTTTGCCAGGATTACATGTTTTACAGGATTTTTCAGATGCTCCGTGTCAGGGCTACAATGCGACACTTAGTACCTGCTACTCTGTAGACGGAGGCCTGTCAGGGGCTTCAGCCCCGGTTTCATGACTTCCTGCGCCAATCTGCTCGGTGCCCACAACCCCGGGAAGGACCACCGTCACGTCCGTGTGACATCCGGCCATGACGCCTGCAGCACGTCGGCGGTCAGGCGGATGGCGCCGTCCGGAGCCTCCGCGACCGTGAAGGTGACGACGGGCGTGCAGAGCGTATCCTGGTCGGCCAGTTCGCGGTCCAGCGGATAGGCTGCGCAGGCGGCCGGCCCCATCACGAGGCAGCCGGTGGCGGTGCGGAGTACGGCGCAGATCACCGCCGCGTCCGCGGTATCGTGGGTCAGCAGAACCGAATGGAGCGTCAGTTTCTCGGCACGTATGCGATCCAGCGCCGCCGCCCCGCTCCCCGGGTCGATGACCAGGGCCTGCTCGCCCCGCGTGACGATGTCGCCACCGCCGGTCAGCGGATGGCGGCGCGGAGCATTGAGTTCGGCGAGGGTCTGCTCGGCCGGTGTCAGGAAGCGCTTGGCGCGGTTGCAGGCGGTGCAGGCGGGAACGACGTTGCCTTTGACGCTGCGGCCGCCCCGCGACACCGGAATGACATGGTCCATCGTGAGCGCCTCGGGCGGCGCGGCGGCGCCGCAGTAGTGGCAACGTCCCGCGGCGACCTGCTGCCGCCACCAGTCCGAGGCGCGAAGGTCGCGGGCACGGGCGCGCTCGCGCGCCACGTGCCCGGGGTCTGCGGACAAGTCAATCCATTCTTCCGCCATGACGTCATCAGAAGCTGTAGACCAGTTCCCAGCGGAGGAAATAGGCCGTGTCGTCCACGTTGTAGTAGTCGCCCGGATCGAGCATTTCGGCAATGACATGGCCGTATATCCGGTCGCTATCGGTCAGCAGCCCGCTGGTGATCGGGAAGTCGTAGCGCGCCGTGAACAGGTTGCCGCGCTTGTCGCCGTCGCCGGGACCGTTATCTTCAGGTGCGAACAACATGCCGGCCGAAATGCTGAACTTGTGGAATTTGTCAAAGGCGATCGCCGCCGTCAGGCTGGGATACAGCACATTGCTCCAATAGCCGGCCTTCTCGGCATCGAAGGAGTAGATGTAAAGCTCGCTGAACTGGGGATAGCGGGCCCACAGCGGGTTCCAGCCTTCATCCTTGTCCGCGGTGTCGGGATCGTCTCCCGAAAGGTAGTACAGGCCGGCGGTCAACGTGGGCTTGGCCTTCGCGAGCGGCACCGGAAGCGTCCAGATGGCGCTGCCATATCCCAGATAGCCGGAGATGTCGCGGTCGTCGTCGGTCTCGCCGAACTGCGCCGCACCTTCGAATTCGAAGCCGACCTGATCGTTGATCTTCGGCAGCAGACGTGCGCCGACGGTATGCGTCTGGCGTCCGGGGCGGGTGACGGGCGTCGGCGGATCGCCGGCGACCATGCTATCCCAGCTGCTCTCATCCTTGAAGAGATAATACAGCTCGGTGGGCATGCTCTGGATGCTCTTGATCTTGGCGTAGGCACCGCCGCCACTTTCCGTCATGTCGTTGCTGTACTTGTCGAAGCCCGTGACATCGCGGTCAAGCGCGCCGATTTCCAGCCCGGCTTCGGGACTGTTGTAGATGCCAAGCAGGTCGATCGTGGCGTCGTCCCCCAGATGCAAACTGATTTTTGCGGCATCGAAGTAGATCGTGCGCGAACCATCCTTGGGTGTGCCTTCCAAAATGACACGCCCGGCGCCGTAGATCATTTCCTGACGCCCGACGCGGACGTCAACGGCTCCATCCAGCAGCCCTTTGCCGTCGATATAGAGCTGATCGACCACAGCCTCGTCCGGCCAGTCCCAGGCCGAAGGGGCGTCGGGTTCGAGGTAATCCCTGAACTCGCTCGTGAGCCGGCCGTAGAGGGTGAAGGCATCCCAGGATGCCGAACTCCAGATGCGCGAACGGAGGCGGAAGTAATTGTTCTCCCCGCCCCGCGTGATTCCCGGCGGGTCGGCAAGAATCGGGATGTTGTCGAAGGCCTCTTCACGGAGGCGGAGATCGCCGCCCCATTTGAAGGCGTCTTGAGCCGCTTTCGGGGCCTCCTGAGCCAATGCCACACTGGACAACAAGCCGGCGGCAAGAAGTCGCGTCACTGTTCTCGTCATGTTAACCATTCCTTTTTGCATTGCCTGCCAACTGTTAGTTTTCCGTGCAGGTTGCGTTAGTTTTGCACAATGGACGGCCGGTTGTCCACCAAAATTGTTCTTGTCAATAGAAACAAACCCTAACCGGCCTGGAATCCGCTGGATTCACGCCAGACGGGGTCGATCCAGGTCACCCGGCCTGCGCAGACGGTCATGAGGACGCGTGCCGGGAGGATTTGTCCGGCGAAGGGGCAGTTGCGGGAACGGCTGGCGAAGGCTTCGGGGGCGACGGTCCAGGTGGCGTTGAAGTCCACCAGGGTGAAATCGGCGGGCTGGCCGCGCGGCGCGAGCGTCGGAGCGGGAAGGCCGATGAGCCGCGCCGGGCCGAGGGTCCACCGGGCGACGAAGTCCAGCAGGGGCATTCCCGATTCGCACCCCAGCGCCTGCCAGGAGGCGCTGAGCGCGTTCTCCAGGCCGATCACGCCGAAGGGCGCCCTGGCAAAGCCCTTGTTCTTGGTTTCGGGAGCATGCGGGGCATGGTCGGTTGCGAGAATGGAGAGGGTGCCGTCCAGGATGGCCTGACGGAGCGCGGCGCGATCCTCCCGATTGCCCAGCGGCGGATTCATGCGCCAGTTGCCGTCGTCGTTGACAATCGCCTCCGCCGTGAGCATCAGATGGTGCGGCGAGGCTTCGCCGGTCACGGGCCAGCCTGCCCGGCGGGCGGCGCGCAAAGCGTCCACGGAGCCGGCGCAGGAAAGGTGCTGCAAATGGAGGGCGCACCCCGTCTCGCGTGCCAGCGCGATGTCGCGCCGGACGGCGGCGACCTCGGTCTCGGGGTCGATGACGGGCAGTCCGAGCCGTGCCGCAAGGGGGGACTCGCGGATGATGCCGTGGCCCATGAGCCGGGGGTCCATGGCGTGGTCCATCACGGGCCTGTTCAGCGTCCTGGCGATCCGCATGGCCTGGCGCATGACGGTGTCGTCAGCGACCATGCTGCCGTCGTCGGTGAAGGCGACGGCGCCAGCGGCGGCGAGGGCGGCGAGGTCGGCGACCGCGCGTCCCGCCCGCGCGGCTGAAATGCAGGCGGCCGGCAGAATGCGCACCGCCGTGTCGGCCTCGATCTGACGGCGCACGGCCGCCGGGGTGTCGCACGCCGGCGACGTGTTGGGCATGGTGACGACGCGGGTGAAGCCGCCGCGCGCGGCGGCCTGCGCGCCGGTGAACAGATCTTCGGCGGCGGGAATTCCCGGGTCGCGGAAGTGCACATGGACGTCGATCAACCCGGGCAACAGGACCAGGCCGGCGGCATGCAGCGCACGGGCGGCCGACTGCGCCGGCACAACCACTCCCGCCGCAACGGAAAAATCGCCAATGGCATCCTCACCGGTGGCGGGGTCGATGCGCCGGACTTGCACAAGGGTCAGGGAGTTGAGAATCGGGTTCATTTTTTCAGACGCATCCAGGGGGCGACACGGAAGGTCTGCGGGGCTGGATGCCGGGGCGCGTCGGCCTTGCCGACCACGGACGATTTCAGCGGCAGCGCGCTTTCCGCCTGCTTGCGCGATTCGATCTGGGCGATGAGCGCTTGGTGCGCCTGCTCCAACTGCTCCTGTTCGATCGACCGCTGCTGGCGTTCCTGCGCCAGTTTCTGCTCCCGGTCGTTCAGCAGTTCGGTCAGATGCTGATTGCGCTGGTAGAGCGGCTCGGCCTCGGATGCCCGCGTCTTCAGGCGTTCCTCTTCAAGTTCCAGCATGCGCACACGGCTGACGAGTTCGCGCTCGCGGGTCTCCGACTGGCGCACATGCCGGGCATGCTCCTGCTGAAGCGCGATGAGCGCATCCTGCGTTTTCGCGGAGTTGGCCTTGTCGGTGCGCACCTTGGCTTCGCGTTCATAGACATCGGTCGTCTCGCCGCCTTGCAGCTTCTGGATGACCGTCAAGCGCGCCTGGAGGATGGTCTGGCGCTGCAGGCTGCTGTCGCGCAGGGTCGTGAAGGATTCGCGCTCGGTGGCCAGCACCTGGTCCATGGCGCGCTGTTCTTCGGCCAGCACGCCGGCCAGCAGGGTCTCCTTCTCGCGCAGACGGGCGGAAAGCTCGCGGATCCGCGCCGGCTCCTGGGCCGTCGCATCGGCCAGCTTCTCCGCCTGCAGCCGGGCGGTGGCCTCGGCGGCGTCGAGCCGCGCCTGGAGTTCGGCGCGCACGGTTTCGGTCTGCTGCATTTCCTGCTGGAGCGCGCCGTCCCGGCTGTTGGAAAACTCCAGCAGCTCGGCATAACTGTTGTGCCCCGTCCGCAGCGACTCCTCCAACTTGGCGCATTTCTTCCCGAGATCGCCGATGGTTTCGGCATCCACCGCGTGGTCGGCCATTTGACCGACGAGTTCGGCGATGCGGACCTTCAGCGATTCCACATCCTGCCGGGCCGTTTTGAACATGTCCAGCTCGGACCGCAATTTTTCCAGTTCATCCGTTTGACTCGCCAGTTGCGCGGTCTGCAGGTCGAACTGCTCGCGCAACGCCCCCTGCTCGGCCAGCTTCTGCTCCAGTTCGGCAACGCGGAGTCGCTGCTTTTCATGCTCGGCGTGGATGCTTTCGAGCGCGCCGGCGGCATCGTCCTCCGTTGCGGCGGCGGCCAACTGCTGTTCCAGATCGAAAATGCGCGTGTTCAGCGTGTCGGTCTCGCGTTCGGCCGCCTGGCGGAAGTCATCGGCGGCCTGCCGGGCCGCCTCGAGCGCCTCTTCCAGCGCCAGTTTTTCGGCAGCGGCCTCGTCATCCTCGGGTTTCGAGCCTGGATCGGGAGGCGCGAGTTTCAGTTCTTCGAGTTCGCGCTCCAAGTTGGTGATCTGCCTCCGGGCGGTGTCAACCTGGCGCGACAGGGACTTGCTCTCCTTTTCGGCAGAGCGCAGCAATTGCTGCCCCTGTTCTTCCAGTTCGGCAATGCGCAGACGGAGGCTCTCGCGCTCCTCGAGCCATTCCGCAGGGGACGTCTCCGCCGCGTCTCGGGCGTTCGAAGCCGCCGGATCCAGGTCCAGCTCAAGATGATCGTCCCGGGGGGCGCCTTCGCGCTTGCCGGCCGCCGGCTTACGCAGGCGGGAAAGATCGGCGTCCGCCGCGGCGACCAGCTTGGTTTCACCCGTCGCGCGCCCCTCCGCAACGATTTTCTCCGCCGCCCGTTTGTGGAAGGGGCCGACGAGCTGGCCGGCCGCATCTTCGATGTACCAGGTGATGTTGAGTGCAGGCAGCGATTCCGCCGGCTGCCAGTTCTTGCGATCGGGCGAGATGGCGTTCCCCGACTGGACACGCCCCTGCTCCGCCCAGGTGATGAGTCCTTGCGTGGAGACAGGTCCGAAAATGGTTCCGCTTGAAATGCGCAGGAACCAGTTGCGAGTATCTGCAGTTCCATCAGCCATAGTGCTTATTTCCGCTTCCCGAACACCGTCGTCCGCTGCTGGCCGAGCCGATGAATCTCCCGTTGCGCCTGCGCCTCAAGCTGATCCAGGGCGATATTGGTTCGGGGCGGGGGCGTGGCGTCCATCACCACGGCCACGCCATCCTCGATCACGGTCCCGCCCCGTGCGTCATCCGCACCCAGCAGGACGGCGGCTTGCTGCAGCAGCTTGCGCAGAGAATCCTGGCGCAGCTGCATCGTCTTCACGGTGTTGTTGAGCTGCTGGACATCCTGCATGCGCTGCGCTTGCGTCGCCCGCTCCGCGAGCATCGCCTTCTCGGCGGCATGCAGGGCCTGCCGCTCCTCCTGAAGCTTGGCCTGGAACTCCGCCTCGGCGGTTTTCCGGTGCTCCGCAGTCTCGGCCAGCTGCGCTTCAATCTCGGCGAGCCGTGCCGTTGTCGTGGCAAAATCGTGGTCGCGCCGCGAGACCTGGGCCAATTGTCGCGCCAGGGAGGCCGCCTCCGCCTGGGCCTTGGCCAGTTCGGCCTGATGGCGGGTGGCGACGGCGCGGGACTCCTGCCGCTCCGCATCGAACTCGAGATCCTTCGTTCCCAGCTGCCCCTTGAGCTTTTCGCATTCCGCCGTGCTGGCCTGCAGCTGCTTCTCCAGCTCGCTGGTCCGCTGCGCGAAAGTCGCGCTCAGCGCCTCCATGCGCTTGACCAGCGCGTCGTGATCGGACTGGAGAGCGGCGTCGGAGCGGGACGGCTGGACGGCGCGCGTGAAGCGAAGCACATTGTCCGTGAGCGATCCGTCGCGGATCAGATCCTCCAGCGCCTGCTGGTGAATCGGCCCGTAGAAGGTTCCCGGCGAGACTTCCACGACCCAGTCCATGTCCAGTTGCCGGATCCGGGTGACCGGCATCCAGTCCTGGTCGTTGGACGAGACCAGATGGCTGGGCGCCAGCCGCCCGTCCCGTGCCCAGGCCTGCAGGGAAGCGAGGGTGGCGGGGCCAAAGGTCGTGCCGTCCTCGGCGCGCACTTTCCACAGTTCAGAAGCCACTTCGGGGGCGGATGCAGTTGCTGGTTTCGCACTCACGCGGTTAAGTTACACGAAGCGGGCGCCGGGTGCAATCCCGTTATATTTTGAAGCGGAAATAAATGGAATAACCTTGCGCATGTTTCAATCGCTTTGCTATAAGTAACCCCAATTTCACGGGCCAGGGTGGCGAAATGGCAGACGCAGTGGACTCAAAATCCACCGCCCTTTAAAGGCATGGGGGTTCGACTCCCCCCTCTGGCACCAACTTCTTCCGGCCGGATATCGCAAAAACACCAATAAACATTGGTGTTTTTTCGTTTTTTAGGAGTTACGCCGCCATCTTCGGCCGTTTGCCTTGTCCCGTGCTGTCAGAGCTTGGCAACCCCTGTATACCCCTCAGATTACACACAGATTACACACAGATTACACACAAGTTTTTTAGTGCTTTTTGTTGTGTTTTCTTAGCCGTCGCCACTTCAGCCACACGTAGAGGGGCGCGGCTGAGGAGCGCGGAAGCGACCGGCCGGAACGGAACGGCCGGATAGCCGCTGGGAGCAAGGGAGGCGGGAAAAGAGCACTGAGGGGCTAATGCGAAGCGGGGAATGTTGAGCCCTTTTGACAGCTACTTTACTCGCCTGAAATTTTGAAGAAACGATATGGGATGCCTGGCGCGCAAGGCGCTCCCTGGGTGCCGAGGTCGGTCCAATCAGGATCGGTCAGGTTTTGCTTGCCCCATTGCTTGTAGACGGTTGCGGAGGGGATGCCCGCAGCGGGTATCCTGTTGACGACCGCGTATCCGCTTTCATTGAAGGTGATGTAGGCGAGGATGGTTGCGGGCTGGACGGCCGGGTCGGTGGGGTCAAGCCCCAGCAGAATCAATTCCCAGACTTTGTAGGCGGTAGCGGCGGCGTTGCCATTGGCGTAGGCCTCGATCTCCGCGGGGGTCGCCTGGTTGATGTCGCCGGGGAAGTACGGGGCGAGCGAACTTACGGAGATGCTGATGGGCGTCGTGCGTGTGGCGAAGTACGGGTTCCATCGGGCGTAGAGCGTGGTCAGGGCGATTTCCACGACATTCGTCGCGCGGATGCGGTTGACCACATGGTTCAGGATGTCCGCCGCCGAGTTGGTGGGTGTCCGGAACCAGCCGTGGAATGCATGCTGCGGGCGCGTGATCGCGGGGAGGGAGGCATAGGTGCCGTTGGTCGGCAGAAGGAAAGTTTGCGTGATTTCGTCGTACCGGTAGTCGAGCGTGATGGCCATGCCCCCGGTCCCGATGAGATCGATATCGAACGGGTTCTCGTCGCTGTCGTTGCTCGCGATATGCAGCGCCGCCGTCCTCCCGATGGCGATGGCGGGAGCAAACTGCACGGTGAAGGTGGTGCCGGCTCCCGGCGCGAGCGTGGTCGCCCCGAGCGCGCCCACGGTGAAGTCGTCGGCGTCCGGGCCGTCCTTGGTGATGGCCAGACCGGTGAGGTCTGCGCTACCGCTGTTGGTGATGGCAAAGGTCTTCACCGCACTGCCGGAGCCTACGAGCACAATGCCGAAATCGATGCTGGCTGTACCGTCTATGAGGTCCGTACCGGCCGGCTGCTCGACGGCGATTTCGGGGGCGGTGCCGGTCCCGGCAAGGGTGATGTCGAAGGGGTTCTCATTGCCGTCGTTGTTGGCGATGTGCAACGCCGCCGTCTTCTCGCCGGTGCTGGTGGGAGCGAACCGGACACTGAAGGTCGTGCTGCCGCTCGGCCCGCTGACGGGTGCCGTCGGACTGGCGGTGACGGTGAACAGAGCCGCATCCGGGCCGTCGACCGTGAGGCCCAGGCCCGTCAAATCGGCACTTCCGGTGTTCTTGATCGTGAAGGTGAGATTGCTGTTCGCGCCCACGGGCACCGCGCCGAAGGACTTGCTGCCGCCATCGGCGATGTCCGTGCCGACCGGCTGCTCCACGGCGATCTCGGGGGCAGTGCCGGTCCCGGTGAGGGTGATATCGAAGGGGTTCTCGTCGCTGTCGTTGCTGGCGATGTGCAGCGCCGCCGTCTTCCCGCCGGTGCTGGTGGGAGCAAACCGGACAGTGAAGGTCGTGCTGCCGCTCGGCCCGCTGACGGGGGCCGTCGGGCTGGCCGTGACGGTGAACAGGGCCGCATCCGGGCCGTCGACCGTGAGGCCCAGGCCCGTCAAATCGGCACTGCCGGTGTTCTTGATCGTGAAGGTGAGATTGCTGTTCGCGCCCACCGGCACCGCGCCGAAGGACTGGCTGCCGCCATCGGCAATGTCCGTCCCGGCCGGCTGCTCCACGGCGATTTCGGGGGCGGTGCCGGTCCCGGTCAGGGTGATGTCGAAGGGGTTCTCATTGCTGTCGTTGTTGGCGATGTGCAGCGCCGCCGTCTTCCCGCCGGTGCTGGTGGGCGCAAACTGGACGGTGAAGGTCGTGCTGCCGCCCGGCCCGCTGACGGGGGCCGTCGGGCTGGCGGTGACGGTGAACAGGGCCGCATCCGGGCCGTCGACCGTGAGGCCCAGGCCCGTCAAATCGGCGCTTCCGGTGTTCCTGATCGTGAAGGTGAGGTTGCTGTTCGCGCCCACCGGCACCGCGCCGAAGGACTTGCTGCCACCATCAGCGAGGTCCGTCCCGGCGGGCTGCTCCACGGCGATTTCTGGGGCAGTGCCGGTCCCGGTGAGGGTGATGTCGAACGGGTTCTCGTCGCCGTCGTTGCTCGCGATGTGCAGCGCCGCCGTCTTCCCGCCGGTGCTGGTGGGAGCAAACCGGACAGTGAAGGTCGTGCTGCCGCTCGGCCCGCCGACGGGTGCCGTCGGGGTGGCGGTGACGGTGAACAGGTCCGCATCCGGGCCGTCGACCGTGAGGCCCAGGTCCGTCAAATCGGCACTGCCGGTGTTCTTGATCGTGAAGGTGAGGCTGTTGTTCGCGCCCACGGGCACTGAGCCAAAGGACTTGCTGCCGCCATCGGCGATGTCCGTTCCGGCCGGTTGCTCTACGGCGATCTCGGGGACGGGGACGATCAATGTGAATACATACGCGCTGCCCTGCCCATCAGCCGGGACCCCCCAAGTACCGGGACCGTCGTCCCCGCTCGCGCCGACGAGGGCGGTTTCGCCGGAGAGCGCGACCGAGACGCCAAAATAGTCGCCGGCCGCGCCATCGGCGGCAATGAGCTTGGCCTGCTGGTTCCAAGCGATACCGAAGCGGGTGAAGACATAGGCGCTGCCGTTGCCGTCGTCCCCGTACGCACCGACGAGGGCGGTGTCGCCGGAGAGCGCGACCGAGTAGCCGAAATTGTCGTAGGCCGCGCCGTCGCCCGCGGTGAGTTTGGCCTGCTGGGTCCAGGCGGTACCTGATCGGCTGAAGACGTAGGCGCTGCCGGAATCGGTGCCCTTGTCGTCGTCTCTATACGCACCGACGAGGGCGGTGTCGCCGAAAAGCGCAACCGAGGTGCCGAAATAGTCGGTAGTCGCACCGTCGGCGGCGGTGAGCTTGGCCTGCTGGGTCCAGGCGGTGCCAGAGCGGGTGTAGACGTAAGCGCTACCGGAATCGGAGCCGTTGTCGTCGTCTCTTTCCGAGCCGATGATGGCGATGTCGCCGGAGAGCGCGACCGCACTGCCGAACCAGTCGGTAGCCGCACCGTCGGCGGCAGTGAGCTTGGCCTGCTGGGTCCAAGCGGTGCCGGAGCGGGTAAAGACGTAGGCGCTGCCTTTGCCGTCGTCATAATACGCGCCGACGAGGGCGGTGTCGCCGGAGAGTGCGACCGAACTGCCGAAATAGTAGGCAGCCGCGCCGTCGTGGGCGGTGAGCTTGGCCTGCTGCGTCCACGTTGTTCCGGAGCGGGTGAAGACGTAGGCGCTGCCGCATTGGCTACCCCTGGCATCATCGTCCCCGTCCGCGCCGACGAGGGCGGTGTCGCCAGAGAGCGCGACCGAGCCGCCGAACCAGTCCTGGGCAGCGCCGTCGCTCGCGGCGAATTTGGTCTGCTGCGTCCACGTTGTGCCGGAACGGATGAAGACGTAGGCGCTGCCGTTGCCGTCGTCATACAGCGCGCCGACAAGGGCGGTGTCGCCGGAGAGCGCCACCGAGGTGCCGAAACGATCATTGTCGGTCGCGCCGTGACCTGCGGTGAGCTTGGCCTGCTGGGTCCAGGCGGTGCCAGAGTGGGTGTAGACGTAAGCGCTACCGGAATCGGAGCCGTTGTCGTCG
>CAZQKI010000098.1:14632-16359 GCA_964592855.1 uncultured Lentisphaerales bacterium
AAATAGTCGGTAGTCGCACCGTCGGCGGCGGTGAGCTTGGCCTGCTGGGTCCAGGCGGTGCCAGAGCGGGTGTAGACGTAAGCGCTACCGGAATCGGAGCCGTTGTCGTCGTCTCTTTCCGAGCCGATGATGGCGATGTCGCCGGAGAGCGCGACCGCACTGCCGAACCAGTCGGTAGCCGCACCGTCGGCGGCAGTGAGCTTGGCCTGCTGGGTCCAAGCGGTGCCGGAGCGGGTAAAGACGAAGGCGCTGCCTTTGCCGTCGTCATAAAACGCGCCGACGAGGGCGGTGTCGCCGGAAAGCGCGACCGAGTAGCCGAAATAGTCGGAGGTCGCGCCGTCGGCGACGGTGAGCTTGGCTTGCTGGGTCCAGACGCTGCCGGAGCGGGTGAAGACGTAGGCGCTGCCGGACCCGGCGCCCTTGTCGTCGTCTCCGTACGCGCCAACGAGGGCGGTGTCACTGGCGAGCGCCACTGAGTAGCCGAAATAGTCGGTAGTCGCACCGTCGGCGGCGATGAGCTTGGCCTGCTGGGTCCAGACGCTGCCGGAGCGGGTGAAGACGTAGGCGCTGCCGGAATCGGTGCCCCCCCTGGCGTCTTCTTTGTAGGCACCGATGATTGCCGTGTCGCCGGAGATCGCGATCGAGTACCCGAACCAGTCGGCGGCGGCACCGTCGCCAGTCACCTCCGGGCCAAACTTGGCCTGCTGCGCGGTGATGAGCGGGTCGACGGTGACGGGATAGCGGGCACCGGCGTTGGCGACGGCGAGGACGATGACGCCCTGATCAACCTCCATGCGCGAGGCGAGGATCTTGCCGTCCGCGTCCCAGGCCTTGAGCTTGGAATACCGCAGCACCGCGTGGCCTTGCGCGTCCGTCAGTTCGACCGCGTCGTCTGCTTCCGAAGGGCGGGGAATGAGCCCGTCGACCGCCACGCGCAGGTGCAGTTCCGCGCCCGCATCGGCGGGGCGCGCTTTCAGAATGAAGCCGTGCTCCACGCCCCCGGCGCGGTTCTCGTACCACTCGATCAGGTTGCCGCGGTCGTACTCCATGCGCGTGCCTTTCGAGGAGACGGCGGCGGGGGTCCGGTCCGCGCCCTCCAGCGTCAGGGCCGCCTGCCAGCTCTGATTGCTCCGGGATGGGCAGAGGGCGACGCCGTGGGGTAGGAAGCGGAGCGCGAGCTTCTGGCCGGGGTTGTACGCGCGGAGCAGCGCGCCGTCCTCCGCCTCCGCCGCCTCGCAGATTTCGCGGCGGGCTTCGGAGAGCGCGGTCCAGAGAGACTTGCTGTCGGTCGCCGAGAGGTTCGCGTCTTGGAGCGTGTTGGGGTCGGCCATTTCCGGATCATCGGCCCCTGAAGCCGGGCGTGCCAGCGACAGCGCTGCGCTTGGCAAGGGTTTGTCCAGCGACACGACGGGCGACTCGACCCCCGCGCACAGGTGACCCACTACGGCCATCAAGCCGATTGCTGCAACGATACTTTTCATTTTCTTGCCCTTTACGTATGCAGAGGGAAACGCCTCGTCTCTCCATTACACCGATAAAACACCACCCAACGTTTGCATGAAAATCTCAAAACTCAGCCTCAAACGCAAGCGGTTTATGAATTGAGTTGTGAGCGTGAAATGCATGTTGAGCCCCCTACTCCTGTTAGAGCCGAACCCGGGGACTTCTTATATTCTAGTGCCCCGTCCCTGAAACAGGCTGCTTTAAATCTTCCTCTGCGAGCTTCT
>CAZQKI010000099.1:0-16281 GCA_964592855.1 uncultured Lentisphaerales bacterium
TCGCGCAGGCCATGCGCTCCGGGTTTGCGACGGCATCGTCGAAGCCATCGGCTGAAGTGCGCGTCAAATTAGCTTTGTCGCAAGCTTTGTCTCGAGCTTTGTCGAGTTGAGCCTTTCACGCCCCGTTTCTCCTGCATGTTACTCGATATGTTGAGTGCGTCTGCAGTTTTTGATTCGCGCTTGGGATGAAAGCTTTGGCCGAAAGATTGGCGGAAGGATGGAGCCTGGCACGAGCTTACTCGCTCGTCCACCGTAGTCGTCGCCGTAGTCGTCGACCGATTCTTCCCCATCCGGTGGACGACTACGGCGACGACAACGGCTTACGATTTCGTCTGATCGTTCCCTTTTCTTTCATCTCGCCAACGCCATAAGCTTACCGAGCCAACAGCCAGTCAGCGAAACGGGGTTATGTTGCGCCCAAATCTGCCTGTCGGCGAAAATCTGCCTTGAGGTTTCTAGGGTAACGTGTAGACTGACATCTATTTGATCCTTCAGACAATTTAACGGACATACGCAAGTCAACGCCACCGACTTGAGGCAAATGCGATACCCTTCAAGGGAGTTTCTGATGAAGCTTGGGGAATGGGCATCGCGGCAGAAGGAATTTTCGCAAGCGGGGATCGATCATCGAATTGAATCCCTCATTCACTTCAATGGATCCCGTTTTCTGGGCCCTTACGCAAAACGCATATTCTAAGGCTGTTCCCCATGACGTTTCCTCTCTATCTGGCGCTCAAGTATCTCAAGCCCAAGCGGTCCTTCACCTCGGTCGTGACGGTCATCTCCGTCCTGGGCGTGATTCTCGGCGTCGCCATCGTCATCATCGTCCGTGCCGTCATGACGGGGTTTGGCGACATGTGGCGCGAGAAGATTCTGGCCTTCAAGCCCCATGTGACCGTCTCGGCCTACCAGGGCGTCATCCAGGACGACGAGGCTCTGGCGAAAGTGGTTGCAACGGTTCCCGGCGTCGTCGCGGTTTCTCCCAGCGTCGAGATGCGCGTGCTGGTCGAGCGCGACCGCCTCGTGCAGGCCCCGGTGGTCGTCGGCATCGACCCCGAACGGGCGGCGGCGCTTCATCCGCTGCTGGTCGACCGGATCGAGGCGGGTGAGTTCAATCTCCTTGACGACAATGTCGTCATCGGCACCGACCTGGCGAACCAGCTCCGCGTGGGTGTCGGCGAGACCCTCCTCGTCTATTCGCCGATGAATCTGGTCTCGCAGGATGAAGTCTATTTTCCCGAGGAGCTGGTGGTGGCCGGGATCTTCAACATGGGGCAGGGCAGCTTCGACAGCGGCTTTGTGATCACCTCGCTGGGCGTGGCCCGGGATCTCATGGGGCTCACCCGGGGCGCCTACACGCTTCAGGTGAAGACCGAATCTCCCGAGAATCCGAAGCGGTTCGACCAGATCGTCCAGGATCTGCGCCTGAAGCTGGGCCCGGGCTATCTGGTGCGCACGTGGCAGGATGTGGACCGGGAGCTGTTCTCCGCCCTGGCCGTCGAAAAGAACATGATGGTGATTCTGCTGATGTTCATCACGATCGTGGCCATCTTCTGCGTGACCAATACGCTGATCGTGATTACCGTGCGCAAGACCCACGAAATCGGACTGCTCAAGGCGCTGGGTTTCTCTTCGCGCCAGATCATGTGGACCTTCGTCCTGCTCGGCTGGCTGCAATGCCTCCTCGGCACCCTGCTGGGCATCGCGGCGGCCTATGCGATTCTGCACAATCTCCGGCACCTGGTGGCGGGGCTGGCGCATTTCGGGCTTCAGGTCTTTCCGAAGAGCATCTACGGTCTGGACGAGATCCCGTGGCGCGTCCTTCCGTCGGAGGTCGTCCAGGTGGGGATCTCGGTGATCATCTTCTGCACGCTGGCCAGCATCATTCCCGCCTGGCGCGCCGCGCGCATGGATCCCGTCGAGGCGCTGCGCGGCTGAGGGGCCAAAGGGTGAACAACATGGAAATGGATCAACATGCGGAACAGCCGTTGCTGACCGCCGTCAATCTCAGCAAGACCTACCGGCTGCCGCACAAGGTCGTCCATGTCCTCCGTGGGACGTCGTTCGAGGTCGGTCCCCGCGAGCGCGTGGCGATCGTGGGGCGGAGCGGCGCGGGCAAGAGCACGCTCCTCCACGTGCTGGGCGGCCTGGACCGCCCCGATGCCGGCGAAGTGCGTCTGAACGGGGAATCGCTCTACGCGCTCGCCCCGCGCAAGCGGACGGCGCTCCGGGCGCGGTCGGTCGGATTCGTCTTCCAGGCCTATCATCTGCTCCCCGAAATGGATGTCACCGAGAATGTGCTCCTGCCCGCCTTGGCGATCTCGCGGGCGAGCCGCCACGTCCTGCGTGCACGGGCCCTGCACCTGCTGGAACAGGTGGGCCTCGCCGACCGGGCGACCCACATGCCGCTCGAACTTTCCGGCGGCGAACAGCAGCGCGTCGCGATTGCGCGCGCCCTGATGAACGCGCCGGAACTGATTCTGGCGGATGAGCCGACGGGCAATCTGGACCGCGCCACGGGACGGCAGACGCTGGATCTCCTCTTCGGTCTGGTGCAGCAGAGCGGTCATGCCCTGGTGATCGTGACCCACGATGCCGATGTCGCGGCGCGCTGCGACCGCAAGCTCACGCTGGACGACGGCATCCTGCAGCCGGACTGATCAGCGATCCTGCACTTCGCCGAGCGACCACGGCGTGACCGGTTCGGGCTCGCGGTTGATCCACCTGCCGTTCGTGAAATCGGGGACCGCGACCGGCAGGCTGCCCATGGCGACCGAATCCTCCGACAGGCAGGTGATGGCCATCCAGGCGGCGCAGTCGTAGACGTCGATCGGCGTCGCGGTGCGGTTCCGGACGGCATCGAAGAAGGCGTGGAGGATCAGCGTGTCCATGCCGCCGTGTCCGCCCGAGACGTTTTCGCGGAACTTCTTCCAGATGGGATGGTCGTGTTGATCGTAGTACGATTTGACTTCGTCCCACTTTTCCGCATGGTAGGGCCGGCCCTGGTCGTCGACGAAGTCGGTCTTGGTCAACCCCTCGATGAACAGCCCCTTTGCATCCTCGAGCCAGATGCCCTTCGTCCCCTGGACGCGGCAGTCGCGGGAGTAGGGGCGCGGCAGCGACACGCAGTGCTTCAGCGTGATCACCTCGCCGTTGGCGCATTTGATGACGGTCGCGACGACGTCGCCCTTGTTGAAGACCCGGTTGCCGCCGGCACCCTCCCCGTGCTTCTTTTCGGCCGCCGCGGCAAAACCCCGCGCCTTGGTGGCGGTGGAGGTCAGGCTGACGAACCGGTTGCCCCGGTTGATGCCGAGAATCTTGGCAACGGGGCCGAGGGCATGCGTGGGGTAGAGGTCGGCATTGCGCCGGAGATTGTGAAAGGCCCGCTCCCGGTTTCGCTCGAGGCTGCACGCCATGCCCGACAGGTTGTGCTCGTAGCCGCCTTCGCAATAGATCAACTCGCCGAAGAATCCCTGCCGGACGAGGTTCAGGACCATCAGCTCGTCGCGTCCGTAGCAGCAGTTCTCGAGCATCATGCAGGGCACGCCCGTCTGCTCCGACGTGTGAACCAGCTCCCAGAGCTGCTGAATCGAGCAGGCGCCGCCCACCTCGAAGGCCACGTATTTTCCGGCCCGCATGGCGTCGATGGCGATCGGAATGTGGGCGTTCCACGAGGAGGGCACCATCACCGCCTCGACCTCGGGATCGGCCAGCAGCTCGCGATGGTCGACGTAGGTCTTCGGCGTCTTCATCTTCAGTTTTTTGAAGAGCTTCAGCGACTCCGGGATCCGTTCGGCCTGGCAATCGCAGATGGCCGTGATCACCGCGTTGCCGACCTCCTTCGCGCCGTAGATCTGCGCGGGCGAGCGCGGCCCCAGTCCGATCAGTCCGACTTTCAGGGTTCTCAGTTTCTGCTTGGCCATGTCCAGCATTCCTAAATACATAAGTCCGAGTGGAGCAGCGATTGCGAAGTGGTATATTAACCAATGCGGGCTTCGCCCGCAACATCCGGATCGCTTTCAACTACCCGGCCGCAAATCCGTACGGGAAGCGTGCCGTGTCACGGTAATAATCCATTTGAACCGCCGGACGTGTGACGCCGAAGCGCCTGCGCGTAGGCGCATGCGGTCCCGCAAATCCGGTGGTGTGGGAGGGGGGAGCTAATCACTCTTCCCGACCCGCTTCGGCACGGCCTGTTGTTCTTCAATCTGCCTCAATCTGGAGCGCGATCAGTAGCGCCCTGTCAAGCATGCGGAGTTTATCGGGCGGGAGCATGCCGATGAAATGCGTGAGAACGTTCTTCGGGAGGCTGACAAGCTCGTCGCAGTAGACACCCGAATCGTGTTTGAGCCCCTCATTCGGCCCCACGGGCACTTGAGTGGACAAGCCTTCATACGTCGAGTAGACCGGCGCGCAGATCACAGTCGAGAAACGGGAATCGATCAGCACTTGGCGACTCACCACGGCGAATACCCGGAACTTCTTTGGATCTCCTCCCGGAGGCCGAGGCACTCGGTAAAGCTCTCCGCGCCTCACAGGGCCACCTGGTAGGTGAGGACATCCTCGGCCTCCTCATTCAAGGCGTCGGCGCGACGGTTGAGAATGTCGAGATCCCTCTGTTCCGCTTCCTGTCGCTCCATGTGGCGAATGAAGTACTCGACCGCGGCCTCGATAAATGCTGAGCGACTCTTGTACTCGGTCACATGCTGATCAATACCCCTAAGCAGCCCACCATCCAGCGTCACAGATGTCTTCGTTTTCATACCACGAATATACTACTGGCCGCCTTCTGTGTCAATGGGCCCGATTTTTCCTGCATGCCGAACGCCCACGCTGAGGGTTTTGCCGTGGAGCTTAGCGGAACGGCAAATACCCTCCGGCGTGTTGTTCGATGCTGTCTATTCCTTCGTGAAGCTGTCGAGAACCATCTGTCGTGCCTTCTCGTATTCTTCCGGCTTGATCGTCCCGGCAGCCTTCATCTCATCCAACTTCTTGAGTTTCGCGTCGGGATCAAGCTTTCCGCTCTTGACCAGCTTGTAGACGTTCAAGCTGAGGCCAGCAACAGCCGCCGCAAGCGCAATGACGGCAAGCGGCAAGAGAGGAAGGAATGGCAGGATTGCGAGCGTAGTCATGGGAGTCTCCTTGTGTTATGTGGTGTACGTCATTTTACAGAAGCCAATATTGTCTTGGTGCTCAGGACTGTCCGCGTAGAGAAGCGAATTCCCGGCTAGGAATGCCGTTGCCTCCAGCAGGCTTTGCTCAAATGAGTAATGGTTCTCGTATACGATCCAGCCTTCCGACAAACCGGCATCCTTCACCATGTACCGCAACTGACCCCAAATTACCGCCAGCCAGCCGCGAACATTGTCGTCGAGTCGATCTGCTCCTGTGGGGAGATGTTCGGCAAGGCGGTAATCCGTTGTCTTTCCGCCAAAGTGTTGCGTCGAGTTCCAGTCTTTCCAGAACTTACAATGTAAATCGCGGCGCAGTTCGGTCTCATGTTTCACTTCACCAACAAGTACGGTGTTGACACCTCGCACGTCGGGGCCTCGCGAGCCAGATGGCTCGATTTCAACTTCGACACCCTTGGCCGCAAAAAAGGCAACTATGGCATCCTGAATGTGCTCGTAGTGCTTCATGCTGTCGCCTGTTTTGCACAAAGATCATTTGCAAGGGCTACGCATTCTTTTATGTGCGTCTTGCCCATGTATTTCATGCCTGCAAAACTGATCGCGCTTGATATGACTGGGCCAATAAAGGGAAGGAACTTTGCGACTTGCTTTGCCGCGACTCGGATTCCGATTCGCTTCAGTAAAAGAAGAATCAACTGTTTTGTTACGTATTTCCCGACGATCGCTTTCCCGGTCGCTTTTATCAACTGATAGACGACCAACTTCGTCTTTTCGTCCAGCGAGTCGATTTGCTCGGGAGCGAACCCGAACCGTCGATTGATGCGAGGAAGCAGGTCGAGAAGCAACGCCATATCTGCCGTGATGTCTGGCCCGATTATCGGGGATAGGCCAGCAAGAGCGGAGGCGAGCGCCCGCTTAGTGAGCATCTTTTCGCATTCTTCTTTTGCAGTTTCAATTTCCGCTTTGGTCTTCGGATACATCTTTTCTCCTTTTCATCGAACATCCTATTCTACGTCATACATAGCGGGGCTGGCGCCCCGCAAACCGTCAACAATAGCTTTGATATGCAATCATCTCCCATTATACATTGACGCATATCGGGAAAACAGGAGACCTGCTTTGCGTCAAGACGGGAATCGGGCCTGTCTGCCGTCGCGCGGCGACATGCAGGCGGCCGAGCCTCTGAATGTGGAACCGCGCTGGCCGGTGGGCTGCATCCGGGTTCAACCACGAGCAGTTCCGCGTAATCGCGCTCGATCTCCGTCCCGATGTTCCTTCGTTGCGGGTGGAGATTACGATGGGCGGATGGGGACGTCAAGGCGAAAGTGCGGGCGAAAATGCAGGTCGCGGTAAGCGGAACTACATCACCTGCAGCAGGCGTGTCTTAAGTTCACTGTGCAGGTGGCCGTTGGAGGCCAGGAAGGCCAGGCGGTAGCCGCCATGCGCCTTGAGAATTTCGCTTGTCCCGCCGGCCCGTGCCAGGATGAGGGCGGCGGCGGCAACATCCCAGATGAAGATGCCGTGCTCGAAATAGCCGTCGGAGGCGCCTTGGGCGACAAAGCAGATGTCCAGCGCGGCCGCGCCCATGATCCGTGGCCGCTGGACAACCATCGCCAGCGCGTCGAAGAAGCGGGAGGAGCGGGAGGTGCCGTCGGCCTTGTCCGTGCCGGTATGTACGAGCGCGCGGGCGAGGTCGGTGCACGCCGAGGTTTGCAGGGGCTGGCCGTTGCACAGCGCCGGTCCGTCGCTGGCCGCCTCGAAGGCGAGCCCCATCTCGGGGGCGTAGACGAAGCCCGCCTGCGTCACGCCGTCCAGACGCGCGGCGACGGAGCAGCACCAGTAGGGGAGCCCGTGGAAGAAGTTCACGGTGCCGTCGATCGGATCGATGATCCATTCCACGCCCGCCGGTGCCGGCCGCTCCGCGCCGGCCGTCTCCTCGCCCAGGATCGCATGGCCGGGAAAGGCTGCGAGAATGGTTTGGGTGGCGATCGTCTGGCATTCCACGTCGAGCTTGTGCTTCACATCGTGGCGGGAGATCGTATTGACGTCTTGACGCCGCAGGCCGTTGCACCGCGCATGGTCGCCGGCGCGGGTCGCCGCCAGCCGTGCAACGGCGAGGAGGCTGGTTGGCGATGGATGAGGGGCTGGGGTGGGCACGAATCAGGCCTCTTGTTCCGGCTTGGCCGCGTCGCCGCCGTCTGTCTCAGAAACCGGCGTCTCCCCGTTCGGAACTGCGCCTTTCGCCTTGGGTCGGGATTCGGACTTGCTGCGGCGCGGCCGCTTGGCGGGGATGGTCGGGTCGGTTTCGGGCGGTGCTTCGGTGGCGATGTCGAGATCGCGGATGCCGATGTCGGGCAGACGCATGGAGAGGATCTTCGAGACGCCCTTTTCCGGCATGGTTACGCCGTAGACGATGCCGGAATTGGCGATGGTGTGCTGGTTGTGGGTGATCAGGAGAAATTGCGATTGAACCAGGAATTCCCGCAAGGCCTGAATGAAGCGGCCGATGTTGGAGTCGTCCAGTGCGGCGTCCAGTTCGTCCAGCAGGCAGAACGGGCTGGGCTTGATCAGGTAGATCGCAAAAAGGAGGCTGACGGCCGTCATCGTCCGTTCGCCGCCCGAAAGCAGCGAAATGGACTGGAGCCGCTTGCCCGGCGGCCGCGCGATGATCTCGACGCCGCATTCCAGCGGATCCTCCTGGTTTTGCATGAGCACGAGTTTGGCCGTGCCGCCGTTGAACAGCTTGGTGAACATCGTCTCGAAGTGGGCGTTGGCCTGCTCGAAGGTTGCGCTGAACAGTTCGGAGGTCTTCTTGTTGATCATGCGGAGCAGATCGAGAATCTGCTCCTTGGACTTGAGCAGATCCTCTTCCTGCGCCTTGAGCAGGGCGTAGCGCTCTTCAAACTCCTTGTATTCGTCGATGGCCACGAGATTGACTGGCCCCATCTCCTGAATTTCGTTGTTGAGCCGGGTCACGATGGCTTCGGCATCGGCTAGCGCGGGTTCGCCGGAATCACCCCAACGGGGATCGCTTTCGGCGACAAGCAGCTCGGGGGTCAGCTTGTAATCGGTCAGCACGCGGTCAAAGTGATTCTGGCGACGCAGGCGCGATTCGGCCAGTTCGACTTCCAGCGCGGCGTGGTGGTTGCGGAGCTGTTCAAGCGAATGCCGGTTGGCGGCCAGCTCGGACTCGGAGCTTGCGAGGTCGCGCGCCTTGCCATCCCGGAGCCGGCGGAGCGAGTCGAGCTGCTTGCGCGACTCCTCGGCGCGGAGCTGCATGGGGGCGAGCTGCGCTTGCGTCTGCTGGATCTGTACCGTGAGCTTCTGGATGCTGTCGTCGTACCCCTGGACGCCCTGGCTGCGCCCTTCGAGCTGGCGTTGCAGTTCGACGGCGCGGGCCTCGTAGATCTCGGTCTGGCCGATCAGATGCGTCGCCTGCTGGGCATAATTCGATTCTTGGATGCGGGCTTCTGTGAATGCCTGGTTATGTTCGTTGTAGTCGGCTTCGCGCTCCTGCAGCGACTGTTGAAGCTCGTTGAGGTTGTCGGAGAAGGCCGCGCGCCCGTCCAACAGCTCCTGAAGCGCCCGGGCCAGCTCCTGCTTCTCCGCCTCGGCATCCCGGGTCAGGGCAACAGCCTGTTGAAGCTCCTGGGCGACAATGGCGAGGCGTTCCGTGGAGGCGGCGACATCGCGGCAGACGCTTTGCCATTCGCCCTCCTTCTGGGCGGCCTGCCGGCGGCTCTCGTCCAAGGTGCGCCGCGCGCCCGCGACCGAACCGACCAGCGCGCCCTGGCGGGCGCTCAGGTCGGCGATGCGCGACTTGAAGGAGCCGAGTTGCTGCTCGATGGACACCACCTGTTCGCGCCCATCCGAAATCGCCATGCGGCGCGCCAGCGGGCTCGAGGTCTGCCCCTCGGGCATCCAAAGCTCGCAAAAGCCGTTGGCATGGAAGACGGCGCCGGAGAGGGTGGTCACGGTGCATCCCGCGGGAACGGGCGAGGGGACATCCTCCAGCGTGCCGGCGATGTAGACATTCGCCAGCAGCGCGTCGGCGGTGGCGGTGAAATCCCCGGCGACGACGATGTGGTCGGACAGGCGTGCCAGTCCCGCGGGCGGCGCACAGGCCGGGACGTCCGGCCGTGCCGCGTCCGCGGCGATCAGGCGCGCGGCGGCGGGGCCGCCGCAGGCGAGCAGACTCCGGAGCACGACGGCGGCATCGTCCGCATGGCGGAGCACGACGGCGTCGATCCAGGCGCGGAGGACCGCTTCCAGGGCGGGACGGTATTCGGCCGAGGCCTTGAACTTGTCGGCCAGCGGACCGAGAACCAAGCCGGCCTCGAGATGCAGGGGATTTTTCTCGTCCAGCAGGAGCCGTGAACCGCTTTGAAAGGATTCCGCGCGCGCCTCCTGCTCCGTGAGCAGATCGATCTGCGCCAGCCGGGCGGCGCGCTGCGTGCCAAGCCTGCTGTTCGCTTCCTGCGCGTCGCGGAGTGCGTCGCCCGTCTGCTCGCGCTCCTGCTCCAGGGACTCCAGCGACTCCGCGTCGACCTCCACCTGCCGGCGCAAGGTTTCCAGGACACCTTGCAGGGCATCGCGATGCTGGGTGCGGCTCTCGTTGGACCGGGTCAGCTGGGCATGTTCGGAGGCGAGGCGCTCGCGCTGGATGCTGGCGGACCGCTGCTGCGCCTCCAGGCCGGCAAGCTGGTTCTGGAGGTGGGCCGTCCGGCGTTCGCGCTCCAGGCTGGCGTCGCGCTGCGCCTGCAGGTCGCGGCGAAGCTGCTCGATGGCGAGGCGTTCCTCGGTCACGCGCTGCTGAATCGAATCGCGCAGCTCGCGTGCCTGGCGGAGCTGTTCGTCCAGCTCGATCTTCTCGTCGGCCATCCCGGCCAGCTGCTGCTGGAGTGCTTCGATCTGGCGATGGGTCTCGGTGGCCTCCCGCGCATCCCGGTCCGACCAGGCCCGGTATTCCGCGATCCGCTGCTGGTTGAGCAGGACCATCTCGTTCGCATGGGCGAAGGTGCTGGCATCCTGCGCGGCGGCCTCGCTCATCTCGCTGATGCGGTGCTCGTTCTCCAGGATGTCGGCGCGGATGGCCGCGGTCGCAGCCTCGGCTTCGGCGACCTGGCTCTGTCCCCGGGCGTCGAGGCCGGCGAGGTCGGCGAGTTCGCCGTCGAGTTCGCGGAGGCGGGCGTCCAGCGCGGCCAGCCTCCGGCGGATGACGTACAGATCGATGCCGCGCAGTTCGTCCTTCAGCTCCTGATAGCGACGGGCCTTGCCGGCCTGGCGCTGGAGCGAGCCGATCTGGCGCTTCACTTCGCGGATGACATCGGCGAGGCGCAGGAGATTGGCCTCGGTCTGCTCGAGCTTGCGCAGGGCCTCCTTGCGGTCGGCCTTGAACTTGGTGATTCCCGCCGCCTCTTCGAAGATGGCGCGCCGGTCTTCGGGACGGGAGGAGAGAATCGCGTCGATCTGGCCTTGCGCCATGACCGAATAGCTGGTGGTGCCGATGCCGGTTCCCATGAACATCCGGTGGATGTCCCGGAGGCGGCAGGGGTTCTTGTTGATGAAATAGGCGCCTTCCCCGGTGCGGAAAACGCGGCGGGTCACCGTGACCTCGTTGAACTCGGCATCCAGCACATTGTCGCAGTCGGCGAAGGTGATGCTGACCTCCGCCATGTTCATCTGCTGGCGGGTGTCGGTGCCGTTGAAAATGACGTCCAGCATCTTCGCGCCGCGCAAGGCCGTCGGGCGCTGTTCGCCCAGAACCCAGCGGATGGCGTCCGAGACATTGCTCTTGCCGCAGCCGTTCGGGCCGACAATCGCAATCAAGCCGGGTTCGAAGACCAGCTTCGTCCGGTCGGCGAAGCTCTTGAACCCTGTCATTTCGAGTGATTTAAGATACACGATGAGAACCTGTTTGGCCCCCGTTGGCGGGAGGGGCATCTGGCGCATGCAAAAGTAGTATTGAAGCAGAGGTTGTCCTTTGAGTAAAGAACGCATTTGCGCGTTTGCGTTATGGACATTCTGCCCATTCGGGGGTATTGTCTTGCTCCGTGGCACAATAGGACGGAGTGTAGTATGGCAGGTGAAACAATCAGACCGGAGACCGTTGCCAGGATTCAGCGCCTGATGGCGCAGGCGGGGGTTCGGGAAGCCGATATCGAGGAGTCGTTTGTCCGCGGATCGGGTTCTGGCGGACAGAAGGTCAACAAAACCTCATCCTGCGTCCAATTGCGGTATGCGCCTGGCGAATTGGTCATCAAGTGCCAGCAGACGCGTTCGCGCGAGGTCAATCGCTGGACGGCTCGGCAGGAATTGGCGGAGCGGATGCTGGAGCGGCAGGCGGGGGTCCTCTCCGCCCGGCAGCAGGCGTCCGAACGGGTGCGCCGCCAGAAGCGCCGGCGCTCGCGCAGGCAGCGCGCCAAGGTGCTGGACGACAAGAAAAAGCATGGCGACAAGAAGGCTTTGCGGCGGCCGGTCGAGTAAAAAATTTTCGTCCATGTGAATTTTGCTGTTGCGTGACACGATGCGTTCAGTTATATTGCACTCCGTTTTGCGGGGGAGTGGCGCAATTGGTTAGCGCACCGGACTGTCGATCCGGTGGTTGCGGGTTCGAGCCCCGTCTCTCCCGCCATTTTTTTGTATCTGAGCCGGCTCCTTCGGGAGCCGGCTTTTTTTATCGGGTGCAGGGGAATCAAAACGTGCATGAGTATCTGAGTGTTGTTCTGCTGGCTATTCTACAGGGAATCGCCGAATTTCTCCCCGTCAGCAGTTCCGGGCATCTGGTCATTGCCGCCAACGTGCTGCATGTCAACCCTCCGGGGGTGCGTCTGGAGATGATGCTCCATGTCGGCACGCTGGTCTCGATCTGCCTGTACTACCGACAGAAGCTGCAAGCCTTGATCCTTGCCTTGGTCCGGCGGGAGGCTGGCGCCTGGAGCGAGGCGGGCTTTCTGCTGCTCGCAACCCTGCCTGCCGTTGCGTTCTATTTTCTGGCGCGCGAGTGGCTGGAAACGGTTTTTGAGGATACCCGCTTCACGGCGACGATGCTGCTGGTGACGGGCTGTCTCCTGCTTTCCCTGAAATTGCGCCGGACACGCGGCGCCGGCGTGCCGCCGGAGGCGGAGCCGGGGCCCCGTCCGGTCAATTTCTGGCGGGCCGTGACGATCGGCGTGGCGCAGGCCTTCGCGATTCTCCCTGGCATCAGCCGCTCGGGCGCAACCATCGTCACGGCCCGGCACCTGGGCATCGCCCCCAGGCGTGCGGCGGAGTTTTCCTTTCTGATGTCCATCCCGCCCCTGATGGGGGGCGCGCTGCTGGATCTGCTGCGGCCCGATCCCGCTGCTGCCGGATCGGCCATGGGGTGGGGTGTCATCGGCCTGGGAGTGGCCGTGGCGGCTGTCGTCGGCTATCTCGCGATTGTCTTCCTCATGCGGACGCTGACCAGTGGCCGGTTCTGGATTTTTGGGCTATACTGTCTTCTGGCTGGAAGTCTGGTGCTGTTGAGCGGTCTATGAGAACCCTGCCGGGCATGTGCGAGCGGATCACGGTGGAACACATTGTCGCCGAGGTCACCTACAAGCGGATGCGGCGCATCTACTTGCGTGTCCGTTCGTCCTCCGGCCCCGTGCAGGTCTCCGTCCCTTGCCGCCTTTCGCAGGAGGCCGTCTGTGCCTTTATCCGGGCCCAGATTCCCTGGATCGAACGGCAGCAGGCCCGGCATCTGCTGCGGGAACAGATCCCCGCGCCGACCTATGGCGACGGGGAGTTGCTGATGCTCTGGGGACGCCGGTATGCCATCGAACGCGTGGAACACAAGACGCCTGCCGTGTCCATCGCGGAAAATCGGATCCGCCTGCGCGCGCCGGCAACCACCGCGCCGGCCGATTGCGCACGCCTGCTGGATAAGTGGCGCGGCGCCTTGCTGGGGGAGGCGCTGACGCCCCTGGTGGCGCAATGGGCGCTCCGTCTCGGGCTCGAACGGCCCAAGATCAGAATCCGGAAGATGAAGACGCGCTGGGGGAGTTGCAGCATCAGAACCCGGACGATCACCTTCAATCTTGAACTCGCCAGGCGACCCCCCGCCTGCCTGGAGTATCTTGTCGTCCACGAACTGGTGCACTTCATCGTGCAGCCGCACAATGTCCGGTTCTACAAGTTTCTGGACCGGTACCTGCCGCAGTGGAGCGAGGTCCGCCGCGAACTGAACGCCCAACCGATTCCGGGCTGAAGCCGGGCCGCCTGTCGGGTTTTGGCGCAGAGGAGTCGGCCTATGTCAGCGTGCGGCCAGCCCGACAAACAGGGCGATGAAGCACGCAAAGTCGCCGATCTCTCTTCTGTCGGTACCCAGCATCCCCCGCCACGCGGTCGATTCATCGGATTTCGCCATCTGCCTGCTCAGAATGTTGCAGGAATCGATGAAAGCGTTGTGGGCCGCCGTGCGGGACTGCCCCATGCTGGCTCGCTGCTCCGGCTCCGCCAAGTGCCATTCAGCCCGGTGATGAGCATAACTTACCGCCGCGCGAATGAGGTCAAGTCGCAGCGATACGTGCTGGGTGGCACGTATGCTGTCGAAAGCCATGGTGGCACTGTCAATGTGCATCTTGCACCTCCCCGCCAGATCCATGCTGCAAAAGCTTTCGGATTCTTTGTTCGTTTGCTTTCAGGTCTAATCGCCTCGCCCATTCCGGCTTGGGCAACACCTGGAAATTTTTCTCCAATTGATCAAAGAGGCTTTCGCCAAGCATATTACGCCCATCAGTAATCGCACCAGATTCAAGCAACGCAATCATACAATCCGCACGTCTAAGCTGACATGCAGTGAAAACAGGAGTATTTCCTCTTCTATCTGGTATGTTCGGGTTTGCACCTTTTGAAAGCAAAAAGTGCACAACATTCGTGGATGAATGCATGACCGCAAAGTGAAGCCCTGTAACTCCAAATGAATTTGTCGTATTTACATCAACTCCTTTGCCTAAAAGGCGATCTATATGGTTTGTTGACCCTAACAGTATGTAACCAAACCAAGCACTATCATCATAGGGTCTAGCTTCACGTTCTTGAGGCACCTCTAGGTGATTACATGATGGTAAGCAAAACAGCGCCAGCAAGAATACCAAGGATGACAGGTTCATGATGTTCCGTTGCTTCTAGGATATCCGCACCGATAACTTCCGAACGGACATTGTACCCAAAGTCGTTGGTCACGGTAAGATTATCGACTCTCCGGGTGTGTCTGGCAAGCGAATCGTTCGCGTAATCGAAACCTTTGGGGGCTGTTTCCTTGGCTTGACGGGTAACACTTATTTGGTATATACTTGCATCTACTTTTTGGTATATCTCATTCGCTGAAGGGGACAAACGATGGTGACGGCAAAAGTGTTTCAATCTGGTCGCAGTCAGGCGGTCCGGGTGCCCATGCGGTATCGCTTTCGATCACAGGCGGTCAACATTCTGGCGACGCCGGACGGGTTGCTTTTGACTGAGAAAGGGCCGTGGGAGCTGTTTCGTGAAGGCGTGGACGAGCTTTCCGACGACTTCATGCAGAACCGTGTCCAACCCCCCCTTGAAGAAAGGGAATTCGAAACATGAATGGCGGTCGGTACATGCTCGATACGGATATCCTCGTCTATTTGCTGCGGGGATTGAAGATGCCGAACGCACGCTCCGAAGCCCGCCAGCGTGCGGAACGGATCCGCAAGCGCATCGAATGTGAGTTGCGGGATGGCGCAACGGTACACGTCTCGGTGGTGACGGTTTGTGAACTTGAGTACGGTTCGGAAAAAGCTCCGGATCCCGAAAAGGAGCGCCATGCGCTTTACAAGGCCTTGGCACCCTTCGAGTTGGTCGGGTGCGATGCCGTCAACCTCCCGCGTCATTACGGCACGATCCGCCGCGAATTGGAGCTTGCCGGGCAACCGATTGGCGCCATGGATCTGATGATCGCGGCCCATGCTCGCGCTTTGGGCGTGACGCTGGTAACGAACAACGTGAGAGAATTCGGGCGTATCCAAGGACTGAAAGTCGCCAACTGGGCGGAGACGGATTGCGCCTAAGTCCGACAGGCTGCTAGAGGATTTTCAAACGCGGCAGATCCTGGATGTCGATGCATCCCGCCAGCCGGCCGTCGGCGTCGACGACGGGCAGATCGTCGATCTTGTGCTTCTCGAAGAGCTGCAGCACATCCACGGCCAGCTGGTCCTTGCCGACGTGGATCGGGTGCGAGGTCATCATCGCGGAGATCGGCTGGTTCAGAAGGTCCGGCGTGCGGGTGAGGTGGCGGCGCAGATCGCCGTCGGTGAAGATGCCCTGCAAATGGTCGTCGCCATCGACCACGCAGGCCGAGCCGCACTTGGTGCGGGTCATGGCCACGATGGCGTCCTGCACCCGGGCGTCCATCGGAACCGTGGCGATGTCGGCACCGCTCCGCATGATGTCCGCGACGCGCGTCAGCAGGGTGCGACCGATCGTGCCGGACGGATGGAGCCGCGCATAGTCGTCGCGCTTGAAACCGCGCGCTTCGAGGAGGACCATGGCCAGGGCATCGCCCAGGGCCAGCGTCGCGGTCGTGCTGGCGGTAGGCGCCATGTTGAAGGGGCAGGCCTCGCGGTCGATGTGGACGGTCAGGACAATCTGGCTGCAGGCGCCCAGGGAACTGCCGGGGAATCCGGTCATCGCGATGACCGGAACACCGAGGCGTCGGACGGCGGGAATCAGCTTCAGAATCTCCTCGGATTCGCCGGAGAAGCTGAGCGCGAGCAGCACATCGCCCTCCGCCAGCATGCCCAGATCGCCATGCATGGCCTGGACGGGGTTCAGGACCACGCTGGTCGATCCCGTGCTGGCCAGCGTCGCCGAAATCTTCTCGGCGATGGAAAGGTTCTTGCCCACGCCCGTCACGACGATCTTGGCTGGGCGGGCGATGGTTTCGAGCATGAGCGCGATGGCCGCCTCGAACGATTCGCCCAGCGCTTCGCGGGTCCGCTTGAGGGCTTCGATCTCGACATCCATCACCTGCCGGGCATGCTCGAGATAGACGGGTACGTCTTTGGCGGTTCGGTTCATGGTTGTACAATCTTCCCGGCCTGCCCTTCGCGGATGCGCTTGCTGGTTCGGACGGCGCAGAAGGCCTTGCCGCACATCGAGCAGT
>CAZQKI010000100.1:0-16268 GCA_964592855.1 uncultured Lentisphaerales bacterium
GTTGTTCATCGTTCAGCCCCCTTTCTTGACGGGAATCCGCGTCCCGGCGGCGACCGCCGCCAACCAGGCCGAGACAGTGTCGGCCTCGGGGAAGGCGCCGTCCTCCATGGCGGCGGGCTTGCCGATGCGCTCGCTCTTCGACTTGCCGAGCGGATGGTACGGCATGAGGTTGACCTCTAGGATGTTGTGGAGCTGGTTGGCCATGTCGGCGATCCCGGCGAAATGGTCGTCCCTGGCGTTGAGGCCGGGGATAATAGGGCAGCGCAGGATGCTTTTCGCGCCGAGCTGGTCGAGGCGGATGAGATTGTCGATGATGATTTCCCGCGGCACGCCCGTATACTCTTGATGGCGGGCCGGATCGGTCTCCTTGTAGTCGTACAGGAAAAGGTCGACGAACGGCATGATCCGCTCAAGCCGGTCGAACGGGGCGAAGCCGGAGGTCTCCACGCACGTGTGGAGACCGCGCCGCTTGGCCTCTTCGAGCAAGGCGAGAGTGAATTCGAACTGGAACAACGGCTCGCCGCCGCTGACGGTCATGCCGCCGCCCGAGGTCTCGTAGAACGGCCGGTCCTTCTCCACATCCGCGATCACCTCCTCGACGCTCATCTCCCGCCCGATCTTCTCCAGCGCCTTGGTGTAGCACTTCTCCGCGCAGGCGCCGCAGCGCTGGCAGCGGGCGCGATTGAAGATCCTCCCCCCGTTGGCATCCAGAGCGTGGCCGTTCAGCGGGCAGGCCTTGAAGCAGTGCCCACAGCCGATGCACTTCGAGGGGATGAGGGAGATCTCCGGCTCGCACTCCTGCGACTCCGGGTTGTGGCACCAGAGGCAGCGCAGGGGACACCCCTTGAGGAATACGGTCGTCCGTATGCCCGGGCCGTCGTGGATCGAAAACTTCTGGATGTCGAAGACGATGTCATTCATGCCAGGCTCTTTCTTGTGCACGATTCGAAACGCAGGATCATCTCCCGCTGCGCATCGGGACCAAGCTGGACAAACCGCATGCTGAAACCGCCGATCCGAACGGTCAGGTCGCCGTGGGCCTCCGGGTTCGCCATGGCGGCCTTGAGGGCCTCAACGCTGACGCCGTTGACCTGGACCAGCAGTCCGCCCATCTGGAAGTAGGTCTGCAGGGCCGCTTGGAACTTGCGCGCGGTGGCGGACTCGGCCACCAGGGCCGCGTCGAGATGCAGGTCGATGGCCTGGCCGCCGTAGAAAAACTGCTGGTCGATGGCGGCCGCCGAGCGCAACAATGCGGTCAGCCCGCTGTGATCGCGGCCCTGCGTCGGGCCGATGTTCTTGGCCAAGGGTTCGCCAGCCAGCCGTCCGTCGGCGCTTGCCCCCCAGCGCTTCCCGACACCGACATGGGCGTCCAGGGTGTGGAAACTAGGCATGTAGACGATGGGGCCCGCATCGTGCCGCCGCACGCTCGCGGCGAAGCCGTCGGCCAGTGCCGCGACCCGGCGGTCGGCATCGGGATCGCCGTTGCCGTACTTGGGCGCGGCGAGCAGTTCCCTCCGCAGCGCTTCCTCGCCGGCGAAGTTGTTCTTCACGGCGGCGACCACGTTCGCGAGCGGGCAGCGGCCTTCGCGAAACACCACCCGATCGATCGCGGTCAGCGCGTCGGCGACGTTGACGATCGCAAACGCATCGACGTTCGCCGTATGGTAGCGTGGCCCGCTGAGCAGGCGGTCGCGGCCGGGGATCCCGCCGCCCAACAGCGCGGAGAGGTAGGGATCGGGGTTTTCCATGCCCTCGCGGCGGGTGATCTCGGCATGACGCATGATCAGGAACGCCAGCAGCTCGTCGGCGAAGCGCAGGGTGGCCGTCTGGATCGCCTCCACGTCGGTGTACGTCGCGGGGGCCATCGTCTTGAGCGTCACGGGCAGTTCGCCGGCGAAGGGGCGGCCGTTGTTCAAGGCCAGTTCGAGGGGGAGGAGGAAGGTGACCACGAGAGCCCACATGTCGCTGAACTCCTCGCCCGGCATCATCAGCCCCATGCAACTGTTGACCGCCCAGCGATGGACCTCCGCCTGGGGTACGCCGCGCCGCACGAGCGCCTGCCGGCAGGGCAGTTCGCCGTAGAACGACGGTTGGCCGACACGGAACAACTCGGGGACGGTCAACGCATCGAAATCCTCCCGGCGGATGCCGGGATGAATGCGGACCGCCAGAATCGGCGCCGGCAACTGCAACCGGGTGGCGACCTTGACGATCATCCGGGTCAGGTCGTTGAACATGTCCTGACCCTCGGCGGTCAGACCGCCGAGGTTGACCGCGCAAGCGGCATCGCCATAACGGTTCAGTTTCAAGAAGAGATCGGTCACGGTCTGCTCCATCCGGGCGGGGGAGACGCCGCGGTCAAGGTCGGCGCGGTAGAACGGATAGAGATACTGATCGAGCCGGCCCAGGGACAGCGAGGCGTCGCTCTTCTCGCCGATGCCGATCGCGGTATGGACCAGCCAGAGGGACTGCACCGCTTCAGCGAAATCGCGGGGCGGCAAGGCGGGCACCCGGCGGCAGGCGGGAAGACCAAGCTCCGCGTAGCGCCCGGCCCAGTTGCAGACGGCGCGTAATGCGGCGATCTCCGCCTGCCGGTACGTCTCGTCCTCCGGCGCGGCGGCGGGCATGGCGGCGATCATCCCCTCCAAGCCAAGGCGCAAGACGCGCTCGTAGTCGGCGGTACTGTGGGCGGGGCTGAAGCCGGTGCGGCAATGATACACCGCGCCCAGGCGGTGGAACGGATCACTGGCGTCGGTCTGTGGCGGCGGCGGGGGAGCCCAGGCCGCGGCCCGGACGCGCAGCGGCTCGGCGGCAAACGCCAGGCCGTAATCCCCGGCCATCGTTTCGCCCGGCAGGGCGCCGATGGGCAGCCGCTGCAGCAGCCGCGCGAAGACCGTTGCCTCGCGCAATGGCGGCGGCATAGCGGCCAGATCCGCCTCCGCCATGATTTCCGCGCGCAGATACGAGATTGCCTGATGGTAGTCGGTCGTGTCCATTTAGCGCCCCTTCCCCGTACGTTCGACGATCGCCTCTTGCCAGCGGGGGTCGAGCGAGACAAACGCCGCGCTGAAACCGCTGATGCGAACCAACAGGCCGCGGTGGAGTTCCGGCTGCCGCCGCGCGGCCCGCAGTTCGTCGACGCCGGCCAAGTTGATCTGCAGATGGAATCCGCCCTGCCGGAAATACCCTTCAATCAGGTGGCGCAGAGCCGTCCGTCCCCGCTCGCCGTCCAGATCTTCCCGGTTCAAGGCCAGCGTGAGCGGGTTGCCGCAGCCGAAACGGGTGTGGTCCAGCGCCGCCACCGCGTTCAGCAGGGATGTCGGGCTGACCGGCGGAAGGAACGCGCCGGGGCCGCAGCCGTAGGAGATGTAGTCGTGATCGCGGCGGCCATCCGGCGTGGCCGGCAGCAACTGATGGATGTCCGCACCGAACCAGAACAGACCGGGATAGGGGCGGACGCCGTTCTCCAGCGGCCGCAGCAGTACCAAGTCGGCCAGGAAGGCCGACAGTTCGCGGGCCAGTTGGCTGCTCTCCGGATCATCCGTGCCGTATCGACCCGGGAGACCGCGGCAAAGCCTTAGGACTTCCTCATCCGGGAAATTCCGCCGCACCTGCTCCCGCAGTCCCTCCAGGGTCAGTTCCCGGCGGCGGTAGACCAGTTCCTGGATGACCCGCAAGCTGTCGACCAGCGTGCCGATTCCCATCAGATTGACGCCGAAAAAGTTATGGTGAGCCCCGCCCTCTTCCACCATGCGGCCGGATTCGATGCAGCCGGTGACGCAGACACTCTCGAAGGGCGAGACCTGATTCGCCCTCATCGCATTCCAGCGGCGCTGGAATTCCGGTAGGGATTCCTGCTCGTAGAACCGCGTCGCGGCCGCCTTGAACTGCCGGAAGAAGTCGGGGAAGGTCCCGGCCTGCGCCTCGGCGAGGAAACGATTGAGCCAGAGCGGTAGCGCGATCCCCCCGGCCACCGTGAGCGGATAGGCGTCGCCCGACGGCGTCGCTTCGTAGCAGCCGACAATGCTCCAGTCGTCCGCCCGATCCGCCGGCACTCCCAGAACCCGCAGCGATCCAGCCACCAGCGGCTCGTTGAAGAACGACGGCATGCCGATTCCCGCCGCAGACAGCGCCAGCGCATCGACCCAGAACGCCTCGGTGGTGCCTGGCCCGATCCGTACCGACAGCGACGGCTGCCAGACCCGCAGGCGCTCCATCGCCCGCAGCGTCATCCGCGACAACCCGTTCTCGCCATCCCCGCCCACCACCAGGTTCTGCGATTCATCCCCCTCGCAAGTCTTAAGCATGAAACTGCACAACAGCTCGAAGGCGCCGGCCAGCTCGATCCGCCGCTGTTCCAGGTCGTCCTTCAAAAATGGCCAGAGATACTGATCGAAACGGCCAAACGACACCGCGGCCGCGTCCCCCTCGGCATGAAGGAAGATCTGGATCAGCCAGACCAGTTGCAGCGCCTCGTGAAAACTCCCCGGGGCCGCGTTGGTCAGACGCCGGCAGACCGGGGTCCCGTGCCGGCCGACAAACACTCGGAACGCCTCCAGTGCCCGGCCCATCGCCGTCCGGTTGACCCCGGCCGGCATGACCGCGATCTTCGCGGCGACCCCGTCGATACCGTGCCGCAGGAGCAACGCGTAGTCGACCACGATATGGCCGATGTTGCCGTGGATCGGCAAGCCAGCCAGTTGTTCCGCCGTGTAATAGTCGCCCATCGCCGGCGAGCAGAACCGCTGCGAACCGACGATCAGCTCGTCGGGGTGCAGCCGGATTGGATAGCCGGCGGCGAACCGTTCCAGCATCGCGGCACGCCGGAACGCCTCCGGTTCCTCCCGACAGGATCGTGCCGCCTCGTAGCGGCAGGTTGCGTAAAAACGCTGTTCGTCCTTGTCCAGCAACCGGCGTCCATGCGCCGCGGAGGCGGCCAGCGTTGCCGCCCGTAGCCACGTGATCCGTTCTGAAAGCTCTAACTGCGCGTTCATCTTCAGTTCCCCCTCACAAATCCGCAAACTCGGTCCGATGCATCAATTCGTCCTGCATGCCCGGCGACAGATTGACAAAATAGTCGGTGTAGCCGCCGATGCGCACCACCAGGTCGCGGTATTGCTCGGGGTTGACCCTGGCCTTCCGCAGCGTTTCGGGATCGACCACGTTCACCTGGACCTCGAAACCGCCACGCCGCAGGTAAGTTACCAGCAAATCCTCCAGCCGCTTGACCGATTCCGGCGAGTCGAAAAGCGTGCTGTTGAACTTCATGTTGTAGGCGACGCCGCCGATCAACGGGGAGTGATCCCAGGATGTCGCCGAGAGGATCGCGGAGGTCGGGCCGCTGCGCTCGCACCCCTGGGCGGGGCCGCCACCGTCGGCGAAGGGGAAGCCGGCCTTGCGCCCGTCGGGCGTCGCCCCGCAGACGCTGCCGAGCCGCTCGTGCATGACCCAGCAGAAGGCACCGGGAATGAAATGGCTCTCATTCGGCGCCATTTTGTACCGGGCGCACTCTTTTTTGACTCGTTCGACGACCGTGGCGACCAAGGCGTCCACCCCGGTGTCGGCGTTTCCGTATTTCGGAAGGCCTTTGAGGAAGTGCTGGCGCAGCGGCTCCTCGCCCTTGAAGTCGGCGTCCAGCGTCTTCTTGAGCGTCTTGAAGTCGATGGCATTCCGCTCGAAAAGCTCCGAGCGGATGACGGCCAGGGAGTCGGCCAGGTTGGCGAGACCCACAAAAGAACATTCCACCCAGTTGTAGAGGGCGCCGCCCTCGTCAATGTCGAGCCCGCGTCCGACGCAGTCGCGGGTGAAGACGCTTTGCAACGGCTTGCCTCCGTTCTGGCGGCGCAACTCCCGACAGCCGTTCTGCGGGATCACGCCTTCCACAAGGATTCTGTTGGAAAGCCTGGCGAGATAGACGTTAAGGAAGTCGTCGAACGTCCCGACCGCCTTGTCGCCGGCGGCGGCTTGCGCGTCGATCTCGTCCAAGAGTATCTGGCAGGTGCTGAAGTACGGGGAGGCGACCCATACGTTGCTGGCACCGGCCGGCGTGATTTCGACGCAGGTGGAATTGATGTAGTTGTGCGCCTCCTGGGTCGGCACCCCGTACAGCCGCAGGCCGCGCTGGATCGTTTCGTCACCGAACAAGGCGGGTGTCGAATACCCTTTGGCGATCAAGTCAACGCAAAGTGCGGTGAGTTCGGGCGGCGTGCCCGCATGCCAGCAGATTCCAACAGTCGGATAGACCAGCTTTGTGCGGCGCAGCGCCTCAAGGCACAGATAGGACAGCTCGTTGGTGATGTCGCGTCCCTCCGCGTCCCGCCCGCCGACCATCACAGGAATCGCCAATCCATCCTGGATCGTGTGGTTGACAAGGAGGTAAAGCGCCTCGAGCAACTGGAGTGCGTCTTCTTTTGTGAGCGCGCCGCTGGCAATGTCACTTTGGTAGAAGCGGAGCAGTGTGCGGTCGAGATGGCCGGGGCCTGCAAGTCCGGCACCGTCGGCAAACTGCGCGCCCAAGTCGATGAACCAGACCAGGTGGAGTGCGTCCTGGAAGGAGCGCGGCGGCTCATGGGCGACGTGTCTGCATGACTCCGCCATGTAACGCAGTTCGGCCTTTCGCGCCTCGGACGCGGCCGGGATGGCGGCGTCAACGGCCTCGGCCGCATGCGTGATCATGGCCGATAGCCCCGAAAGCGCGAAGCTGAAGGCCTGATAGGTCTCTTGGCGCGCGCCTTGGGCTCCCGCAGCCAGCGCGTCGATGGACGCCCGCAACGCGTCCAATCCAAGCTCGAACGCCTTCGAGCGGTCGAGCTCGCAGTGCCCGTTCTGGCCGGGCTCTGGCGGGAGCTGGGCAGCGAACTCCTGAAGCGCCTTTTGCTCCGAATCAGGGACTTTCCCGCCCCTTGAGACGGGCAAGTGGTCGAGGCTGAACAGTGGACGCCCGGCGAGCAGGTCGAAGTCGTCCACCACGAAGCGCATCGCCGCGAGGCCGTCGCGCGTGCGCATGCCGCGGCGGACGCGGCGAGGAAGCCCCTCGCTGGCCTTCATGGAGCGATACCGTGTGGTGAGCGCCTGGGTGTCTGTGACCGCCCCGCCGCGGGCAGCCTTCTCGTCGAGTATCCGACGCCGCGCTCCGTCCGTCCGCTCGGCGGCGGACATCGCCTGGAAACGCTCGCTCACGAGAGGGCCTCTTGGATTGACAGGTCGTAACATCGAATGATCCTTTTCAAATGCAGTGGTTTGTTTTTGCATTACTTATCGTAGGATGTAAACCGTGCCGACAGGCTGAGCAAGCGTTTAGTTCTGTCTCTATCGGATCTTGAAGATGGAACCGGTCCGCCAGTTGTCGCTCAGGCTAAGATCGGACGGGATGTCCGTGGAGATCATGATGTTGTCAAAATAGGCGCTGCCCTGGTCGTTCTTGGCTCCCAAGCTGGAATAGGAATCGATTCCGCTGCCTGGGAATGAGGCCGCGTCCTTGACTAGTTTCCCGTCGACATAAACGCAGAATTGGTGGCGTGAGAAGTTTTGATAGAACGTGATACGACTCCAGTTCCCGGTTGAGACGGTGACGGAAGATCCATCGATGATCGAATTTGAGCATATTTCCCAGCCTGTCGATGTGGCCACCACGAGTTGGCAGTTCGAGTTGACATAGGCAACAAAACTGGAGGTGTTGGTTGGAGGATTCTGAGGGGGATCACCTGCGATGGGTTTCCAATAAAGATCGGTCGCAACAACCTTTGTGCTGGCAGCCGAGATGAGATTCGAAAGAGTTGAATTGTCGGGGAGGCAGACGGCCTTACTCCCAGCATACTTCTCCTGGGACTGAACGACAACACCGGCGCTTGAAGCGCACCAACCTCTGAATCCAAGAGTCTGCAGTTGAGTGCTATCCGCATAGAGTTCAAAAGTGTCCGTGAAGGGCAGTGGCATCGGTGAAACGGACGGCCCCCACGTGCTGTCGATGGTGAAGGTCCCAGACATGTTCACGGCACTGGCGGGCACGCTCAACGTGCTGTTGGTGAAAGTGAGCACCCCGGCTCCGGTCACGCTCAGGGTGGTCCCGACGCTCACCGTTCCGGCACCGCTGACTTGCAGGCCGCCGGATACGGCCGCAGAGTTCGCCGATACCGTTTGCCCGGCGCCCACGGTAATCGTTCCATTGGCAATGAAAGCCCCCAGAGATGCGCCCTGACCCAGCGTAACGGACGCCCCGCTTGCCACGGAGAACGTTCCCGGATTGGTCACGCTTCCGGCGAAGACCACCACGGCACCCTGCCCAATGGTGCTGGAGCCGGAACACTGGAATGGCCCATTGCAGACGAAGTGCGCGCCCGGTTCCACGACCAGGTTGCTGCATGTTACGTTCGCAACGGTTACTGTGGCCCCGGAGCGGATAATCAAATTACTGCACACCAGACCCTGGCTGAATATCGAGGTGGAATTCGTGTCCAGGTTAACAGTTTCCCACTTCATTCCCGCTTGGAAAACGGCGGCATTGGTTGACCGAACCGTGAGGGTCCCCGTGTTGGTGAAAATGCCGCCGGTAAACGTGATCGCATTCGATACCACCACATTCTCGGCATACGGTGCATTTGAAGAAGAGATATATACCGCATCGCGTGATCGCCAGGCATTTACGGCCAATTGAATGCTGCCATAGGATGGATAGCCTACTCCGCCCACATATTGTGTCCTTGCCACATAGCCATAAGTTGCCAGCTCTGCGGCATCGGGAGCGTGGTTACCATTGAAGTCATTGGTCAGTGTCACGGTATCGTAATTGGTGTTTATCCAGACATTGTCCATCCAGACGTTGCTGCCCGTGCCGCGCACACCGAATGCGGTGTAATCATGGGACGAGCCAAGAAACAGTTGATCTTGCAGGATGAGTTGCCCGTTGATCATCAGTGCTTGATTGGAAGTGGAGTAGTCTTGAAACAGGGTGACACGGACGAAGGCGTTCGAAACGGCGGGGACGGAATTACCCCATACATCATTGCTGCAGACGGTCCACCCGGAAGTAGTGGCCACCTCGACAAAACCGTTCGCATCGAAATACTGGACAAAACTCGCCGTATTCGTGGGAGGCGAGGAAGGGGGATCGCCCAAAGTGGGGATGATCCACAAGTCCGTCCACACCGCCTTGCCGCCGGAACCGGACACGGTATTCGTGAGGGTTGACTGATCGGGCAGGACGACCGACTTGGTGCTTGTTTGCCAGACTAGGTTGCTGACAATGACCGTGTTCGTGGAGGCATTCCAGCCATTTGCATGTGTTGAGGCAAAGTCCGTGCCAACAGCATAGGACTCGAAATTGTCCCAGACATTGGGAGCGGCCTGAAGCGATAGCGCCAGAAGCACTAACGCGCCTCCCATCGCCATCCAACTACTCTTTATTGTGCTCATAATCCCCCGTTGAAATGGTTTGTCGTTGGACGATTTCTATTGGACAAACAACATGGTTCCTTGGACCGGAGATTTGACGATGAGATTAACCTGGTTGGCTACACTGGTCTGGATCGTGAAGGTATATCTGGAAAAGTTCGAGGGTATAGAGCCAATGTCCAATGTATTGTTGATCAGTGAGCCTGTATAATTGAAGAGGCGATAGGTGCCGGCGTCCAGCCCTCCGGAATCAGAAACATTCAAGGTCCCGTCAAGTGTGAGATTCTTCCCGACCGACACAAGGTCGCTGCTTGTCCCGAGATTGAATGCGAGCACCGAACTGGCGTTGAGGACAAGATTGCTTGAGATGGTCAGTGTGCCGACGGTGTTAGTTCTGGCGGGCGCCAACGTGCCCCCGTTTTCAACAGTGGTGGCGCGGCGGATCGTTCCGGTGCCGCAGAGTGACGCTCCGCTTGCAATTGAAACGGTGCCGGTCGTGGAAGTCAGAATGCCGTTCAATTCCAAGGTGCCGTTGCTCACGATGGTATTTCCGGAATAATTGATGCTTGCACCGTCCAACTCAAGGGTGCCGGGGCCGGTCTTGGTCAGCGCCCTCGTGCCCGACGCCGACCCAACGTTGCCGCTGAAGGTCACGGGCGCCGTATTGGTGACGGAAACGATCATGTCCACGTCGATCAAAAGCGAGCCGGTGAAGGTCAGCGCGTTCGTGCCGCCGAAGAGCGGGTTGCCGCCCGTGGTCATCCGGACCCTGTTGGTGATGACACGGGCGCCACCCGCCGCTACGACCACTTGGATGATCCCGGCGGAACCGTTGTAGAACCTAAATTCATTGGTGCCGACGGCGTAGTCGTTGCCGAGGGCCAGGGTGCCGCTGTAGTGGTCGATTCCGTTCATGGTGTTGCTGCCGTTCAAGCGCACCGTCCCGCCCGCGGCGGCTTGCATTCGCGCACAGAGCCCGCTCATGTCCGCATTGATGGTGAGCGTGTTGCCGCTGGTGGCGTCGAGCGCGCCGAGGCCCGCGTCCGTGCGCAAATACAATTTACCGTTGATGACGCCACCAATGCCGGACGCGACACCGGAGATGCTCAGGACGCCGCCGCCGGTCTCCACGGTGCCGCCGCTCATCTTCAGAGTGCCGATGACGTCCGAGAAGCCGTTCATATCTACCAGGCCGGTCGACGAGACCTCCAGCGCAGCGTTGTCGGCGACCTGGTTGGCCGCATTCCATTTCAGGACTCCAGGCAGTGAGTATCCTGCTTTGATGCTTCCCCCTAACGCTTGAACACCCGCTGGCTTGTTTAGAACAACCTTACCCCCGGCAATGGTGAACGAAGCTGCCGTAAACAGATTGGCGCTTGTCCCCGCCAAGACGAGTGTGTCCGGCGTGTACTTGGTGAAGTAGCCGCTGGCATAGGAAACGACCCCGCTCCACGTCTGGGTGGCGGTGCTGCTGCCGGAAAGCGCATGGTTGGCCGTTGAGAACGTCAGGTCAGCGGCAATGACGGCATTCCCCGTATTGTCGTGAACGATGGTGGCCGCGGTATTGCCCAGCGTCAGCGTTTGGGCACCGCTCAACGTGTACTGGTTGTTGTCGTTGAAGGTCAGAGAATTCAGGGCAATGTCCTGCGTCAGCGTGATGGTTGCGTCGCTTGTGATCTTGCTGCCCAGCGTGGCGTCGTCGGACGTCCCGGTGGGATAGCCTGTGGCGGGATTCCAGTTGCCGTCGACGCTCCAGTTGGCGCTGCCGTCTACGTTCCATGCGGCGCTGCCTGCCTGTGCGCGCTCCACCGTTGCGATTGTCAAAACGAGACCTACCGCGATGCCTAGCGTCTTCTTCATACTTCGATCTCCTGTTCTGCTCTGTACCCGGCCCCTGCCGGCTCCGTCTTTGTTGCCTCAACCCATCTTGGCCCGATGCGGAGTTGCCGCCGGGTCACCACTTCTCCGTTCATCCTTGCCTGGAGCATGGCCCAGGCGCGGTCCATCAATTCGGCAGGATCGAAGGCCACCGTTTCCACCGGCACGGGCCAGGCTATTTCGTGCCCGGCCGTCGTGGAGGTGACCAGCCAGAGTTCTTCTGGCACGGCCACTCCGGCGCCGGCAGCGGCCTGGGCGGCGCCCAGGGCCACGTGCTCGTCCGTTATGATCAAGCCGTCCGGACGCATCTGGCGATCCTGCCACAAGTCCTCGAACGCCTGAACCCCCTTGGCGGCGCTGGGGGGCCAGGCGATGCGGTAGGGGCATGGCGCCACGACGTCAAGGCCCAGGCGCCGGATTTCGGCCGCAAAGGCTTCCGCCAGCGGATCGTGACCATTAACCTCGAAACCTGGCGTTTCCAGGAAGGCCAGGCGCCGGCACCCGCGCGCCGCGGCCAGTTCCACGGCGTGCCGCACGAAAGCCGAGCGGTCGAACTCGACGACGTACGGGGTCAGGTTGCCCTGGCTGGAGGTTTCGACCAGGGGGATCCTGGCCTTCTTGAGCTGCTCGCGGAACTCGGGGTGGCTGGGCGGCACGCTGCCGACCACCAGCAGGCCTTGCACCCGCCCGGCCTCGATATCCTCGTCCATGCGGGGATCGATGTCCTGCCTCTGGGCGTCTGGATGGCCAGACAGATAGGAGTTGTGGTAGAAACGGAACCGCGCGCCTGCGTCGGCGAGCGTATGGACGACCGCGCGTGCGGCGAGCAGGTCCCATTGCGACAGGGCGGGGTCGAACGCGGCGCGGGTCATCACGGCCACCCATTTCTCGCCGCGGTGATCAGGCTTTGACGCCACGAAGGTGCCGCGGTTGCGGTGACGCACCAGCAGGCCCTGCCTTGTCAGGTAGGCCAGCGACTTCTGCAAGGTGCTGGCACCCACGCCCGTCTGGAGGGCGAGTTCCGAATGGACAGGCATGGCCTGCCCGGCTGCCAGCGTGCCGTTACGGATCAGTTCGGCGATATGCGTGGCGCATTGCTTCCACAAAGGTACATTGCCCGTCGTAGGTACCCGCCATGCTCCCTCTCTGTTTCCGTCAAATTCCATAAGATCCCTCTGCTTCATGAAAGCTTTTGAAAGTCTTCGAAAAATAAGATTGCTTTCAATGTGCATAAACAATAACAATAAAAACATGAGCGGGTCAACAGGAAAAAAAGCGAAAAAGGAGGGAAGGGAATGAAGGGGTTCAAGAGATGTGTGTTGGCGGCGCTTGCGCTGTCCGCCGCCGTGACCGTGCAGGCGGAGCCGGCAGCTTTCGCCCGGGTTGGCAAAACGAGCGAGACGCCGGAATATGACGACGGCGCCTTCCGGTCGTTCGGCTGGGGCGCCTCGACCGCCTTCTGCGGGTTGCGCGACGCGAACCTGCCGGGGGCGCCCTTTACCGGAAAGGACGGATCGTGGTGGTTGGTTTACAATAAGGATGCGCTCTTTGTTGCTTTTCTGACGGCGCTCAAGCCGCAAGGGGAGAACTACCTGGCGAAGGCCACGGCGAACGACGATCCGGCGATCCTCGAGGATGACGACCACCTGCTGATCCAGGTGGCGCTCGATCCTAAGGTCGGCCAGGCTGGCGCGCCGTTCCTGCGCCTGGCGGTGAATCCCAACGGGGCGGTCTGGGCCGCGACGATCGAAGCCCTGCCCGGCCAGAACCATCCGCTCGACACCGCGCGGATTGCCGTGGGCAACCATGTCGGCCCAGCCCATAATGCGGGGAACTGGTGGATTGTCCGCATACGGATTCCGCTCGAGTTCCTCGGGGTCAAGAGCCTTGACGGCCGGACCGCCAAAGTCCATCTCGCCTGGGCGACGAAGCCGCTCTACCTGAGTTGGGGCGGCGTCAAGGCGGACGACTGGGCGTCCATGCCGGACGTCATCTTCGATCCGGCGCCGCGCGCCGCGTTCCGCCTGAACGGTGCCTACCCCTTCCTGCTGGGCGTCGGCGGAAGCGTGAATCTGGACTGCCTCGGCAACGTCTTGGCGGCAGGAACGGCCGGTAAACCGCTCGACTACCGCCTGGACATGGCCAACCAGGCCGGCGGCAAGGTCACCTGGGAGAAGACGTGGCAGGATCGGAAGGCCGCCGGCGCGAGCGTGCGGTTCTCGGGACGCGAACAGGTTGCCGGTCTCGCCGCTGATGGAAACACTTTGAGTATCCGGGCTGTGACGACGCTGGACGGCCGGGATCAGACCCAGTTCAGTAATTCCCTTCCGATCCAGCCGAAGCACCCCGCCGTCGAGGCGGCCCTGAAGAAATGGGCGACGTTGCACGCCTACGAGTTGAAAGCCCGGGCCGGTTTCGACCGTATCTACGATCCCTATTCCGACCGGCTGGATGTGCTGGTCTCCGCCGGGCTGAATCCCCAGCTCTACGTTGGCGCCGAGCTTGAGAAGGCCAGGCGCATCATCGCTGCCGACCGACTCCGGGTCGTCGTCCAGGACGGCCAGGGCGCGGAACTCGCGAAAGGCGAAGGTGCCGTGACCAACGGCGCGGGCAACGCCGTGGTGCCGTTGCCGCGCCCGCTGCCGGAGGGCGATTACCGGATCAAGTCCGAGTTGCTCCTGGCAGGCGCGGTGGTCGATCAGGCCGAGTTGCCCTTGACGCGCAAGCGCTACGAGTGGGAAACCGCCGACATCGGTCGCGACAAAGTCATCATTCCGCCGTGGACACCAATCCAGGTTCAGGGTTCAGGGTTCAGGGTTTCGGGGAAGCCCTTGCCCTCGTTGAGTCTCTGGGGGCGCGAGTACCGGCTGCAGAACAACGGGTTGCCGGCGGCGATGGTCTCGCAGGGCGCGGACGTGCTGGGCGGCCCGATGCGGCTGAACGGCGTGGTGGACGGCCAGGCCGTCGAGGCCGTCAGTTCGAAACAGCCTCGCATCCGGCTGGTTTCTGGCAAGAAGTTCCCCGCGGAGTTCGCGAGATACGAACTGGCCACCAACGCCTGCCCGGTGGCGGGGAAGGACTTCAAATTGGAGAAGACCCGTGGCTACGCGGCGGAGATCGAGGCTCAATCGAAACTGGGCAGTCTGTCCGTCCAGGCGCACGCCCGCCTGGACTACGATGGCCTCTACAAGGTGCGGCTGACACTGGCGCCGAAAGGAGCGGCCAAGGTCGACTCCCTGACGCTGACCGTCCCGATTGCGGATTCCGCGAACCTCTACCGCTTCAGCCGCATGCTGGACGTGAACTGCCTGGGCCGGATTCCCGACGGCGATGGCGTGTTGCAGAAGAGCTCCAACCTGCCCGCCCATCCGGCGCTGGCGGGAACCTTCGTCCCGGTGGTCTTCGCCGGGCAATATGATCATGGTCTTTTCTGGATGGCCGAGAGCGACCGCGGCTGGAGCGTGGACGACAAGGACGACCAGGTCCTGTTGGTGCGCGAGAACGGCAAGCTGGCGCTCAAGTTCCGTTTCATCGCCCGGCCGACCACGCTCGACCGGCCTCGGACGATCGAGTTCGCCTTCATCGCCACCCCTTCGCGGCCCAAGGCCGTCGGCTACCGGCAGGCATTCTGGCAGGGCAAACGCATGCACGACAGCGCCGGGTTCCGCTTCTACGGCGGCGGGGTCAACGGCTTCCAGCTCTACACGCCGGAGGACTACGAGGGCCTGCGCAAGTTCATCTACGAGAGCGAGGGGACGGCTGGGCACTACTACGACAAGCAGGATGCGCCGCCGGGCCACGCGTCGTACTACAAGATCCGCAACGACATGGCCAAGCAGGGCTATCCGGTCACGCTGTATGGGTGTTCCTGGGGTGCCAACGCCGGCATGCGCGAGTTCCCCACCTTCGGCAGCGCCTGGACCCACACCGCGGCGCCCGGCCGGCCCATGGAGGAATTCCGCAATAACGCCAATTTCGGCCACACCGTCAAGTGGAGCACGCCCGAGCAGATCACGCCGGTCTACACCCTGATGAGCGACAGCTTCGTGGACTGCTGGCTCTGGCACATGGTCCGCCTCGGCCAGTACAGCGGGGTGAACGGCTGCTTCTTCGACTGCTTCGAGAGCCTGCCCCGCGCGTTGCGGGGGATGGTCAAGACCGACATCGACGGCGTGGCCTACCGGCGCGAGGATGGGCGGCTCCAGCCGTTCTCCAACCCGTTGCGTTATCACGAGCGCACCCGTCGCTACGCCACCGCGCTCTGGATGATCGGCCGTCCTCCCTCCCTGCTGCAGAGCAACAACTTCGACAACAACTATGGTCCGACCTGGTACGTCGAGGGCGACATGTATCACGAGAAAACGGGTCAGAATCTCATCGCACAGGGCATCACGCCGGATATCGCCGCCGCGTACACCGCCTCGTGCGCCGGGATGGGCATGTGCCGGTCGGATGTGCCGACGGCACATCCGGAGAAGCTCACGGCCGCGGACGAGCAGTGTTTCGCCGTGCTGTGCGCATACGGCATTCTGCACGACCTGCCCTGGTCGGGAACGCCGTCCTGGCTCTCCAAGACGACGAAGACCGTCGGTGAGGCCATGAAGGAGCTCTCCATCGGCGACCCGCGGGTGAAACACGTCCGCTACTGGAACGCGGAGGACGCCCAGTTGATCCGGCCCTCCGACAAGCGGGTTCTGGCCGGCGGCTTCGTGCACCCGGAGAAGAAATGCGCACTGATCGCCGTGCTGAACCCGGCCGACCAGGCGCTGGAGGTGGACCTGAACCTGGGCGACGGCCTGCTGGCCGGGCCCGTGGCTGGTGTCCGCGACGTCCTGGCCGGGGTCGACGTGGCGCCGGGAGCGCGGACGCGCCTGACCCTGGAACCCCATGGCGTGAAGGTGCTGTTGGTGAAATGAGAAGAGAGCGGACCAGCGACGCGTGACTGGCGACCCGCGGGGGGCTCCGCGCGCCGACAGTTGCTGGTCGCTGGTTCAAAACAA
>CAZQKI010000101.1:0-16230 GCA_964592855.1 uncultured Lentisphaerales bacterium
ATCGGCTAATATCGCGATGTTTCACGAAACAATAAAAGTTCAACGACGGGTCCCATGGCATCCAAACCCCCGAATTCCACAGCGAAAGTCAAAGCGCATCTGATCGAGACGGGTGGCCGTCTGGCGCAGAGCTTCGGCTTCAACCGGGTGGCGGGGCAGGTCTTGTTCAGCCTGTACCTGACCGACGGGATGTCCTCTCTGGATGTTCTGGAGGGGGAGTTGCGCCTGAGCAAGGCGGCGGTGAGTCTGGCGTGCACGCAGCTGGAGCGGCTGGGCCTGATCCGGCGGGAGCGGCGGGAGGGCGACCGCAAGCGTTACTACCGTAGCGCGGATGACATCGGAACGGCGCTGCGCCACGGGATCGTCAAGTTCGCGCGGGCGAAGGTGGCGGACTTCGAGATGGACTTGCTTCGGGCGGACGACCTGCTGAAAACCGCTGGCAACGAGCCGGACGTGAAGTTTCTCGCCGGGCGGCTGGCACGGATGCATCAGCTGAACGGCCGCGGCGGCCAGCTGCTCGACAATCCGCTGCTGAAGCTTTTTGCCAGATTGGGGTCATCCCATGCCTAAGCTTTTTTCCAAGCAACGGACGCTGAAGCCGGGTGCGACGGATGCGGCGGCTTCACCGATCCTGTGCAGCCGCAGGCAATCGGCATGGGCTTGCGGCCTCCTGGCCGCGACGGTGTTTCTCTTTGTGCCTTTGCAGATTTTTCTCAACAACTTCTACGAGTTCACGATCACCTTTCCCCAGTTTCTGCTCGATCTGCTGATTCTGTCCGCGAGTGCGGCGGCTTTCCTCTTTCTGATCGTCCTGCCTCAACCTGCGCGAATCAGGCATTGGCTTGGGCTGGCCGTTTTTGCCTGCGGCGTTCTGGCGTGGCTGCAAAGCACGCTGAGTTTCGGGCAATATGGGGTGTTCGATGGGCGCCCGATCCTGTGGACCAGCGCTCAAAACCGCATCGTGTTTTTTTTCGACTTGGGCCTGTGGCTGGGTGGGGGGGCGTTGATTTTCACCCAGGCGCCGCGGGTGACCCGGTATCTGGGCAGAATCTGCGCCATCCTAATCATCATGCAACTGGCGGGGACGGCGCTTCAAAGTGCGGCCACCCTGTCCTCCGCCGCCACGCCCTGGTGGAACCGGTACTCCGTTGACAGCCAAAGCGAGTTCACGTTTTCACGCCGCCAGAACGTCATCATCCTGGTGCTGGACGCGTTTCAATCGACGCTTTTTCATCAACTCCAGGACGAGCGGCCGGAGTTGATTCCCTGCTTTGACGGGTTCACTTTCTATCCCGACACCCTGGGTGGCTTTCCCGTCACGCAGCCATCGATCCCCGTGATCCTTACGGGAACCTACTATGACAATTCAGTGCCTTATGTCGACTATGTGAAAAAGGCGTTTGCGCAGCACTCCCTTCCGGCGCTGCTGAAAAAGCAGGGGTTCCAGTCCGAGGTCTACCCGATGGTGCCGATCACCGTGTATCCCGACCCGGAAAGCGTTTCGAACCTGAAGAAGAGCCGGCTCCGGGTGGATTTCAACCGGGATCGCGTCGCAATCTCCCGGCTGATGGACACGGCCTTGTTCCGGGTTTCACCCCAACTGCTGAAAAAACGCCTGTTCAACAACGGACACTGGTTTTTGCAAGGCTGTTTCAAAAGTTCGGGTCAGTCCGCCAAAAACGCGGCTCATAAGAACCGGGATGTGCAGTTCATCGAGCGGATGGAGCAGCAGGCGAGCGTCGCGCTTCATGTGCCGGTTTTCAAGTTTTATCATCTGAACGGAATCCATTCCCCCTTGACGCTGAACGAGAATCTGGAGGTGGAGCACATGAATGAGACCCGGGGCAGCTATCGGCGCCAGGCGATGGCGATGCTGAAGCTCACCGCCCGGTTCCTGGATAAGCTGAAAGCCATCGGCGCCTACGACAACTCCCTGATCATTGTTGCCGGCGACCATGGTTTCGGGCCAATCGGCATATACGATCCGGATCGGGGACGGGTGGTTCCCGACGCGTTCTACATGAACTATCTGTTTGTCGGCGGCGCCTTGCCGACACTGCTGATCAAGCCCCTGGGAACCCGCGGCGAGATGCAAACATCCGCTGTCCAGGCGACGCTGGCCGATATTCCGAAGACGGTTTTTTCCCTTTTGGGCTTGGTTGGTCCCTTCGAAGGCCTGGCGCTGACAGACGCCGGAAACGCGGATGTTCAAAGGACGCGGCGCTATTACACGTTCGATTGGAAGTGGCTGTACAAGAATGATTATCTGTCTCCGCTCAAGGAGTTCTTCGTTGAAGGACCGGTTTGGCGGGAGGAATCCTGGCGACCCTCCCCTGTCACCTATGAACCGCAGCGGATGGTCACCAACCACCCCGCGCCTATCGTGTTTGGAGTGCCCGTTGCTTTTGGGAAAGGCAAGAATGGTTTGCCGTATCTCATGATGGGGTGGAGCGAGGCGAGTCCGGACAGGGTCTGGTCGACAAACCCCTATGCCAGCCTGGGCATCCCCCTGCCGCCGACCCGGCAGGAACTGCAGCTTTCCATTCGTCTGCTGCCGTTTCTCGCGCCTTCCAAACTGGAGGCGCAGCATATCGCCATTCACGTGAATGGCCGCCATCTGCAGGATGTCCGGCTGACCAGCAAGGCCTTCGAATGGCAGCATGTTGCGGTGCCGCGATCGGCCGTGGACGGCGATTTTCTGAAAATCGAATTCACCATGCCCGACGCCGCCAGTCCGGTGTCCTTGGGGATGGGGGCCGAAGACCGGCTGCTGGGGGTCGCGCTGCGGGAGTTGACGATCACCGAAAGGAGCCAGGAATGACTCCGGCACAGAAAGACGCCTGCCGCCGCCTGCGGATTCCGCTGGTGGTCTGGGAGCTTGCGCGCAATGATTTCCGCGCGCGCTTCGCCGGGTCCTATTTCGGCATCCTCTGGGCCTTTGCACAGCCGGTGGCGACCATCCTGCTTTTCTGGTTTGTCTTCCAGATCGGGTTCCGGGCCAAGCATGCGGCGCAGGATGTGCCGTATGGATTGTGGTTGGCTGCGGGTCTGACGCCCTGGTTCTTCTTCGCCGAGGCTTGGACAACGGCGACAGCGGCATACACGGAATACTCCTATCTCGTCAAGAAGGTCGTGTTCCGGGTCGGCCTGCTGCCGTTGGTCAAGGTCGTTTCCGCACTGTTTTTCCACCTGGCTTTTCTCGCGGTGCTGCTCCTGCTGAACCTGCTGCTCGGGAAGGCGCCCTCCTGGCATCTCCTGCAGCTTCCCTACTATGGGTTCTGCCTGTTTGCGCTGGTGCTGGCCGTGGGCGTCCTGACGGCATCCATGCTGCCGTTCTTCCGCGATTTGAATCAGCTCTTGGCCATCGTGATGCAATTTGGCATGTGGTTGACTCCCATCCTGTGGCCGGTGACCATGGTGCCTGAGCGCTACCGCTGGGTATTCAAATTGAATCCCCTGGGCTACATCGTGGAGGGGTATCGTGATGCGCTATTTGGCCAGGCCTGGGTCTGGCAGCACGGACCGACCACCCTGGGATTCTGGCTGCTGACGTTCATACTGGGCGGGCTTGCGTGGATCGTCTACCGGCGGCTCAGTCCTCATTTTGCGGATGTGCTTTAGGCAATCATCATGGAACCCGACATCGCCATTCGAGTCGACGGACTGGGCAAGGTTTACAGCCTTTACGCGCGGCCGCTCGACCGTCTCAAGGAGGCCATGCACCCCGGCGGACGGAAGTATCATCGTGACTTCCATGCGTTGCAGGATCTCTCCTTCGAGGTTCGGCGCGGGGAGACTTTAGGCATCATTGGCCGGAACGGATCGGGCAAATCGACGTTGCTCAAGATCCTGGCGGGGGTGCTGACGCCGACATCCGGTCGGGTCAGCGTGCTTGGCCGTGTGTCCGCCCTGCTGGAACTGGGTGCGGGGTTCAACCCCGAATTGACGGGACTGGAAAATGTATTCCTGCAGGGAACCCTGATGGGGTACACCCGCCGGGAAATGGCGTCGCGCGTCCCCCGCATCATGGATTTTGCCGACATCGGCGAATTCATCCAACAACCGGTGAAACACTATTCCAGCGGCATGTTCGTGCGGCTGGCCTTTGCCTGCGCCATCCATGTGGAGCCCGAAGTCCTCATCGTGGACGAGGCCCTGGCCGTCGGCGACGTCGAATTTCAGCAGAAGAGTTACCGGGCCATCTGCCGGCTGCGGGATGCCGGCACCGCCGTCCTGCTGGTCTCGCACGATCTGAGCTCGATCGTCGAGTTCTGCGGCGCTGCGGTCTTGCTCGATCACGGACGGATCGTCGCCAGCGGAGGCGCCGGCGAAGTGGTCAACAAGTTCAAGCAATTGATGTCCACCCACGCCCTTGAAGCTGCCGAGCGGCCGGTCGAGCGGCCTGCCGCGCTGCCGGCCGCCCCGGGCTGGACGGGCGATTTGCAGGCCTATTTCAAGCGCGAGAAAGGCACCGAGGAGTATGGCGGCGGCGTCGCGTCCATTCTGGACTGGGGCGTGCTGGATCCGGCTGGCCGCCCCGCGGCCCAGATCGACAACGGCGAGGAAATCGAGATCCGGGTGGTTTTGCACTTCAATCAGGACTGCCGGCGGCCCATCGCCGGCTATTTCCTGACCGACGTCAAGGGCCGGGAAATCGTCGGCACCAACACGGAGTTCGAACGCTTCGAACTTGGTCCCCGGCGGTCCGGCGAGACGGTCATCGTCCGGTTCCGGCAGAAGCTGGCGGTCGCGCCCGGCGAATACCTGCTCAACGTGGGTTGCAGCGAATACGTGAATGGGGAGATCGTCGCCCATCACCGGCTTTACAATCTGACGGCCTTGACGATCCACTCCCGCAAGCGGTTCGTCGGGTTTTGCGCCCTGGATACCCGAATCGCGGCCGAGACGCAAACACCATGAAGAAAATCGCTCATTTCGGAGCCTTCGACCATGACAGCTACGGGGATCTGCTCTTTCCCTTCGTGGCGGAGCATCTCTGGCCGGATTTTGCCTTCACGCACGTGGCGCCGACTGATCAGGCTCCGGCCTGGTCCGACGTCCGGCCCATCATCGGCGTGAGCGAGGCGGTCGAGCGGACGGATTGGGACGGGATACTGGTCGGTGGTGGCGACATCATCCAGACGGGGGCCTGGAGCGCGCCCAAATGGGCGCAGCATCTTGACGTTCCATTTGCCGCCCTGCCGAGCCTGTGGGTCGGCGCCTCGCTGCTGGCCGCCAAGCTGGATCTGCCGGTGGCGTGGAACGCGCCCGGCGTCCCGGTGCCGGTGCCGGATTTCTTCGCGTCGGCGGCGCGCTCGGCGCTCGGGTGCGTCGATTATCTGTCCGTGCGCGACCGCAGCAGCCAGGGTCATCTGGCGGGGCTGGCGTCACAGCCCATCGCGGTTGTCGCGGACACCGCAATCACGGTTGCGCGGCTATGGCCCGCAGGCGGCCGGCGCGGCCACGTGGTGCTGAGCCTCTCGCAATACGATCTGCGATCACGCCCGGAGGACATACGCCAAGCCGTGCTCCGGTTGCGGAGCCTGCTGCACCCGGAGGTCGTCGAGATCGTGGTCTTGCCCTTGATGCGCTGGGAGTTCGATCCGGAAGCGATGACGACCGCGTTGCGGGAGGCGCACGTCGAAGCGCGGGTGGCGACGGAGTGCCTCAGTTTGGAATCGGCCTCGCGGCTGATCGGTTCCGCCCGGGGCTACGTCGGAAATTCGCTGCATGGCTTGATCGTCGCGCTGGCCTATGGCGTTCCGGCGGTGCTGGTCGTTCCGGCCCACAACCGGGCCTCCCCGAAATACGCAGGATTCTTGCAGGAATCGGGCGTCGACCAGTCGCGGCATCTTACAGGCGCCTGGGTCGCTGCGGCGGATCGACTGCTGGCGCAACAGAATGTCTGCATCCCGGCGCAGGCCTGGGAATGCCTGGACCGCCATCGTGATCGCGTCCAGGCTGCACTGCTGGGGCAGGTCTCCGGCAAGCGCCGTGTGTGGCAGCGGGCTTCGCAGGCGGAACACGTCGAAAGCGACCGCATGGTGCTCCTGGGCGTGCCGCCCCGGACGTTCATGGGTCTGGCCCGGCATCGGCAGGAGACGCTGGAAGCGCGTGTCTCTGAGCTCTGCGCCGGGTACGAGCGCCAGATCACGGGCATGAATCGCGCGTTCAAGGAGGATGTTGACCAGTTGGTTTCCAGCCTGGACGCCATCAGCGGCAGCAGATCCTGGAAGCTCACGGCGCCCCTGCGGTTTATCTGCAGCCATGCGGAGCAAGGCTGCAGAATCGCCAGCCTGCCGGTTCGCCTGGTTCAGTACCTGGTCAACCCCGTCTTGCGGCGGCGGGCGCTGAACACGCTGGGACGGCGCTGGGCGGTGTGGCGCCAACGCAGCCGGGTCGTGGAGCTGCCCGGACTGGATTGGCTCCTCGGCAAGCTGCAATTGGATGTCTCCGCCGCGCAGGTGGCGGCGAAGCTGGGACCCTACATGACCCGGCGCGACGAGGAGAACTATGCCGCCATGATCGGTTCGCTGCGGGCGGCCGGCGAAGGCGAGGCATCGCGGGTCATGCGAGCCTCGGCATTGGTTCCCGCGCCGGGGACAACGCCGACGAGGCGTCGCATCCTGTTTGTCTGCGGGGAGTTTCCAAACCCCGTGCATGGTGGTGGCGGGCGCGTGGCCGATTTCGTCAAGGCGCTCAACGGCAACCATGACGTCTATGTGGGGGCGTGGTATGACCGTCGTCGTGATCACGAGGCCTTCCTGGCATTGGAACCCCATTGCCGGGGGCTGCTCCGGTTGGGGTTCGAGGACCTGGAGGGCGGCTGTGTCGGCAAGCTTCTGGAACTGATCGATCACAAGCCCGTGGACGTCGTGCATTACGAGTGGCCCCGGTCCTTGAACAGTTTCGACCATCGCCTGGGACGGCATCACATTTACACGCACATGGAGGCGGTGTCGTGCAGTCTCTGGATCGATTTGCGCCGGTTGGAACCTCTTTCGCCCACGTGGCTGCGTCGCATGGCGCAGTTGCTGGACATGCTGAAAATGGAAGTACTGGACGTGCTAGGCGTGGACGCACAAGTGGTGGTGACCCCCAAGGACGGCGAATTCCTGTCCCGTTTTTCTTCCGGGCAATCCTATTTTGTGGTGAATCACGGCATCAACCGCGGCGAGTTCGATGTGGCCGATGTCCCCGGGCAGCCCCGAACCCTCGTCTTCACCGGGAATTTCATCCACTATCCCAACGTGGATGCGGTTCACTATTTCATGCGTGAGATTCGCCCGGGCATCCTGGCCGCCGTGCCGGATGTGCGCGTGATGCTGGTGGGGGCGCATCCCACCGCCGAGCTTCTGCGGTATCAGGACGGCGAACGCGTGATTGTGACCGGGCGTGTTCCCGACATCAGGCCCTACATCCAGAAAGCATCGGTCTGCATCGCCCCGTTGATTTCCGGCGCAGGCTTGCGGACCAAGGTGGTGCAATATGCCGCGCTGCGCCGGCCCTGCGTCGCCACGACCATCGCCGCCGAGGATATGGGGTTCGAGGATGAGCAGGAGATCTTGATTGCCGACAGCCCCGGACTGTTTGCGGCACGGGTCGTCGAACTGCTGCTGGACCCGGCGCGGGCGGCGGCGATGGCCGAATGCGCGCGCAAACGCGCGATGGATACTTACGACAATCAGCGGATCGCCGACCGGGATCTGGTCAATCTCTATCATCGGCTGGATGCCGGGAAGGAGTCCTCATGAACTGGCGGGGATTTGCGCGGGCGGCAACGCTCGCATGCGGCAATCATGTTGTGGCCTGGTTCCCTTCGTTCGGGTTGCGGCATGCCTACTACCGGCATGTGCTCCGCTATCGTTTCGAAAGGGCATGCTGCATCCACATGGGGTGTTTTTTCACGGGGGATCGAATCGACATCGGCTCGAACACCATCCTCAACCGCAACTGTTATGTGGACGGACGGCTGGGCGTGAAAATCGGTTCCAACTGCAGCATCTCGCCGGAAGTCTATATCCTTTCGATGGATCATGATCCGCAGAGCCCCGATTTTGCCACGTGCGGCGGGGTGACGACGATTGGCGATCACGTCTGGATTGGCGCGCGGGCGATCATTCTGGGCGGGGTCTCCATCGGGGAAGGCGCCGTGATCGGCGCCGGGGCGGTGGTGACCAAGGACATCGCCCCTTGGCGCATCGCCGTGGGCAATCCTGCTCGTGAGATCAAGGACCGGAATCGCGACATCCGCTATCGTTGCGCCTACATCACCTGGTTTGACACCGATATCCAAGTGGGAACATGATGAAAAGAATACTCCTTGCCATTGCGCGTCGTCTCGGACTGAGGCCATGTGTCCAGGGATCGGATGTCGACGAACGATTGAAGCTGCTGCCGCAAGGAGGGGCGTTGTCAGCCGTTGCCCCCTCCGGGGGCAGTCCCTGCTCAAAGGCCGGCATTGTCATCGTCTCCTATTTCGGGCTGCCGTATCTCCGGCAATGTCTGGAGAGCGTGTTCAAGCGCACGGCTTGGCCGGACTTCCGGGTGGTCGTGGTGGATAACGGATCGGATGCCGGCACGCTGGACTATCTACGGGCCGAAGCCGGCCGCGAATCACGCCTGCAGGTTGTCGAGAACGGGAGCAACCTGGGGTTTGCCGCCGCCAACAACATCGGCCTGCGGCTGCTGGGGGATTGCGACACGCTGGTTCTGCTCAACAACGACACGGTCGTGCCTCCGGAGTGGCTGGGGAAACTGGTGCACCACGCGGCGCGCCCGGAGCTGGGCCTGGTCGGCCCCGTGACGAATTGGACCGGCAACGAGGCGCGCATCGACATCACCTATCGCAGCGTGGCCGAAATGGAAGTGGCCGCGCGGAACTATGCCGCAAGCCATGCCGGGCGTTTGTTCGACATTTCGGTTCTGGCGATGTACTGCGTGGCCTTCCGACGTGAAGTCCTTGAACGCGCAGGCGAACTCGACGAGGGCTACAAGGTCGGCATGTTCGAGGACGTGGACTATGCCGAGGCGGTGCGGAAGCTGGGCCTGCGCGTGGTCTGCTGCGAGGATGTCTTCGTCCACCACTACGGAATGGCCAGCTTCTCCAAGCTGGACCCCGCGGAATACCAGCGATTGTTCGAACAGAACCGCGCCTATTTCGAAAAAAAATGGGGTCACCCCTGGAGACCGCACGCGCAACGCAAACCGAACGCGGGGCGGCGTTGAAACGGCTTGCGGGGCGTGCCGCAAGAGACCGCCGGGCGTAAAACGGGCTTACGATTTCCGCCGCATGAAGAACCAGCCGAGCGCCACGGCGACGGCGGCAAGGCCCACGGCAAAGACTCGCCACGGGCGCACCGGACGCCTCGCGTCGCGTGTCGTCACGGGGGGCTTTCGGGCCGGCTCCGTTTTCGATGGGCGCCGGACGATTGGTGCGGCGGACCGGCCGGCGCGCGCCGGCCGGGAAACAAGCGCAGGGTCGGCCTCGCCGATCGGTTTCCGGCTGCGCGCCTTATGCGGCACGGCATTGCTGAAATCCTTGAGCACTTCGTCTGCCTTTTCCCGGTAGAAGCGGGGCATGCGGACGATTTCCTGCCGCTGAAGGGCGGGAATCTGCAGCACGGCTTCGGTCAATTGCTCGCGCGACATTGCTGTAAATGCGGACCGGACTTCCTCTGGAAGACGGAAGGGGAACGAAGTGACCGCGGTCAGCAGCAACTGGCCGCTTGCATTCTCCTGGCCCAGAACGCCCGTGACATACTGGCGACTCACGGAAAACGAGTCTTCTTGTCCGTTGGGGTCCCGCACCGTGATGCGCACATAGGGGCTGGCCAGTTGATCCTGATCAACCCGGATGCGGGTGCCGTCCTCGACCGTGGATTCGACGGCTTCGAATGGCGCCGCTTCGGTCTGGGTTTGTTCGGGAAACGTCGTTTCCATCATCTGGTCGAAATGCTGCTGAACCATGACGGGGTAGGATCGAAGCGCCATGCCCTGAATGTCCTCGGACATGTTCCGCTGAACCGTCAGCGTCAGGAAGGAATCCGACACCAGAACCTGTTCGCCGTTGTCGGAGAAGGTGACGACATACACACCCGGATCGGATTCGAGCTGCTGGTAACTGAAGCCGTTTCGACTTCCCGATGCACCTGGATCAGCCGCCGACGGGGACATGGGTGGAACGTCACGACCTGAAACGGCCTGACCGAAAGAGGAAATGGCCGCTAGCGCACAGGCGCCAGCGGCCAGAATCGATGCGATCCCTCCAACTCGTCCAGATCGGAAAAATAATCCGTCCATGGAAGGGATAGTGTTGAACATTTTACTTCGCACCTGGCTTACAGCACAACGTCCCGGAGGGCCAGCGCTTCCACGTACCGACCGCTCGCAAGGTTGTAGATATAGGCCACTTGCACGTCCCGCCACCCCAGGGAGTAGGTGAGATATGTGCTGTAATTGACAAAATCACCGGTGCTGTTTTCCATATAGCCATCCGTATAGTCGTAGATCATCGCATAGTAGGATGAGCTAGAATACTGGAAATATACGCGCTGTCCGCTACTGATGTACGATCCGCGGCTTGACGTTGCCGCGACGCTCAGCAATAACGCAGCCATAATTCCGATAACTGTTGACCTTCTCATTATTTACTCCTTGTTAACCGGCGTATGCCCACAATAAGCATAACCAGATTGAAGCCTTTATAGCAAACGGCCTGTTGCTTGTCAATTGGCTAAGGCAGTTTATACCAAGCGTGGATTGTCGCTGTCTGCAAAATCGGCGCCGCATCGCTCCCGCCCCACGGAATCTGCCGCGTCTGCCCCGTGGTGCTGTCCTGGATGTGCCATTTGCCGTTCGCCCGATCATACATGGCGATGTCGGTCAGGCCGTCACCGTCGTAATCGGCTTGCACGGGTGTCATCGTCTGATTGCCGAACTGAACGATTCGGCCGCCGCCACCGCTGAACAGCATGCACCACTTCGAGGAGGAACGGCTGAGAATCGCGATGTCGGCGCGCCCGTCACCGTCATAATCGCCTTGCGCCGGGACAGTTCCCGCCCAACCGTATTGCCTGCTGATTTGCCGTCCGGTCGAGGATTCGAGTATATACCAATATCCATTGGCGGAGTTATACATGGCGATGTCGACGGCGCCGTCACCGTCATAGTCGGCGGGTACGGGGATCATGGTTTTCCCGCCGAACGGCATGCTGAAGCCCCCGGCGCGCGTGCAGTTAAGGTACCAGCGTGCCGAGTCGGGATTGAAAATGACCAGGTCCGCTTTGCCATCACCGTCGTAGTCGCCCGGCAGGGGAACGGTCTTGCCCCAGCCGAACTGGACGATCTGGGATCCGCCGGCGCTATACAGGATGTACCAGTTTCCCGTCGCCTTCTCGTATAGGGCGAAGTCCGCGCGGCCGTCGCCGTCGTAGTCGGCAGGCACAGGAAGCTTGCTTGCTGAGCCATACCGGTAAACTTGCTGGGAACTGCTGCTGAACCACAGGGCCCAAGTCGCCGTTGCCGGCTTGAACACGGCCGGATCCGACTTGGCGTCGCCGTTGAAATCCAGTTCGCAGTTTCCGCGCCCGACCGAATAGTCGAGACTGGCCAGGTTGTTCGAGTTGATGGTTTCAGAGATCTGGTCCTCAAACTCGATGAAGGCACAAAGGTGGTTGGTGCCGCTGCGAACAACGTGCGGCGGGGCGATGATCGTCCGCGAGGCTCCGGGCTGAAGGCTGCCTACGGACGTCCACCAGTCGCCGACCTCTCCCACCTGTGGCGGCATTGCGTTGGTCCGGTTGTACCAGATGTCGAGATAGCGTCCATCCCCGGCGGCCGTGCCTTGGTTCTTGACCGTCACGGTCGCGGTGATCGGCCGACCGTCGGTCGTGCCGGCGGGAGACAGGGCGATGGATTCTACGATGAAATCGGGCTGCGGCGGCGCCGCCGCCTCGAGTGCAGGGCAGAGCACCGTTCCCCCGGCCAGCAAGATGGCCGCGCAAGCCCAGGATCGTTTCGTTTTCTGCATCGGCATCACATCCAACAGCATGTCGCAAGTATCGCACTTCCCCATGCGCTTGTCTATCCTCTTGAGGCGCCATCGGTAAAGGGGGTCATGCATGGGGGTCATGCATGCGCTTCTCATGAGAAACACTTTTCGCGCAAGTGAAAAAATATCGCTTGTTTCACCCGTGCTTTTGGGCTATCGTTTGAGCGTGACCCTGGATTTCCATCCTGTGCGCCACTTGGAACGTTTATAGCTGGAGTTCCAGCGTGCAGAAAGTGATGAACATGCTGAAGGCGCTATTTTTGACAGGTGCGATGCTGGTGCCATTTTTCGCATGGTGCGAAGAGACGAACGCGCCTGCGTGGCGTGACCCCTTCTGGCCGGTGGGCTATGTGCCCGCGTCCGCCCGGAAGGTCGACGACGTGAAGCCCCAGCCCCCACCGGCAACCCCCAAGCCCACAGTTGTAACCAAGGTAAAACCGGTCGAACCGCCCAAACCGGTCATCGATTGGCATGCCGCCCGGCGGATGCTCAAGGTCGCGGGTTTTGCCGAGGCCAATGGTGTTCGGAGCTGCTTTATCAATGGACGCCTGGTGAGCGAAGGGGAGACCGTTTCGCTGGTGAAGGATAGCCTGCGCTACACGTGGCGCGTAACCCGGATCGACCGGGATCCCGTGAACCACTCGTTCGAGGAACTCACCGTAGACCCTGCCGAGAACAAGAAGTAGGCGTCTGTTATTGCGATGATCGTTCAGGAGTTACCAAGCAACAATGAAAATTATGAAGAATCGTTCGATGGCTGTTGTTGCCGTGCTGATTGCGGCGGGCATCATTTCGGTCTCCCTCCTCCTGGCGCAGGAGGCAGCGGCGCCTGTGGTCGAGGCGGCCGTCGAACCCGCTCCACCCGCAGTGGCGGCTGAGGCGGTGGTCGCGCCGGCGGTCGTGGCGAACGTTGAAGCCGCGCCTGTCGTGGCGGCGCCGGAGGAGGCGGTTGCCGCCGCCCCGGTGGACGAAGCGGAGGTTGACGGCGAGACCGATTTCGTGCTGACATCCGGGTCCACGAACGACAACGGCTTGATCACCGTTTCGCTGGAGGATGTCGAACTGGCGGACGTGGTCAGCCTCTTCATCCGCCTGTCGGGAGCGAACATCATCTGCGCCACAACCAACCTCAAGGGCTCCGTGACGGCGAATCTGCAGAATGTCGAATGGCAGCCCGCCTTCAAGGCGATCCTGGAGCGGCAGAACCTGAGCCTCCAGGAGGATCCACGCAACAAGGGCATCTTCATCGTACAGCCGAGAAGTCCCGACGAGCCCGAACCCTGGATCACCGAGACCTTCCCGCTGAGCTATCTGAAATCCAGCGAAGCGGCGGATCTCTTGATGAGCTTCCTCAAGGCCAAGTCTGCAGGCAAGGAAAGCGTGAAACCGAAAAAGGAGGCAGGTCCCAAGGTGGTTGGAGAAGAGATCGTCATCATCAAGGAAGATGTCGAAGTCGTCCGTGGCAGCGATGGCAACGTGGTCTCCTATCCTGCCGGGAACCAGATTGTCGTCAGCACAACTGAAAAAATCATGGAGGAGATCAAAATCGTCTTGAAGAAGATTGACCTTCCCCGGCATCAGGTTTTCATTGAAGCAAAAATCATTGAAATTTCGGGCGAGGACGGCAAGAAAATCGGGATCGACTGGTCCATGCTGGATGGATTCAGAATGGGCTCAGGCCAATTAAGGCGCGACTACAAAAAAACCACCACCCGCGAGAAGGGCAGTGCCGACTATAGGGTTGCGGAAGCATCCCGAGCCTATGACGATACGGGGCTGAAACTGAGCACGGCGGATGGTGCGGACAGCGACGCCGGTAGTGCCGCCGCGCTCAAGCCGACTGCAATTGCACAAGCCAGCCCGCAACAATATGTCGGCGTGGACTCGGTGACCCCGGGTGCGGCTATTTTGACTGGCGCGAACGATATGGCTGGCAGATTTACCTCCGTCTCCGATGTTCAAACGGCCATTTTCTCAGCCGATGCCGTGGAACTGGTGTTGAGCGCGTTGCAGACCTCCGAGAATGCCGCGTTCGTATCCAACCCCAGAGTCATCGTGGCCAATGAGGAAAAGGCCTTGATTGACATGTCGCTCAAACAGCCCTATGTCATCACCGAGCGGACGGCAGGGACTCAGGAGAGTCCCGGGGACAAGTTTTCATCCAAGCTTGATATTATTCCCGGAAAAAACGATGGGTTGGCCTACATCGAGCAGGCGTTTTTCTCGTCGGGTCTCAAGCTGGAAGTTACCCCGAGAATCAACAACGCCAGCAACATAACGGTGATCATCGAACCGACGATCAGTACCGCGACGCCCTACACCACTTCGCTTAGCGATGGAACACTGGTGGACACCGGATATCCCCAGATTAAAATGAAGCGCGTCCGGACAACTTTTTCCCTGGGCGATGGACAGACGGCTGTCATTGGTGGTTTGACCACGACTGGCGACACAGATGTTGTGAAGAAGATTCCGCTTCTGGGCGACATTCCGCTGATCGGCAAATACCTGTTCTCGCATACGACCAAGAAAAAGACTCAAATTGAGACCATCATCTTTGTCACCGTTGGCATCATCGACACGGATGATCCTCGCGGGGCCTTGGGCTTTCCGGAAAGTGCGGCGCTGGTGCAAAAACGCGTGGATGCCGACGGACGCCTGATCAAGGCGTTTCCGGCGCAGGATGATCCGGCACAGAACGGGGACGTTGCAGTGCCCAATCCGTAAGCGGCGACAGAGTACGGGAGAATATCAATGGCACATGGCTTGATCGATCTGAAGGCGGCGGACTTTGGCGCAACAACCGCATCGGGTGTGGTCCTCGTTGACTTCTGGGCGCCCTGGTGCGGACCCTGCAAAATGCAGACGCCCGTTCTGGAGCAGCTCCTGCCGCAGGTTCCCGAGGGCGTCAGGATCGGCAAGGTCAATGTGGACGATGAGCGAACCCTGGCCGCGAAGTACGGCATTCGCAGCATCCCCGCCTTGCTGATCTTCAAGGACGGCAAGCTGGTGCAGCAGTTTTCGGGGCTGACCCGGGCGGAGGAACTCCTCGCCGCCATCCAGGCGGCGCAGGCGTAGCCTGTGCTCCGTTGCACGCCTGACCGCACTCCGCCGGATGCTATTCGGTTTTGCTGACCAGCCGCACGTAGTGGGCCCGCTCAAAACCCTGCCCGTCGCCGAGTGCGTCTTCGCGCATCCGGCCGCGGAAATCCTGGACGGTTGCGAACGAATGCCGTTCCATCCAGGCTTCAAGCCCCTTCAAGATTTCTTGAATGGCGCTTCCCGTCGGCTTGCGATAGAGCGCGGAGCAGAGATAGACTGCATTGGCGCCCACCAGCAACGCCTTGATCGCGGCGTTGGCGTCGTGCACGCCGCTGCTGAGCGCCAGGTCGCAGCCGACGAGGTTGCGCAGGATCGCGACCCAACGCAGCGGCAGGCGCAGATCGTCGGGATGCGAAAGATGCACCTGGTAGAGGAGCTGCATCGTCTCGACATCGATGTCGGGCTGCAGGAAGCGGTTGAACAGCACCAGCCCCTTGACCTCCAGGCGGTTCAGCCTTTTCGCAAAGTTCGCCAGCCCGGCATAGTAGGGGCTGAGCTTTACGGTCACGGGGATGCTGACCTCCGCCAGGATGGCGGAAACCAGTGCCTCATGGCGCGCTTCGACGGCGGCGGAGTCCACCGTGGGATCGTCGGGAATGTCGTAGACGTTCAGCTCCAGCGCATCGGCGCCGGCATGCTGGATCTTCCGCGCAAAGGAGACCCATTGATCGGAGGCGATGCAGTTGATGCTGGCAATGACGGGAATGGACAGCCCCTTGCGCAGGGCCTGCAGATTCGCCACGTATTTCTCGGGCCCCAGCTGCATCGGCAGGTCGGCGCGGAGATAGTCCATGGCCGCGCTGGAGCCCGACTCCGCGAGCGCGTCGTACATGCTTTCGACTTCCTGTCGGATCTGCTCCTCGAAGATTGACCGCACCACGATGGCGCCGACACCGGCTTCTTCCAACTGGCGCGCGCTGTTCAAGCTGCTTGTCAACGGACTGCTGCTGGCGATCAGCGGGTTTTTCAGGGCGAGCCCCAGATACGTGGTCTGCAGGGATGGCATGTGGTTTTCCTCTAACAACAGGTATGCGCGAGCGTTCCGGCATGGGGACCCCGTGCAAAATCAACGCTCG
>CAZQKI010000102.1:0-16121 GCA_964592855.1 uncultured Lentisphaerales bacterium
ACCGCAGTGTTGGCGGGTATGAGGGGCTGATGGAGGCGCAGCAGTGCCTGCCAAACAACGAGGTTCGGGACCAATTCGCCGCATACTACATCGTGCTCGGCACGATCTGGGAGGCCTTGTCGCCCGATCCGATTCTGAGCCCCTACGAGAAGGAGTACCGGTGGTTGACGCAGGTGTATGAGTCAGTGAAACCACCCAGCGGTAACGGCCGGCTGCTCTGGCACGCGTTAGGGGCGAAGACGATTGAGCTGATCAACGAGAACGTGCATGTCGAATCGTTGCGCGACGATGTGGACACGCTGGTTTTGGACGCGCAGGTGCTGGAAGACATTCTGAAAGACGTTGACCCGACCAAGCGGGGCAAGGAAATTGAGATCAAGTTGATCGCGCGATTGCGCAAGCATCTCGGAAACGTAAAGTTTACCGCCCTGGGTGAACGCCTGGAGAAGATCAGGGACCGGCACGAACAAGGATTTCTCAGCAGTCTGGAGTTCCTGAAGGAGATACTGGAACTGGCGAAGGATGTCGTCGAAGCGGAGCGGGAGGCCGACCCGGCGGAGGAGCGGGACCGGGCGAAGGAAGCGCTGACCGAGTTATTTCAAGACGCCAAGAGCAAGAATACGCACATCATTGTGGAACGGATCGTGGCCGACATTGACGAGATTGTGAAGAAGGTGCGGTTCCCCGACTGGCAGCATACCAGCCAGGGCGAGCGCCTGGTGCAGAAAGAGCTTCGCCGCGCGCTGCTTAGATACAAGCTGCACACCGATCAAGAACTGTTCGACAAAGCCTACGGCTACATCAAACAGTATTATTAGTGCCGGTTGGATCGAGGATGAGACACATCGCTTACTAAGAGTCTCAAAATTGTTTTAGCCAGGATTGCAGGATTTTTCGGATGCTCCGTGTAAGGACTACAATGCGACGCTTAGTAAGCTGTTCGGTAGCCGTGTAAGCGTAGCGGCTAAGCGTGGGGGTTAAGCGTTTTTTGCGTCCGGCTTGCCTGTTCGGGTACTTGTGGCCCGGGTCGGCCCGACCCGGCGCCAGGAAGCGGGTAAGCCAGCAGTCCCGGCCACTACCAGTCGCGCGCGTTCGGGGCCATCGGGAATTCGCGCATCTGGCGGCGCTTATCGGCCTCGTGCTCCTTTTCGCGCTGGAGCGCACGGCGCAAAACCTCCTGGACTTCCGGCGGCGGCTCGTCGGGCTTCTCTCCGGACGGCTCTTCTTTCTGCTCCTGCTCCTCCGGCTTCTGCTCCTCCGGCTTCTGCTCCTGCTGCTGTTGCTGCTGTTGCTGTTGCTGCTGCTGCTGTTGCTGTTGTTGCTGCTGTTGATTCTGCTGTTGCTTGTCCTTCGGCAGCAGTTGCTGTATCCGAACCAGATTCTTCAGCGCTTGATACCGAGCGTCGTCCAGATTCCCTGCGCCCGTTTTCTCGGCTTGCAGAATCTGCTCGTGGAGCTTCACCGTCTCGTCGGCCAACTGTTCGATTTCCGCACGCGCTTCGGGGGTCAGCGACGGCGCATTCGTGTCGGCCTGCGCCTGCTGCTGCACCTGGTCCGCCCAAGGGCCGAAACTCGTTTTGAAGCGCTGCGCGAGCTCTGCCGCAGCGGGCTGGTCGGGGCGGTGCGGAAAACGGGGTACCTGCGGCCTCGCCCAGGCATTCGTCTGCGCCTCGATCACCTCGCCCAAAAGCCCCGGAGGCGCCGCCAGCATCTGCCAGAAGGTGTAGGCCGACGCCTCGGCTCGGGCGATATCCCCCACCCCCTCGCCGTCCAGATCGGCCAGGCGGCGCGCCGCGCGCTTCATGCCGTCGCGGGTCTGCTCGAGCCGTTCCGCGACCATCGCCCGCTGCTGCTCGTTCGTGATCGCATTCGACTCGACCAGCGCCCGCTTGAGCGGAATCCACAGGTCGCTGCTCTTGCGCTCGCGCTCGCCCATCGCCTCCAGCTCGCGGATCATCTGTTCCGCATTCCGGTTGGTGAAGCTGACGGGCGCCTCCTTCAGGAGCGACCGCTGCTCCTGCAGCATCGCCGCGATCAGCGACTCGGGCGGCGTCTGGCCATGCTCCGCCAGCACCTGCTCGATGTGCGCCGCCTCCCGGACCGCCGGCAGTCCATTCAGCGCGCGATCAAGATTGCGATGCATCCGCGCATCTTCGGGCGCTCCGCGCAAAGCCTGCTGAAATCCGGCCCCCGCCTGCTGCAACGCGGCGGCACGCAAAGTCGCGTTCGTCGCCGCGGCCTCGCCGGCGGCTTCCTTGAAGCTGGCCGCGCCATACAACTCCGCGGCAGCTCCCTGGCCCGCAATCATGGTCAAGGGACGGACGGTCTCCGCCGCCTGGGCCATGTCCCCGCCCTTGTACCGCGACAAAGCCGCATTGTAGCGGTAGCGGTTGGCCTCGGCAGGCTCGGCTCCGCGGGCCGCCGCCAGATAGGCCTCGGCCGACTCGGCGTACCGGCCGCGCCGGTAGAGCTTCTGCGCGAGCCGCGCCCCTTCGCGTCCCCGTGCAACCGCCGGCGCGTTCGTGTCACTCGATTCCATCGCTGCCGGCCTGTTGGTCGCTGTTTGCGCCACCGTCGTACCGCCGCAGGCGAAAGACAGCGCCAAGGCCACCGCGACGGCCCGCGGCACCGGCGGCGGTGTCGGCAGACCCGGCGTCTTCCTGCCGCCGGCCATCCGCCCGCGGCTGAGCATCGCCGTGGCCAGCAGCAGCAGAACCGCCGGAATCAGGAAGAGCTGATAGCGTTCGATGTAGCGACGCTCCAGCTGCTCCTCGTATTCGCGGGCCGCCACGCGGGTCAGGTGCTGCCGGTAGATCGCGCCCAGCGTCGTGCTGGCGGTACCTGATGTTGCCAGCGGGATATAGGTGCCGCCCGAGGACTTGGCGATCGCCTCCAAGGTCCCTTCATCCATGCGCGTGACGACCGGTTTGCCCTGGAACTGCAGCGATCCCCCGCCGTCGGCGTCGGGAACCGCCGCCCCTTTCGGATCGCCGATGCCCACCGTGAAAATCGGAATGCCGCGCTGCGCCGCGCGCCGCGCCGCCTCCTGCGCACGCCCCGCCAGATCCTCGCCGTCGGTGATCAGCAGAATGGCATTGTTCTGGTCGAAAGCCGACTCCAGCGCATCCAGCGACTTCTGGATGGCGTCGGCCAAATCCGTCTCGCCGCGCGGCGCGGCGTCGATCGAAACGCCGTCCAGCGCCTGCCGCAGGAAGGCGCGGTCGGTGGTGAGGGGGCAGAGCATGTTTGCCTTGCCGCGGAAGACGAGCAATCCCGCCCGGTCGCCGCGCAGATCCTCCAGCAGATCCATGATGTCGGCCTTGGCACGCTCCAGACGATTCGGATGGACATCGGCGGCCAGCATCGACCGCGAGACATCCAGCGCGATCAGGAGATTGCGCCCCTTCGCCTGCACCCGCACCTCGGCGCGTCCCCATTGCGGACGGGCCGCCGCCAGCACCAGCAGGACGAGCCCCGCGAGCATCGCCGCCACCTGAATCCCAACCAGCGCCTGCCGGCGCGGCGGCGCCAGGCGCGCCTGCATTTCGGGCGAGACAAAACCCGCGAGCCGACGGCCGCCCAGGCTCAGCATCCAGAAGCCCAGCAGGCCCACCACAGGGAGCAGCAGCAAACCGGTCAATATCCATGGATAGACGAAGCGCATGGCGGCATCTCTCTAAAGGGGCCTCTGTACGATGAAAAGGTTCAGCAGCACGCTCAGCGTGGTCAGCAGCGCACCCAGTGCCAGGAAGGGGAGAAACTTCTCGTCGTACTGATTGTAGACGTTCCGCGAAATGCGCGTCGTCTCCAGCGCATTGATGGCGTCGAGCGCCTCCTTGAACCCGGCAGTGTCACGGACATTGAAATAGCGTCCCGAAGTCTTTTCGGCGATCAGCTTGAGCTGCGCTTCGTTCAGGCGCACCTCGGCGTAGCCGACGACCTCCCGGCCGAAGGCATCCCGTGTCTTGAAGGGCGCCCGTCCCGTCGTGCCCACGCCGATCGTATAGACGCGGAATCCCAGCTTGGCAGCAGTCTCGGCGGCCTGCTCGGGCGTGATGATGCCGGTGTTCGATTCGCCGTCGCTCAGCAGCACGACGACGCGGGTCCTGGGTTCGGCATCCTGCAGCCGCGCGCAGGCGGTGGCCAGACCGTCCCCGATCGCGGTCAGCAGCTCCTCCTGCGACACCGCGCGGCCCTGTTCGTCGAACTCCGATTTCGGAATCGACGTGGCCTTGAGAATCTGCAGCAGCGCGGGGTGGTCGGCCGTCAGGGGACTGCGCGTGGAGGCGTAGCCGCCGAAGGCGATCAGCGCGATCAGGTCGTCCGGACGCTGTTCGATGAAACGCGCGAACATCGTCTTCACGACGTCCAGCCGCGTCTGCGCATTCGCGCCGGTCGGCGTCCCTTCCGTCAGGTCCAGGGCCTCCATGGAGCCGGAGACATCGACGGCCATCGCGATGGCGAGGGCATCGACCGTCCGGCGCTCGCGCGCGAAGAAGGTCTGCGGCCGGGCCGCCGCGACGATCAACAGGCCCGCCCCCAGCACGAAGATCATCGGCAGCAGCCGCGCGACCACGCTGCGCCATCCGGCCGTCCGTGCAGGCAGACGGTGCATGGGCGCAAACAGCAGCGCGCTCCGCGCCCCGCGCCGGAACAGGCGCCACGCGGCGATTCCCCAGGGAATCAGCAGCAGAAAGGCATAGGGTGTTGCAAATCTAAACATGGCAGTCTAAGGGTTCGCAGACGAAGCGGGGGTTGCCGCGTTCTGCTGGGCGGCAGCATCCTGTTCAATGTAGGTCCGAGCGGTCTTGACGGCCAGGTCGGCGACCTGCGGGTTCGACTCCTGCCCAGCGAACTTGACCAGATCGGCGGACTGGAGGAACTCACGCAGGCTGCCCAGCACTTCGGGTGGAAAACGCGGATGGTCCCGGGCAACCGCCAGAAACTCCTCCGTGGTCTGCTCCGGCGCGCGGATGCCATGCGAGCGCTCGATGTAGCGCCGCACGACCTGCGTCAGCTCGATGTAGAAGTCCTTGAAGAGCCCCTGCTCCAGCAAATGCTGATTCAACAGGCGCTCCAGCTCGACGAACGCCCGTTCGCGCGGCGAGAGACGCCGCAGTCGCGTCTGCTGCCGGAGGAAGAGGAACAGGCGGATGACGAACAGTGCCAGCACGACGGCCAGCCCCAGGATCAGGATGAAGCCGAAAATGGCCTTGCGCGTCGGGGCAATCCAGAAGGGCTTGGGGGCGATCTCGACATCCCCGGCAACCGTCGCGTCGCGCGCCGCCGCCGGGAAGACGACCGCCCGCGTCGGGAAGCTCCGCTCCTCCGCAGGGACAACCGACGAGTCGCGGACGGTCACGGCAAACGGGGCGAGCCGGTATTCGCGCGCCACGTCGGGCACCAGACGCCAGCGGTAGTCGCGGCTGCGGCGGCCGTCCGGCAGCAGGACCGGATCACGCGGAAAACCCTCGGCCACGACGAAGCCCTGGAAGCGATCGCGGAGATCGGGAATCTCCACGGCCTGTCCCGCTGGCGCCGTCACGGTCAGGATCACCGTCAGATCCCGCTCCAACTGAACCTCGGCAGGCTCCGCACGAAGCCGGATCTCGACCGAACCCCACGAAAGATCTTCGGCGAAAAACGACTTTTTCGCCTCGTCGGCCCGGGCGGTCAGCGAGCCGATGATCAGCCCCAGCGCCAGGAAACGTCTCGCCTGCCAACCGCGCTTCATCGGCTCCGCCTCCCGCCGCGGCGCTCGCGGCGATTGAAGAGGCGGCGCAGCCGGTGGACCGTCTCCTCGTCGCTGCCGGCCGTCGAGAAACATTCGCCGTCGATGCCGTAGCGGAGCAGCGTCTGCTTCAACTGATCCCGCTCCGCCTGGGCTTCGCGCGCCACATGTTCCCGGACCAGGGCCGACCCCGTATCCAGCAGCACCAGATCGCCGGTCTCCGGGTCCTGGACTTCGATCAGTCCAGCATTGGGGATGAACGACTCGCGCGGATCGTCGACGGCCAGTGTCACGAGATCGTGCCGCTGGGCGGTCGTCCGCAATTCATTCGCATAGCCCCGATCCTGGAAATCGGAGATCAGGAAGACCAGCGCACGGCGCTTCTGGACGTTGTTCAGGTAACGCAGCGCGGCGGCAATGTTGGTGCCCTGGCGCGTGGTCCGCTCGGCGGCCAGCACGTCGCGGACCAGGCGCATCACGGCGGTGCGTCCCTTGCGCGGCAGGATCACCTTCTCGATGCGGTCGCTGAAGTTGATCAGGCCGACCTTGTCGGCATTCTGCACCGCCGCCATGGCGAGGATGCAGGTCAGCAGGGCGGCGAGTTCCGACTTGGTGCGCTGTCCCGAGCCGAAGGACTGCGAGCCCGAGACATCCACCAGGAAGATCACGGTCAGCTCGCGCTCCTCGGCGAACCGCTTGATGTGCGGCGCACCGCTGCGCGCCGTGACATTCCAGTCGATCGAGCGGACATCGTCGCCGGGGACGTAGGGACGGACCTCGTCGAACTCGATCCCCTGCCCCTTGAAGCTCGAATGATAGTCGCCGGCCAGCTGTTCGTTCACCAGGCGGATCGTCAGCAGGCGGATGCCGGCCACGCGCTTCATCAGAGCGGTGGTGTCATCCTGCTGTGTGACGGGGGTCGTAGACATGGTTCATCCGCCGCCCGGCTCACGGCACGGGAATCGTGTTCAGGATCGTTTCGATCACCTGGTCGGCGCTGATGTTTTCGGCCTCGGCCTCGTAGGTCAGCATGACGCGGTGGCGCAGCACGTCGCGGGCGATCTCCTTAACATCCTGCGGGGTCGCGTAGGCACGTCCGTGCAGCAGGGCGTTGGCCCGCGCGCCCACATTCAGCCAGAGGGTGGCGCGCGGCGACGCCCCCATCTCGATCTGGTTCTTCAGCGCATCCAGTTTGAAGGCCGCCGGGCTGCGCGTGGCCTGGACGATGTCGAGGATGTATTCGCCAACCTTCTCGTCGCAATAGACCTGGTCGAGGACGCCGCGGAGAGCGTGGATCTGCTCGGCGCTCACGACCGGCATGACCGACCCGGTCAGCGGGTGCGTGAAGCGGTTCATGATGCGGCGCTCATCGTCGCGGGAGGGGTAGCTCACGATGCACTTCAGCATGAAGCGGTCGACCTGCGCCTCCGGGAGCGGATAGGTGCCCTTCTGCTCGATGGGGTTCTGCGTCGCCATCACCAGGAAGGGGGACGGGAGCGTGTAGGTCGTATCGCCGAGCGTGACCCGCTGCTCCTGCATCGCCTCGAGCAGCGCGCTCTGCACCTTGGCGGGGGCGCGGTTGATCTCGTCGGCGAGCAGCAGGTTGGTGAAGACCGGCCCCTTGCGCGGGATGAAGGAGCCGTCCTTCTGGCTGTAGATCAGCGTGCCGACCACGTCGGCGGGGAGCAGATCCGGCGTGAAGGAGATGCGCTGGAACTGGAGCCCCAGCGCCTGCGACAAGGTGCGGATGGCGGTCGTCTTCGCCAGGCCGGGGACGCCTTCCAGCAGAATATGGCCGCCGCTGATCAGCGCGATCAGCATGCGATCAACCAGCTTCTCCTGGCCCACCAGCACCTTGTTGATTTCCTGGCGGAGGCGCTCGATCAGCGCCGTTTGCTCCGCGATCAGGTTGTTCGTTTTCTGCAAGTCCATGATTCGTCCTTCATTGCGCGTTGGGCGTTCAGCGTTTTGCGTTCAGCGTTGGGGGCCGGGGCCACTCAATCCTTGGGTTCAGCCTGCGCCCCGGCCTTCGCGGCATCGGGTTCGGCCGGGACCTGTGCTTCCGCGTTGCCGGCGGCGTTGGTTTCTGCCGGCTTGGGGGCGACGAGTTCGGCACGCGTGCGTACCAGGTTCCCGGCCGCATGGGATGCGATCAAAAACGTCCATGGCTTGAGGTTGTCGTTCGCTTCGGCCACGCGGACCTCGGCGGCGGCGCGGACGGCATCGTTGGTCGCGGCAGGCGGCAGCTCGACCTGCAACTTGAAGTAGCGGTCGCCGGCATCTTCGGCGCCCACGGTTCCGGTGTAGATGTCGCCGCTCTTCAACGTCACGCGATAGAGGCTCCCGGTGGCGAAGCCCAGCTGATCGGGGGCCAAGGCCGGATCGGCGATCCGCGTGAAGCGGAGATAGTTCAGCGCCGAATCAACCCCGCCGGCCCGGCCGCTCTCGAAGATTTCCTTCGCGGCATTCAGACCCACGAGGGTGAGCGTGCCGCTCGAGCGGTCCAGCACCACCGGTTCGCCGCCGGCGCTGCGCATCTCGATCGTCGCGATGTCGCCGGGGGGAATGCTGACGATCTGCGAGTCCAGCCAGCCCTCGGGGTCGGCGCTCCATTCGTCCAGCGACTCCTTGACCAGGAAGACCGGGGGTTCGCCATTCCGCGAAAGATAGCGGCCGTCGCTCGCCTGGTAGTAGCCCATGCTCTCGCCGCCTTTGGCCTGGCGCCCGGCGCCCAGCGCCAGCTCGGCCAGCGTGTCCCCGCGGCCATCCCGCAGCTTCACCTTGGTCGCGCCGGCCACATCGATCGCCATGCCGCGCTGGACCTGTCCGATCTTGACGTCCCGGAGCGCGAGGAGGCGCTGGCTCAGCCGCGCGAAGTCGGCCGGATAGTTGAAGGCGTTGGTGACGCACCACCGGTCGTCCACGCGTGCCAGCTTCAGCGTTCCGGCACCCGACTCGATCTCGACCGAGGCAATCGCATTCACATCCAGGTCCGGCAGCAGCGCTGCGCCCGCCAAACGGGAGACCGGGGGCTGGCGACGCTTCCCGCTCCAGAACGCCAGTCCGACCAGCAGGACGGCGGCGGCAAAAAGCAACATGATCTGCTTCGATTTCATGACTCAGAAGTCCTTTCGCTATTCAATTTAATGGAGCCGACGATGCCGGATGCCGTGCATAACGCCGAAGAGGATGACCAGCAGGGGAAGGCCGATGATGTTGAGCACCTTGATGCGGATGCCGAGCTTCTCAATTTCGCTGTTCAAATTGCGGCGAACCTGCTTCAGCCGCGCCTTGACGTCCACCTGCTTCTGCTGGAAGCGCCGGACCGCCTCCTCCTGCTCCTTTGAGAGGATGAACTTCTGCGAGCCCTGCTTCTGGCTCTGGAGCTCCGCCAACTGCTGTTGCGTGCTCTGCAGTTCGGCGACGAGCTTCTCCTCCTCCGCGCGCCAGGCCGTCATGGCCTTGAACTCGAGCTCGTCGACCTTGGTGAACGGCCGGTGGCTGGCGCCGCGCGAACGGATGGTGATGAGATCGGCACTTCCGGAAAGCTTGTCGACCGCATTGGCCACGAGCGCCAGGTTGTCGTTGATGGCCTGGAGGTTCTTCATGCCGAACATCACCTCGACCTCGCGGACGGCAAAGCGGTCGGCGAGGAAATCGCTGTCGGCGATGACCAGCATGGCGTTGGGTTCGGCGCAGGCCGCCAGGTGCCCGGGCGCCGGCTCGGACGGCTTGGGCTCCGCATCCGCCCCGTCTGCTGCGGCGTCCTCCTTGGGCGCACCGTCGGGATAGGCGCTCTTGAAGGTGCCGCTGAGGCGGGCGGCGATCACGTGCCGGATGCCGTCGGGCTTGAGCTGGCTGCGGAGCGCCTCCGTGCCGTACAGGGCCATCTGTGCGTCGACCCGGCAGGCGGCATCGGACGAGGAGATCAGCGGCTCGAAGGCCACGTCATCGCCCGTGGCGTCGCTCAGCACGCCGGCGAAGGGCATCATGACCTGATCCAGTTGGGCCGTCAGGAGATCGGTCTTGCTCAGGTTGGCTCCGCCCAACGTCAGGAAAACCGGGCTTTCATCGACCCGGCCGTTTCCGCCCAGGCGTGTGACGGCTCGCATGTCCGCCAGCAGCTTGTCCGTTTCGAAACCCACGCCCCACGCCGTGAAGAGCGGACCCAGGGTCGACGCCGCCGGCCCGTTCATGCCCATCATCGCCATCTGGTTCTGCGACTGGGACTCCATTTCGACCAGCGAGAGCGGGTCCACGCAGGCAATCAGACGGCCGCCGCGCATGACGAACTGATCGATGGCGTAGAGGGCTTTCGGCCCGAACCCCTTCGGATGGATCACGAGGAGCGTCGTGATGCCGGGTTCGATCGCCGCCACGTCCTTGGCGACCACGCGGACATCGAAGTCGCGCTGGAGCTCCTGGATGACATACCACGGTTGCGGCGGCGTCGGCCGCATGCCGGGGCTCATCATGGGCGGCTGCCCCATGACGGGCAGGTCGCTCATGACGCCGATGACCGGCTTCACGGTCGTGGCGACACGCGCGATGAGCCGCGTCAGATCGTACTCCAGCGTCGCCTCGCTCTGGGGGGAGAGGCCCGGCAGGGTCGCTTCGCGATCCCCCGACACCGCGACGATGCCGAAGTAGAGCGGCGGCGTCATCACGCCCGTCGGCTGCGCCTGGACGCCGTAGCGCTGCGCCCATTCCTCTTCATCCGAATCGGCCTTGGGGTCGTGGATTTCAAGGACCAGCCGCCCCGCGGAGGCGATTTCATACTCCTTGAGGAGATCTTCGACCTGGCGGGCGTAGGACTTCACGAACATCGGCACGGCCGGCGACGAGCGGTTGAAGTAGAGCTTGAGCGTCACGTCGTTCTGCAGCTTTCCCAGAACGGCGCGCGAGCCGGCCGACAGCGTGTAAAGCTTGTCGGCGGTGAAGTCGTGGCGCAGGCGGAGATTGCCGAAGGTGACGACGACGGCGCCGATGATCGCCAGCAGCAGCAGCAAGCCGGCGGCGCCGGTTCCAAACTTGGCAAGGGGATTTGATTTTGCATTCATGGATTCAAACTCCTGGTCGGTGCGGCGCTTACGCCGCCTTCCGGTTGTTCACGACCACATGGGCGGCGGTCAGCATGAAGAGCATCACGCCGAAGTAATAGGCGATGTCGGCCAGATCCAGCACGCCGCGCTTGAGGGCGTCGAAGTGCTGCAGGAGGCTGCAGGCGGCCACCGCATCGACCAGGCGCATCGGCGCCCAGCGGACGAAGAGGTTCGTGACGGGCTCGAAGCCGGCCAGGATCAGCACCAGGCAGGCCGCGAGGGCCAGCACGAAGCTGACGACCTGGTTCTTCGTCAGCGCCGAGGTCAGCGAGCCGATCGAGACGCAGGCCCCTGCGAGCAGGAGCGAGCCGACATAGCCGCAGGCGACCGCACCCAGGTCGGGGTCGCCGAGCCAGGCGGTCGTCAGCACGATCGGGAAGGTCAGGCCGAGGGCGATGGCGATGAAGCACCACGCGGCGAGGAACTTGCCGAGGAGCACTTCGCCCAGGGTCACGGGGAGCGTCAGCAGCAGCTCGATGGTTCCCGTGCGGCGCTCCTCCGCCCAGATGCCCATGGTGGCGGCGGGAACGAGGAGCAGGTAGACCCACGGGTGCCAGAGGAAGAACCAGTTCAGGTCCGCCTCGCGGCGCTCGTAGAACATCGCGACCGAGAAGGTCAGGAAGCCCAGCAGCACGAGGAAAGCGACGAGGAAGACATAGGCCACGGGCGAGCTGAAGTAGGCCTTGAGTTCGCGCTTGAAGATCGTGGTCACGGGTGAGCTACGCATGGGCCACCTCCTTGGGCTCGCGGGCCATCGTCAACTCGCGGAAAACATTTTCGAGACGCCCCTGCGGATCGCGGCCGCGCAGTTCGGCGGGGGTTCCGTTGGCGACGATCAGGCCGTCGGCGATGATGATCGCGCGGGTGCAGATGGCCTCGACTTCCTCCAGGATGTGGGTGGAGATGATGATGGCCTTGTCGGCCGCCATCTCCTTGATCATCTCGCGGACGACGAACTTCTGGTTCGGATCGAGGCCGTCGGTCGGCTCGTCCATGACCAGAACCTGGGGGTCGTGCAGAATGGCCTGTGCGAAGCAGGTGCGCTGGTGGTAGCCCTTGGAGAGGGTTTCGATGGGGCGGTTCCGGACCGTCTGCAGACGGCTCTTCTCGATCGCCGCGTCGACGCGCCGCCGGCGTTCCGCGCCGGAGAAGCCGCGAATGGCGGCGATGAAGTCGAGGAACTCGGTCACGCACATGCCGGAATAGCTGGGGGCATTCTCCGGCAGATAGCCCAGGCAGCGCTTCGCCTGCACGGGGCTCTCCTGCATGTTGAACCCGCAGATCGTGGCCGAGCCCGCCGTCGGCGGCAGAAAGCCCGTGATCATCCGCATCGTCGTCGACTTGCCCGCGCCATTCGGTCCCAGGAAGCCCAGCACTTCGCCCTTTTCCACGGCGAACGAGACTCCCCGAACCGCTTGGATCGGACCAAAATTGCGCTTAAGGTCGCTTATGGTCAGCATCCCGATTCTCCTTATTTTGCCCGGCGGTCTGACGGATGCCGGGCATCATGATTTCGTGCTCCACGCGCACCCCACGCGGATGTGCGTGTGAGCGACTAAAATGACAGTGTCGCTCATTAGCATAATCCATGCCACCGATGCCCGGTCAATACGGCAGTCCATGTTCCTTCACCTTGCGCTGAACCGTCCGGCGCGAAAGCCCCAGCCGCTCGGCGGTCAGCGTCCGGTTGCCCTGGTAGCGCTGAAGCGTCTTCAACAGGATCTCCCGTTCCAGCCGTTCCAGCGTCATCCCCTCGGGGATCAAAAACTCGTCGAGCCTTTTTCCATCCGCACGTTCCGGCGCCTGGGGGAGCGAGACGGACTGTCCGGTCAATTCCGACCCCATGCAGAGCAGCACCGCCGCCTCGACCACATTGCGCAACTGGCGGACGTTCCCGGGCCATTCATAGCGTTCGAGCGCCTTGTAGAACTCCTCGGCGACACGGGAGATCGTCCGGGTATGCGTGGTGCAGGCCTGTGCGATGAACCGGTTCGCCAGCGGGCGAATGTCGGCGATGCGCTGGCGGAGGGGCGGCACGGTGATGTTGACGACATTCACGCGATAGAGGAGATCCTCGCGGAACAGTCCCTCCGCCACGCGTTCATTGAGGTCGCGATGCGTCGCGGACACCACGCGGACATCGACCTTGAACGATTGCTGTCCCCCCACCCGGCGAATCTCGCGTTCCTCGAGGGCGCGCAGCAGTTTGACTTGCACCGGCAGGGGGGCGTCGCCGATCTCGTCGAGAAACAGCGTGCCCCCGTCCGCCCGTTCGAAGGCCCCCTTGCTTTGCGACGAAGCCCCGGTAAAGGAGCCCTTCTCGTGGCCGAACAGCTCGGACTCCAGAAGGGATTCCGCAAAGGCGCCACAGTTCACCGCAATGAACGGACCTTGCACGCGCCGGCTGTCCGCATGGAGCGCCTGCGCGACCAGTTCCTTGCCCGTGCCGCTTTCGCCTTGAATCATCACCGTCGCCAGCGTATCGGCCAGCGACTCGATCTGCGCGATGACGGCGCGCATCGGCTCCGATTCGGCAACCATCGCTCGCGCCGTGAACTTGCTCCGCAGCGTGGCCGTCAGGTCATTGACGCTGCTGCGCAGCCGGCTCGTCTCGGCCGCACGGCGCAGGGTCGAATCCAATTCATCGAGGTTCAAGGGCTTCTGAATGTAGTCGTAGGCGCCCGAGCGAAGGGCGCGGACGCTGGAGTCGACAGTGCCGTAGGCCGTCATCAGGATGACCGGCACCGTGCGGTCGATCTGCTGGATGCGGCTCATCACCTCGATGCCGTCGATGTCGGGCAGCACCAGATCGGTCAACACCAGCGCGGGACGGTGAACGCGGAAAAGCTCGACGCCCTCCAGTCCCGTCCGCGCCACGACAACTTCGAAGCCGCCATCGGTAGCCGCCTCGCGGACCGACGTGGCGCCATCGGGATCATCTTCGACCACTAGGAGTTTGGTGAACATGTCGTGCTTCCTTTTGCAGGGTCCGGGGGCTCGGGATCGGCCAGCTTCGGGATGGTAATCCGAATGACGGCACCCCCACCCGGACGCCCCAAGGCCAGGATCGTTCCGCCCGTGTTGGCAATGGCCGCGCGCGCCATGAACAACCCGAGCCCGGTGCCCTCCGGCCGCGTGGTGATGAACATTTCAAAGACCGCCTCGCGCATGCCGGGGGGGATGCCCGGCCCGCGGTCGCAGATGTCGAGCGTCCAATTGCGGGGGTTTCCCATGTCGGAAATCTGGATGTCGATGGTCGATTCCGCCGGGGCGTGCTGGATCGCATTTTGCAGGACGTTGATGATCGCGCGGCGCAAAGGCGGTTCCGAAGCCTGCACGAGGGCCGGTGCCTGCGGCAGATTGAACGCCACGTGCAACTTTGCGTTTTCAAAGCGTGAAGTCAGCGTTTCGGCACATTCGCGAACACACCGGCATAAATCCAGACGGGCATTTGCCGCGGTGGCGGGGCGGGACAGGAACAGAAACTCCTTGAACACGCTGTCCATGCGTTCCAGGGTCCGTGCAATCCGCCCGGATAGTTCAATCAGGCGGGCAGGACGCGCCCCTTCCGAACGCTGCGCCTCCCGCTCCAGCATCTGGGCGTCCAACCGCACGGCCGACATCGGATTGCGAAAGTCATGCACGATGCTGTTGGCGACCATGCCGGAAAAAAGGAGATGCTCCTCCTGGCGTTGCCGCTTCTCCATGCGACGGTCCCGTTTCACGGCGATGATCGTCACGGTGATGGAGAAGAGTGCGGCCAAAATCAGGATCAGCACGGCCAGCCGCAAGATCCAACGCACCGCCTGCATGGAACTCTGCTCACGCACTTCCACGGATTCCGCGCGCATGCCGATCTCCACCTGCATCCGGCTGCCGTTCGCATGGCGGACATTTTGCTTGAAGACAATGACGGGGACCGATTCGCCGAACAAATCCAGAAGTTCCCGTGTAATCGTCACCGGCGCATCATCTTCCGCCCGAACCGACGGCGCGCCTGCTGCGGCGGCGATCAGCGAACCCGCAGGTACAGGATCACCGACCTGGCGATGAAAAAGCGTCACGCCATCGCGGGAGACCTCCAGGTATTGCAGCCCGGAGTGCGCCTTGTGAAGTCCATCGACGAGAAAGGGAAGCCGCAGCCACGCCAGCGCCACGCCATTGGTCTGCTCCCAGAGCGGCATGTCCGCCAGAAACCGGGTCAACTCGCTTCCCTCGGAAAACATCAGTTCGGTCGTCGCTGTATGGACTTGGTCATGCTTGGCCTGACCCAGAATGTTGAGGATCAGAACCGAGATGGCGACAAACAGCACCAGAAAGCCGGCGATCAGCAAACCGAGCGGCGAACGGTGTTTCAGTTCTAGCACTTGCGTTTTAGTCATCCAAGCCATCCATCAAGCAGTTTTCATTCCTTATGGGCGATGCCCTGCGGATAGGCCCGCTTGAAGCTTCAAGATGCGACATAATGACGCGCCTGTCAACGACAACTTGTCGCATCCTTGCATAGCCGCTATCCAATAGTTCAATGCTGCTTGTTCGGTAATGAGATTCTCCACGGATTCCTTCAGCATTACGGCGCCATTCTTGACATCAGGACGCCGTAAGTGCAGTCATGGCACAAGAACTGCGTATTGTCTCATCGAATAGAGTGAAAGGCCTATGTTGGCGACCCCCCCGCTAATTCACCGGATCGACCTGTTGCTGACGCTGACAATCGTCTGCCTGGCGGTCATGATCCTGCGCAGGGAAGAAGGCGGCAAAGAAACCGCAGTTCCCGTACTTGCCTTGCCTCCGGGAGGCGGCGACTTCGGCGTAGCTATCCCCCGGACCGACGGACTGGCAGTCACGCCTGTGAGCTACGCCGGACGTTTGACGACTTCTGCGAAATGGCTTTACACCCAACCCTTCAACCACCTGCCGAGCAAGTCCGCCGTCCGGTTGGTTGAACTGAGCGATGCCTTTATCGTTTCGCTCTCGGTCCGCAATCTTGAATCGAACTCCGTGCAACTCAAGCTGGCGGGATCCCTGCTGACGATCATCACCTCGCACGGCCAGCTCGACAACACCGTGACGCTTTTCAACAACAACATCATGCTCCCCGCGGTCGTTGACGCCGGTGTCGCCCCGACCTACAGTCTGACCAACGATCTATTGGAGATCCGCGTCTGCAAACCCGGCGCCATCCGTTGAATAGCTCCCGGGGAATTACCCCAGGCTGGGATGGCGGCGCGCCGTTGGCGCTAGTGCCCCGTCCCTGAAACAGGCTGCTTTAAATCTTCCTCTGCGAG